>JASHRW010000346.1 GCA_030037065.1 Xanthobacteraceae bacterium
TTGCCGACCGCGCCGAATTCACGGACCGTGGTGTAGCGCTCCGCCGGCCGGCCGCGCATCTGGGTGTTGAAATAAGCCTGATGGCCGCCGCCGACGACGATGTCCCAATCCTTGGGAATGACCGGGTCGAGCGCCTTGATCACCTCGCGTGGATCGAGCAGTCCGGGCGCGATGTCGAACGGCATCGCGTCCGCCGGCTCGGTGGCGATGCGATGCGCCAGTTCTTTGGAGCGGATGGAAGCCGCCGTCGGCTTACCGCCGCCGACCTTTTTGTCGAGGCCGGCAAGGATCGCCTCGACGCCGGCGAGCGCATCCGATCGGACGTAGATGTCGGCGGCCTGCTGGCCATCGCGCAAGCCGCGTGGGGCATCGTCCAACTGGATCTTGATGGCCTTGCCCCAGTAATGCCCGCCGCCGACGTAGTAGGACAGGCTGGTGCCGACCGCGAGCACGACATCGGCGGACTCGTACATCTCCCGGCCCAACGACGTGAAATAGCTGCCGGTGGTGCCGAGTCCGAACGGATGGTCGTGAAAAAGGCCGCGCACGGGCAGCGTGTTGGAGAGCAGCGCGCCGCAGCGATCGGCGAGCTTGATCACCGCATCGCGCGCGCCGGACCATAGCACGCCGCGGCCGCCGAGGATGATCGGCCGCTTGGCCGCGGCCAAGTGTTCGACGGCCTTGGCCACGAGTGCGGGATCGGGCTGCATGCGCCCGACCTTGGGCTGGTACATCGCCGACGTCTCATAGGGCTGGTTAGCCATGTATTCGACCTTCTGCAGGTCGTAGGGAATGCCTAGCACCACCGGGCAGCGCTCGTATTTGGCGACGTGGAAGGCCTCGCGCACGTAGTCCATCATGCGCGGCACGCTGTGCGCGGCGATGTAATGCGCACCCGTCGCCGTCACCAGCGGCGCCTGGTCGATCGCCTGGTTGTAGAACTTGGCGTTGATCGGCGACTCGCCGGCGAACACGACCATCGGCAGGCGGGCGCGAACCGCGGCCGGCAGCGCCGTCATCAACTGGGTCACGCCAGGGCCGCAGGTGACAGAGGCGACGGCGAGTTTGCCGGTTGCCACGTTGTAGGCTGTCGCCGCCGCCACGGTCACGTGCTCGTGCCGTACGTGGACGGTATGCACGCCCGGCAGTTTGGCAAAGGCGGTGGACCAGTGCATGTTGCCGTCGCCCATCAGGACGAACTGCGTGTCGACGCCCTCCGCGTGGAACGCTTCGGCGAGGGCCTCGTAGAGTTTGGGCATGGCGCGCTACTGCTTGAATAATGAAGTGATCCGGTACGCAACAAGCAAGCATGCCCGGCGACACCCAGTCAATTGTTTGAGAAAATGCAATAAATCTCGTTACCGCGCCGGCCTGTGACCGCTGTGGATGATTTGCTGCCGGCATGACGCGGTGGACATGTCGCGGTTGCCGAAGTGGATATCGCGGCATCGGCCGGGAAGGCTACTTGGCCGCCACCATCTTGACCGCACGCGCCTTGGCAATTTGTTGCAACTCTTCCCAAAGCTTGCTGGGAATCGGGATGCCGTTCTCGCGGCGCGCCGTTTCGGTGCGCGCGGAGCGCTCGCCCGGCATGGTGATTTCGTCGAAGCCTACCAATCGCGGCAGCGATTTTAGGATGCCGACGAGCGCGTCGGCGTCATGTTCGAAATCGGCGAGCGGGCGGAAGCTTGCAACGTCGAGGGCGAGGATGGCGAGATTGGCCACGTTGCGGGTGAGCTTTTCCCGGCCGAGCACGCGCGCATAGATCGGCGCGGCGGCGAGCACGCTCGCCAACATTTCGAACATCAGGCTTAGCCCTGAGCCCTTGGCGCCGCCGAGCGGCAGCAGAATTTCCGCCTGCCGCGGGTCGGTGGTCGGCTCGCCCGCGCCGGTGAGCACGGTGCCGGGCGGCAGCGCCGCGCCGGTGGTGCGTGCCTGCACGATCTTGCCGTTGGAGATGGTCGAAGTCGCCATGTCGAACAGCATCGGTCCGTTTGTGCCGGTAGGTACCGCGACGGCGATCGGATTGGTGCCCATGCTGACGACGCGCGCGCCGTGAAACGCCATCGGTCCGACTCCGGCGCCGATGATGAGCGCGGCGCAATTTTGCTGCGCGATCCATTGTGCGTAGCGGCCGATGGCGCCGGTATGGGTGGTTTCGCGCACCAGTCCGAAGCAGACGCCGATGGCTTTGGCCCGTTCGACCGCGAGCGTCGCCGCTTTCATGCACGCCACCGGCCCGAAACCGTGACCACTATCGATCACGAAGGTTGCCGGCCGGTCATGGACGAGCTGAGGCTGTGCCTTGGTGTCGATCTCGCCGCGCTCTATCATTTGCAGATAGCGCGGCAGCCGCGACACGCCGTGGCCGTCGCCGCCGCGCAGGTTAGACCACACGAGTCCGTCAGCGACGCCGGCCGCATCACTGTCCCGCGCGCCCAGCGCCATCAGAACGTCGCGGATGAAGCGGTGCAGTTCTTCGTGGGTGATGAGGACGCTAGCCTTACCGTTGTTTGTTTGTTGCTTCATTCAATTGCCTTCAAGTCAGTTGGACCCCCACTCCATCTCTCCCCCCTTTCAGGGCGAGAGAAGCGCCAGCTAGACGCCCGCGGATTTCGACAAACCGAAAGTGGCCGGCCGCTCTTTTCCTCCCCCCGAAAGGGGGAGGATTAAGGAGGGGGTCGTGCGCCGCGAGCAGAAAACTTCGGGGGTCACTTCGTCGCCGGGAAATAAGTATCGAGCCATTGCCGCAGCATGTTCCACACGCGCGTCGATTTTTCTGCGAACAGAAAATGATCGAGGCCGGAGAACAGGTGCAGTTCGGCCGGCTGGCCGGCGCGCTTGAACATTTCGACCGATTGCTCGGTGGGCGTCACCGAATCCTTGGCAGCATGGATGAGCAGGAGCGGGCGCGGCGCGATCTTGCCGACCACCTCCTCGGCCCGGAAGTCGAACATGCTCTGTGCCGTCTCGGCCGGAAACGTCTCCACCGAGCCGGGCGCCAACATGCCGACGCCCTGTTTCTCCAGATTGGCGCGGACATGATCGGGGATCGGCACGATGTCATAGCGCGGCACCATAAGCGATTGGCCGGTGCGGGCGCGGTGGGCTTTGCCCTCCTCCAGCATTTTTGTGAACTTCGTCCAGGCCTCGGGAGTGGCATGCTGACCGCGGAATTTGCGCTCGCCGTGGCCCCAGCCGCCGTTTGACACCACCGCGGCGATGCGCGGATTGGTGCCGCCGGCGTAGACGCCGACCGCGCCGCCGAAGCTCGAACCGATCACCGCGATGCGGCCGGGATCGACGTTCGGATGCTTGCTGAGAAAATCGAGCGCGTTGCCGGTGTCCTCGACCTGTTCGAGGCAGATGACGCGGCCAAACTCGCCCTCGCTCTTGCCGCAGCCGCGCATGTCGAAGCGCAGCGTGACATAGCCGAACTCGTTGAGCACCTTGGCCGGCGCGATGCAGGTCGGACTCGCGCTGTTGGAGCCGAAACCGTGCAGCACCAGAAACGCCGCGCGCCGCTCGCCCGGACGCGCGCCGTCCGGCACGTTGACAATTCCATGCAGGCGCAAACCTGCCGACTGAAAGCTGACGACGTCTTCCTTCATGGCGCGATACTCTCCGGCGCGGCGATGGCGGGCGGCACTTTAACGGATCGAGCGGGCGAGTGAAGAGGAGCGAGGGCATGACTGGTCTCGCCCAGGTGGCGCTGTAAGATGCAACCTCGTCAAGCCGGGAGGAAACGATGGATTTGAAGCTCAACGGCCGCACGGCGCTTATTACCGGCTCCTCGAAGGGTATCGGGCTCGCGGTAGCGCAATGGTTCGCGCGCGAGGGCGTCCATGTCTGTCTGGTGGCGCGTTCCGCCGACGCGCTGAAAAAGGAAGCCGCCGCCATCGGCGCCGCATCCGGAGTGAGGGCACAGACCTTGGCCGCCGACTTGGCCGATGCCGCGGCGCGCGAGCGCGTGTACAAGACTTTTCCCGACGTCGACATTCTGGTCAACAACGCCGGCGCCATTCCGGGCGGCAATATCCACGACGTCGACGAGCCGGCTTGGCGCGAAGGCTTCGATTTGAAGGTGTTCGGCTATGTCGGCCTGACCCGGCATTATCTGAAAGAAATGGAAAGGCGCCGCCGCGGCGTGATCGTCAATATC
>JASHRW010000347.1 GCA_030037065.1 Xanthobacteraceae bacterium
GATGAAGATGTCGTCGGCGAGGCGGAGGATGTCGAGGCGCTCACGGGTGATTTCGCCCGGGCAACGGATGGCAAGCCCCGGGCCGGGAAACGGATGGCGGCCGACGAATGCGTCGGGCAGTCCCAGCTCGCGGCCGAGCGCGCGCACTTCGTCCTTGAACAATTCGCGCAACGGTTCGACCAGTTTCAGGTTCATGCGCTCGGGCAGCCCGCCGACATTGTGGTGCGACTTGATCGTCACCGACGGACCGCCGGTGAACGACACGCTCTCGATAACGTCGGGGTAGAGCGTGCCTTGCGCCAGAAATTTGGCGCCGCCGATTTTCTTCGCCTCGGCCTCGAACACGTCGATGAAAAGCTTGCCGATGATCTTGCGCTTCTGCTCCGGTTCCGCCACCCCGGCGAGCTCTTTCAAAAATAAGTCCTCCGCCTCCACGTGAATGAGCGGAATGTTGTAGTGACCACGGAACAGCGCGACCACGCGCTCGCCTTCGCCCAATCGCAGAAGCCCGTGATCGACGAACACGCAGGTGAGCTGATCGCCGATCGCCTCGTGGATCAGCACAGCGGCGACCGTGGAATCGACGCCGCCGGACAGCCCGCAAATCACCTTGCCCTTGCCGACCTGCTTGCGGATCTTTTCGATCGCCTCGTCCTTGAAGGCGCGCATGGTCCAGTCGCCGGTGCATCCGGCAATCTTGCGCACGAAATTGCGAATGAGCGCCGCGCCGTGCGGCGTGTGCACGACTTCGAGATGGAATTGCGTGGCGTAGAACTTGCGCTCCTCGTCGGCGATCATGGCAATCGGCGCGTTCGACGACGTGCCGGTCACCGCAAAACCCTTGGGCAAGTCGGTGACGCGGTCGCCGTGACTCATCCACACCGGATAGCGCTGACCGACCGTCCAAACACCCTGGGTGAGCGTTGACGCGCGCGTCAGCTCGACCTCGGCGCGGCCGAACTCGCGGTGATGACCGCCTTCAACCTTGCCGCCCAATTGCGCCGCCATGGCCTGCTCGCCGTAGCAGATGCCGAGCACCGGCATGCCGGCCGTATAGATCGACGGCGGCGCCAACGGCGCGTCCTTATCGAGAACCGAGGCCGGGCCGCCGGACAGAATCACGCCCTTGGGCTTCATCTCCGCAAATGCCGCTTCCGCCTTCTGGAACGGCACAATCTCGCAATAGACGCGCTCCTCGCGCACGCGCCGCGCGATCAGCTGCGTCACCTGCGAGCCGAAATCGATGATGAGAATTTTGTCGTGAGTCGCCATAGGAGGTTTTACACACTCTCGGCGCGGAAGTCATGCCGTGCGGCGGATGAGACTTATGAAGAACCCGTCGGTGTCGGTCCGCCGCGGCGTCATCAGCCAGCCTGCGGCGGAGATAAGGACGGCGCGGGAGAACAGATAGCCGCGCTCGCCGAGCGCCTGGGCGCTATTGGCAGGCTTTTCCACGGAAAATTGCGGATGCCGGCTGATAAAGTCCCGCACCTGATCGCCGTTCTCTTCTTCCAGCACGGAGCAGGTGATGTAAGCGATGCGCCCGCCCGCTTTGGTGAGCGTCGCGGCGCGATCGAGCAGCGCCGCCTGCTGCTTCAATCGCTCGGCGAGCGCGCCCGGGCGAACACGCCATTTGGCGTCCGGGTTGCGCCGCCAGGTGCCGGTACCGGTGCAGGGCGCGTCGATGACGACGAGGTCTGCCCGGCCGTTGAGATCGGCGAGCCCCCACCCTGACCCTCCCCCGCTTGCGGGGGAGGGAATGGGTGGGGGACCGCGCGGCGTGCGTACCTGGATGTTACGGGCACCGGCCCGCGCGATTCGCTCATGGATCGGCACGAGCTGGCGCTTGTCGATATCGGTGGCGTAAATCTGGCCGCGGTTTTCCATCGCAGCGGCGAGCGCCAGCGTTTTGCCGCCGGCTCCGGCCGCCAGATCGACCACCTGCTCGCCGGGCTTGGCGCCGGCAAACAGCGCGGCAAGCTGCGAGCCTTCGTCCTGGATTTCGATCTCGCCCTTGCGAAACGCCGGCTCGGCATGGATCGCCGGATTTTTAGCGTCCGCTGACAGCCGGATGCGCAGTCCATTCGGCGACCAGCGCGTCGGCTCGGCGGCAAGATGCGCAAGCTTGGGCAGAACCTCGTCGCGCTCGGTCTTGAGCGTGTTGACGCGCAGATCGAGCGGCGCGCGGGTGGCGAGCGCGGCGCCCTCGGCGGCGCGTTCATCGCCGAACACGCGCGCCAAATGCGGGTCGAGCCATTCCGGATAATCCCCGGCAACAGCCGCCGACGCACCAGCGAGCGAGTTGGATGCGAGTGCCGTCTTTTCTGCTTGCGTCAGCGGCGCCGGCGCAAAGCGCGCGCCGCTGCACAGCGCTTCGATGGACGCGGCATCGAGACCGCGTTCGCGGGCGAGCATGCCGAGAAGCGCGGCGCGCGGGCTCGCCTCACCCATCAACCATGCGGACGAAGCTTTGCGCCGCAGCGCGTCGTAGACGAGGCCGGCGATGGCGGCGCGGTCCGACGAGCCAGCAAAGCGATGAGAAAGGCCCCAATCCTTGAGCGCGTCGGCCGCCGGTCGCCGCCGCGCGTCAATGTCGGCAAATACTTCGATGGCCGCGGACAGCCGAGCGGCGGGAGTCATACAGGCACTCCGAGCGAAACCGCGGACGTTTCGCTCGCGTTACTGCTTTGCGCGTTTGATGGCGTTGGCTCGCTCGGTTGACGGTGTTTCATGGCGCCGCACCTGCTTGCGCAACTCGGCGATCGCCTCGGCCAGATCGTGAACATGAAGGCCTTTCGGCGCGTTGCCGGCGCGCACGCTCTTCAACATGCGCTGCAAGAGATCGTCATCGTGTTCGTCGCGATAAGGCTTGAGATCGAGATCCTTGGGCACCTTCGTCAAACGCTCGTCACCGATGCGCTTGACGTATTTCTGCATGAAGCGGTCGTAGGCGTGCCACTCGACGTTGGCGGCGCGCACGGCGGCCTCCTCGGCGCGCGTCGCGATCTGGTGGGCATGCAGATAGTGCAGGCCAAGCTGATCGATCAGCGTTTTTTCCACTTCTTCATGCAGGATGAGAAAGCGGTCCGTGTCGATGGTGCGGCCGCGGAACTTGAAGGATTTCGGCATGTGCCGGTCGATGTAGATAATCTTGCCGTCGAGGCTATAGCCGGCGAGATAAGGAATGTCGTGCTTGCGGTCCAATTTTCGCACGCGCCGCACGACCGCATCGAGCGCACGGTCCATCATGAGCGACGAAACGTACCATTCCGGCAGTCGAAGCTTCTCGTGCGGCGCGGTCGGATGACAAATATCGATCGGCATGGCTTTACACCCAGGGGCTGGTCAGCACTTCGACGATATAGATGACCCAATTGATGAGAAGGGCGAAGGCGGCAATGCCGTACAGCGTCCCTCGCACTCTCACCACATTGCGGGTCGTGTGAACGTACGCATGGAGTAACCGAAAGATGACGAATATCCAGGCCAGAATGACGAACGCCACGCCGGCTTTGTGAGTTACATAAGCGAGAATAGTGAGAACATAAAAGAGTACCGGCAACTCGAACTGATTGGAAAACGAATACGCCACCTGCAGCGTTTGCTTCGACCAGTTCGGCTCGCGTAGCGCAATACTCTCGGGCCGCACGCCACCGGAACCCAAATCGCGTGTCCGTAAGCCGGCCATCCAGATCCAGAGCGCGAGGGTGAGAAGCACCTCAACGAACAACGGCAGCAGGACTGCCTGAAGCGACATGGCGATGACCCCCCGTTTGGCTGAGCCGTCGTATCATGAATGCGGTGGCGCTGCCATTCCCGCCGCAGTTAAAGCTTGACGCTGATCGCGGTCTCGCCGCCCTCGTCGACCAACGCGCTGCGCCAGGATTTGCGGTCGAACAGCGCCTTGCGCACCGCCTCCGGCGTGTTGCGATGATTCAGGTTGGCGGTAATGAGGGTGCCACCCTTGCGCAGTAACCCGCGCAACGCCTTGTGCAACGCCGGCGACGGCGATTGGCCGTCGAAGAAGGCGACGTCGTAGCCAGGATCGAGCGTCG
>JASHRW010000348.1 GCA_030037065.1 Xanthobacteraceae bacterium
GGCCGATGCGAAATACCGCCAGCAGATGAAGGATCGCGGCGACGATCCGGACGCGCTCGGGCCGCTCTACGGCGATGTTATCAATGCTGCGATCTCCGATGCCCCGCCGGACATGACGATCACGTTGCATCAGTGTCGCGGCAATTACAAATCGACCTTCATGGGGACCGGCGGCTACGAGGCCGTCGCGGAGATTCTGTTCGATAAGCTCAAGGTCCACGGCTATTTCCTGGAATTCGACACGGCCCGTGCCGGCGGCTTTGAGCCGTTGCGCCGGTTGCAGAAAGGCCGTGTCGCCGTGCTCGGCTTGGTGACGACGAAATCTGGCACGCTGGAAGGCAAAGACGCGATCAAGCGCCGCATCGAGGAAGCTGCCAAGTTTGTCGATCTCGACCAGCTTTGCTTGTCGCCGCAATGCGGCTTCGCCTCGACCGAGGAAGGCAATATCCTCGCCGCGGACGAACAGTGGGCGAAGCTGCGAATGATCGCCGAGGTCGCGCGCGAGGTTTGGGGCTAATTTTAATTCCCTCCCCCTGCAAGGGGGAGGGAATGGATTATGAGGACTTCAATGCCAAACATGGTTTCCGGAAAGGTCGCCATCGTCACTGGGGCGGGGCGCGGCATTGGGCGCGGCATCGCGCTGCTCATGGCGGCCGAGGGAGCGCGCGTCGTGGTCTGCGACATCGGCGCGGGCCTCGACGGCGCCGGCACCGATGTCGGGCCTGCGCAGCAGGTCGTCGACGAGATCAAAAAGGCGGGCGGCCAGGCGATCGCCTCGACCCTGTCGATCAGCGAACCGGGCAATGCCGACAAGATCATAAAGACCGCGCTCGACACCTTCGGCCGCGTCGATATCCTGGTCAACAACGCCGGCATCCTGCGCGACCGTATCTTTCACCGCATGAGCTGGTCCGACTGGTCGGACGTGATCGCCGTGCACTTGCACGGCAGCTTCAACATGAGCCGCGCTTGCGCGGTGCATTTCCGCGAGCAGAACTCCGGCAGCTTCGTGCACATGACATCGACCTCGGGTCTGGTCGGCAATTTCGGCCAAGCCAATTACATGGCGGCGAAGCTCGGCATCGTCGGATTGTCGCGCGGCATCGCGCTCGACATGGCACGCTTTAACGTGCGCTCGAACTGCATCGCGCCGTTCGCCTGGACGCGCATGATCGATTCGATCCCGGCCGAGACCGAGGAGGAAAAAGCGCGCGTCGCCCGCATCCGTGAGATGACGCCGGAAAAGATCGCCCCGCTCGCCGTCTATCTCGGCTCCGACCGCGCCGACGGCATTTCCGGCCAGATTTTTTCGGTGCGCAATAACGAAATCTATCTGTTCGGCCAGAACCGTCCGATCCGCACGTTGCACCGCTCGGACGGCTGGACGCCGGAAAAGATCGATGCGCAACTCAAGGGCGCGTTTGCGTCGTCGTTCACGCCGCTGGAACGCTCGGGCGATGTCTTTTCGTGGGACCCGGTGTAGGACTTGTCATGCCCCGCGCAGGCGGGGCATCCAGTAATCAGAAGAGGCCGAGCAAGCCTTTAGATGCCACGAGTACTGGATCATCCGCCTTCGCGGATGATGACAGTGAGAGGAAAACCGAATGACCATCGTCTACGACAAGCTGATGGCGCTCGAAATTCCGCCGGCCGAGCAGACTTACACATCGAAGGACTGCATCCTCTACGCACTCGGCGTCGGCCTCGGCCAGGACCCGATGAACGAGGACGAGCTGGCCTTCGTTTACGAGAAGAATCTGAAAGTGCTGCCGACCATGGGCGCCGTGCTCGGCCATCCCGGTTTTTGGATGCGTGATCGCGACACCGGCATCGATTGGGTGCGGATCGTCAACGGCGAGCAGGGCGTGCGGCTGCATCAGCCGTTGAAGGCTCAGAACACCGTGATCGGCAAGCAGCGCATCATCGAAGTGGTCGACAAGGGCGCTGGCAAGGGCGCTCTCATTTTCACCGAGCGCAAAGTGACCGACAGGGCGACCGGCGAACCGATCGCCACTGTGACGCAGACCACGTTTTGCCGTGCCGACGGCGGTTTCGGCGGCCCGCCGCGCATCGCGCCCGAGCCGCATCCGATCCCCACGCGCGCGCCCGATGCGGTCTGCGATCTCACGACGCGCCCGGAAACGGCGCTGATCTATCGGCTGTCGGGCGACCGCAATCCGCTGCACGCCGAACCGGCGGTGGCGAAACAGGCCGGCTACAAGCGGCCGATCATGCACGGCCTCGGTAATTTCGGCTTCGCCGGCCACGCGGTGCTGAAGACCATGTGCGGCTACGATCCGGCGAAGCTCGTTGCCTTCGCCTGCCGCTTCACCGCGCCGGTCTTCCCCGGCGAGACGCTGCGCACCGAGACGTGGCGCGACGGCGCCGTGGTGAGTTTCCGCACCCGCGTGGTCGAGCGCGACGTCATCGTCGTCAATAACGGCCGCGCCGAGGTCGGATCGTGAGCGAAAGCGCCGAGCTGGCGGCGATCCGCGAAGCGGTCCGCGCGCTCTGCGCAAATTTTCCCGGCGAATATTGGCGGGCGCTCGATCGCGAGCGCGCTTATCCGGAAAAGTTCGTTGCCGAACTCACCAAAGCAGGGTTTTTGGCGGCGCTGATCCCCGAGGAATACGGCGGCAGCGGACTGACCATGCGCGCCGCAGTCGCCATCATGGAAGAAATTCAGGCGTCGGGCTGCAATGGCGCCGCCTGCCACGCGCAGATGTACACGATGGGCACGCTGCTGCGGCACGGCAGCGCCGAGCAGAAGGCGCGCTATCTGCCAGCGATCGCGCGAGGCGAGTTGCGCTTGCAGGCCTTCGGCGTCACCGAGCCGACCTCCGGCACCGACACGTTGAGCCTGCGCACCGCGGCCGTGCGTGACAGCGACCATTACATCGTCAACGGCCAGAAGATCTGGACCTCGCGCGCTGAGCATTCCGACCTCATGCTGCTTCTGGCGCGCACCACGCCGCGCCCCCCAGCCTACCCTCCCCCGCAAGCGGGGGAGGGTAGAGGCGGGGTATCGCGCACTGCGGGCCTGTCGGTGTTTCTCGTCGACATGCGGGAAGCCAAAGGGCACGGCCTCACCATCCGGCCGATCCGCACCATGATGAATCACGCCACCACCGAAGTGTTCTTCGAGAACCTGCGGGTGCCGGCGGAAAACATGATCGGCAAGGAGGGCGAAGGCTTTCGCTATATCCTTTCTGGCATGAATGCCGAGCGCATCTTGATCGGCGCCGAATGCATTGGCGACGCCAAATGGTTCATCGATAAAGCGACGAAGTACGCCGGCGAGCGCGCCGTGTTCGGTCGGCCTATCGGCCAGAACCAAGGCGTGCAGTTTCCGATCGCGCGCTGCTATATGGGCCTGCGCGCTGCCGAACTGATGGTTCACGAAGCCGCCACGCTCTACGAAGCCGGCAAGGAATGTGGCGCCGAAGCCAACATGGCCAAACAACTCGCCGCCGAAGCCTCCTGGGCTGCGGCCGACATGTGCGTGCAAACGCACGGCGGCTTCGGCTTCGCCGAGGAATTCGACATCGAGCGCAAATTCCGCGAGACGCGGCTCTATACGGTGGCGCCGATCTCGACCAATCTGGTGCTCTCCTACATCGCCGAGCACGTGCTCGGGCTGCCCCGGTCATACTGAGATGTCGCGTCCGCTTGAAGGCCTCCTCGTCGTCTCGCTCGAACAGGCCGTCGCCGCGCCGATGTGTACCTGCCGGCTGGCGGACGCTGGCGCGCGCGTCATCAAGATCGAGCGGCCGGAAGGCGATTTCGGCCGTTACTACGACAAGCTCGTGCACGGCGAATGCAGCTATTTCGTCTGGCTCAATCGCGGCAAGCAATCCGTCGTGCTCGATCTCACCAAAGCAGAGGACAAGGCGCTGCTCGGCGCCATGATCGCCCGCGCCGACGTGTTCGTGCAGAATCTGAAGCCAGGAGCGGTAGGCAAGCTGGGCTTCCCGATCAACAAGCTGCGCGAAAAACATCCGCGGCTCATATGCTGCTCGATTACCGGGTACGGCGACACCGGCCCGCTGGCACAACGAAAAGCCTACGACATGCTGATCCAGGCCGAGTCAGGCCTTGCCTCGATCACCGGCACCGTTGAACCGTCGCGGGTCGGCGTTTCGGTCTGCGACATCGCCTCCGGCATGAACGCCTACGAGGCGGTTCTCGAAGCGTTGATAGGGCGGCAACGCACCGGTGAAGGCGCCGAGCTGTCGATCTCGATGTTCGACGCCATGGCCGATTGGATGGCGGTACCGTTGTTGCAGCAGGAAGCGGGCGCGCCGCCGCGTCGCGTCGGCCTCGCTCACACCTCGATCGCGCCTTACGGCGCGTTTCGCAGCCGCGACGGCGTCGATGTTCTCATTTCCATCCAAAGCGACCGGGAATGGCGCGTGCTGGCGGAAAAGGTTTTGGGCGATGCGGCGCTTGCCGCCGATCCGGCCTTTGCCACCAACGTCGATCGCGTCAAACGCCGCAGCGATACCGATGGCAAGGTTGGCTCGGTGTTCGCCGCCCATGACGCCGACGCTTTGGAGCAAAAGCTGGCGGCCGCCGATATCGCCTTCGCGCGGGTCAACAGCCCAGCCGATCTCGGGCACCACCCGCATCTGCGCCGCATCACCGTCGGCACGCCGACCGGGCCTGTGTCATATCCGGCGCCGGCCGAGCAGCACGCCTCGTCCGCGCGGCGCTACGGGCCGGTGCCGGCGCTGGGTGCGCACACCGAAAAGGTGCGGGCGGAATTTTCAGCACTTGTTCCCTCCCCCCTTGTAGGGGAGGGTAGGGAGGGGGGTCGATAAGCACTGTCGACCACGTTCGCGCAAAACCTATCCACCCCTCACCACAAGGGGGAGGGAACAGCAAGGAGAGCGTTTCGCCATGGACATCGGATTCATCGGCCTCGGCAATATGGGCGCGCACATGGCGCGGCGGCTGGTCGAGGCCGGCCACAAAGTCATCATCTACGACATCCGCCAGGAGGCGATCGGCAACATCGCCGCGCTCGGCGCGACCGCGGCGCGCTCGCCCAAAGAGGTCGCCGACGCTGCCGAAACCGTGATAGTCAGCCTGCCGACGCCGGATATCGTACTCAAAGTAGCGACCGGGCCGGACGGCGTGATCGAAGGCAAGCGCGTACGCCGCTTTGTCGACCTGTCGACCACCGGCTCGGTTATGGCGCAGCGTATCTTCAAGTTGCTCGCGGCGAAGAACATCGTGCAGATCGACGCGCCGGTCTCAGGCGGCGTGCGCGGCGCCGCCAAAGGCACGGTCGCCGTGATGGCCTCAGGGCCGCGCGCCGATGTCGCGGCCGTCGAGCCGGCGTTGAAAGTGATCGGCAAGTTTTTCTATATCGGCGAGAAGCCGGGCGCCGGGCAAACGATGAAGCTCTGCAACAACGTGCTGTCCGCGGCGGCCACCGTGTCGACATCGGAATCGTTCGTCACCGGCGTAAAAGCCGGTCTCGATCCGCGCGTGATGGTCGAGGTCATCAATGCCAGCTCGGGACGCAGTACCGCGACCGAGCAGAAATTTCCCGAGGTCGTCATTCCGCGTACCTTCAATCAAGGTTTCACCGCCGGGCTGATGCTCAAAGACGTGAACCTGTTCATCTCCGAAGCCAAGGCGCTCGGCGTGCCGGTGCAAGCGATCGAAGCCGTCGCCGCACTCCTTAAGCTCACGTGCGACGAGCTTGGATCGGAAAGCGACATCACCGAGGTCGTCAAACCGATCGAGAAACGCGCCGGCGTCGAGGTGCGCGCGCCAAAAGCGTGAACGGCGACGCAATCCGTTCGATCTGTCATGAGCACGCCACGCCTCCAGGATTTCCGCCGCATCGTCGTGAAGGTCGGCTCCTCGCTCTTGGTCGACTCGCAAGCCGGCCGACTGAGAGAATCGTGGCTCGCTTCGCTGGCCGCCGACCTCGCCGCGCTGCACGGCAATGGCCGCGATATTCTGGTCGTGTCGTCGGGGGCCATCGCGCTCGGCCGCGCCGTGCTCAAGCTGCCGCCCGGCCAGATGAGGCTTGAAGACAGTCAGGCCGCCGCGGCGGTCGGCCAGATCGCGCTGGCGCGAACCTGGGCCGAAGCATTGTCGCGGCACGGCCTAACCGCCGGCCAAGTGCTGGTGACGCTTGGCGATACCGAAGAGCGGCGCCGCTATCTCAATGCCCGCTCGACCATCGACAAGCTTCTGGAATGGCGGGCGGTGCCGGTCATCAACGAAAACGATACGGTCGCGACCAGCGAAATTCGCTACGGCGACAACGACCGGCTCGCCGCGCGCGTGGCGACGATGCTGAGCGCCGACCTCCTGGTGCTGCTTTCCGATATCGACGGCTTGTATGACGCGCCGCCCGACACCAGCGCGGCGGCGCACCACGTGCCGCGGGTCGAGCGCATCACGCCAAGCATCGAGGCGATGGCCGGCGCCGCCGGCTCGGAACTCTCCCGCGGCGGCATGCAAACCAAAATCGAAGCGGCGAAAATCGCGACCGGGGCCGGCGCACACCTGATTATCGCATCAGGCCACGTCGACTATCCGCTGCGGTCGATTGGCGAAGGCGCGCGTTGCACCTGGTTCATAGCCGCCGGAAACCCGGTCACCGCACGCAAGAAATGGATCGCCGGATCGCTAGAGCCCAAGGGCACGCTCACCATCGACGCCGGCGCCGTGGCCGCGCTGCGGCGCGGCAACAGCCTGCTGCCGGTCGGCGTGGTACGAGTCGACGGCGGGTTTGAGCGCGGTGATGCGGTGATCATCCGCGGTCCGGACGGGGCCGAGATCGGCCGCGGCCTGTGCGCTTACGACGCCAACGATGCGCAAAAGATAAGGGGTCGCGCGTCGGCCGATATTGCCTCAATCCTGGGCTTCAGCGGCCGGGCCGAAATGGTTCATCGCGACAATCTGGTCGTCGCTGGCTGACTTGCAAACTCAACGCGATGAGGAGCCGGGCGTCATCCCGCAGGATGGATCCGCACGCCCGGCCCCCTTAGACGCAACCTGAAGACGCAACTTGCTCACACAACGTGCCATCAACCGACTGGGCGCCTTTGAGTTCCGCAGCCAGGAACAGAGGTTGGGAACGCGGTTGCCAAAGGGTGAACCCCGGCCGCTAACGCGACCGGGGTTCGACGCCGGGTGATTGAGGGTGAGGGGCTGGGGGGCTTCGCCCGGCGCCTACCGACTAACGTGGCCCTCGCGGGTTGGTTCCTGGCGCGATCGCAAATTTTTTGCCGAGGGCGAAATTTCTTTTGGTGCGCCTTTAGGCGGCTTCGGCATGCGTTTTTGGCCGCAGCCGTGATCGAGAGCGGGCCGGCGGCCGCGGCCGCGAACCACTCGCAACCGCTCCAAGCGGGGCATGACGTCGATCCGCTGCCCGCTGGGAGTGACCACATAGCGCGCCGAGATCCTCAGATGCCCATATTCACCGCCGCGCCCCTCAATCACGTAGACGGTACCAAGCGCAAAACGTGTCGGTAGACCGCTCGCGTGACGTTCCGTGGCCATCGCAGCCTCCACTTTGAAAATCCGGAAGGCACAACGAGCCATCTAACGGCGGGGTTCCGGGTTTTCGGCCGTCATGCGCGGATTGCTGTGGAAGGCTGTGGACAGCTCGCGCCGTCGCGACGCCTCGCCGTGCCCCGCCAAACATGCTAGAAAGCCGACAATACTAGACGGATCAAGGCCATGAACGCTCCGCTCAAGGCGGTGCCTAGCGCCGAAAACCTGGAATTGACGATGCGCGCCCTCGGCCGTGACGCGCGCCAAGCGGCGCGGTTGCTCGCGCTCGCCCCGGCTGCGCAAAAAAATCGCGCCCTTGCCGCCATGGCCAAGGCTATCCGCGCCTCCGACGCCGCAATCCTTGCCGCCAACGCCGATGACGTGGCAGAGGCGAAGGCGGCGGGCGCCAACTCGGCTTTTCTCGACCGTATGACGCTCACCCCGGCCGCTATTGAGGCAATGGCTGCCGGGCTCGATGTAATCCGTAAGCTCAAGGACCCAGTCGGCAATATCATGGCCGCATGGCGGCGACCCAACGGCATGCGCATCGAGCGTATGCGCGTGCCGCTGGGCGTGGTTGGGGTGATCTACGAGAGCCGGCCGAACGTGACGGCGGATGCCGGTTCGCTGTGTCTGAAGGCCGGCAATGCCGTGATCCTTCGCGGCGGTTCGGAGAGCTTCCGTTCCTCGCGGGCGATCCATGCCGCCATGGTTTCGGGTCTCGTCGAAGCCGGACTGCCCAAAGCGGCAATCACATTGGTGCCGACGCGCGATCGCGATGCCGTCGGCATGATGCTTTCCGGGCTGGGCGGCGCGATCGACGTGATCGTTCCGCGTGGCGGCAAAAGCCTGGTAGGCCGGGTGCAGACTGAAGCCCGCGTTCCGGTCTTCGCCCATCTGGAAGGCGTCTGCCACGTCTATGTAGACGGCAAAGCCAAGCTCTCCATGGCTAAGGCAATCGTGCTCAACGCCAAAATGCGCCGGACCGGCGTATGCGGAGCAGCCGAAACTTTGCTGGTCGATCGGACCGGCGCGCCGAAACTGCTCAAGCCCCT
>JASHRW010000046.1 GCA_030037065.1 Xanthobacteraceae bacterium
TCTCCTCTCCTTCGCTTTTCTGCCGCAGCTCAGCGCCGCCGGCACCCTCGCAATCGCCACCGGCGGATTCTTCTTTCTCAGCTCCACGCTCTTGTCGCTGGCGACCTACACGGCCGAAATCTATCCGACGCATCTGCGCGCGCTCGGCGGCGGAGTCGCCAGCGCCTGGCAGCGCGGCGCCTCCGTGGTCGGCACGACCGTGGTCGGATGGGTGCTACCGTATTACGGCATCAACGCCGTCTTTGTAATGTTCGGACTGTTCGCGCTGATGGGCGCCGTCGTCGCCTTCTTCTTCGCCATCGAGACGCGGTCGAAGGTGCTCGAACACGTCTCTCCGGTTGTCTAGCGCAGCCGGCACGCCCGCATTGCGGAGCAACAAATGACCGCCGCCCACACTGCGAACGGCGTCTATGCAGCGCTTGCCGGAGTGAAATTATGGTTCACCGACAGCGGCGGCAGCGGTGTACCGATCGTTCTCCTCCACCCCAACACCAGCAACACCGCGATCTGGGAGAAGCAAACCAGCGCCTTCGCGCAGGCCGGCTACCGCGTCATCGCCTACGATCGCCGCGGCTGGGGCAACAGCGTGGCCGATCCGGCATCGGGGCCGCAGCCGGGCAGCATTGCCGGCGATCTCGATGCGCTCGCCGATCATCTCAAGATCGGTACGTTCCACCTGCTTGGCATCGCCGGCGGCGGATTTGCCGCCGCTGATTACGCGGCGTGGCGGCCGCGACGGCTTCGCAGCCTCATCATCGGCGCCAGCACGCTGAAGATCGCCGACCAGGAGATCGCAGACTTCATCGCGCGGATCGCCATTCCGGATATCAGGAGGCATGCCGCGCATTATCGGGAAGTCGGGCCGTCCTATCGCGGCGCCGACACTGAGGGCACCGAACGCTGGATCGAGATAGAGCGGCATTCGCGGCAACCCGACGCTTCGGAGCAGCCGCTGCGCAGTCCGAACACGTTCGCCAAGCTTGCGAGCATTGCCACGCCGACGCTGGTGATCGCCGCCGATGCCGATCTGCTCGCCCCGCCGGCATTGATGCGCATCTGGGCGGCGTACCTGAAAAAACACGAATGGGCTGTCATCCATGACGCCGGCCACGCCATGGCGTGGGAGCAGCCCGGCGCGTTCAACGACAAGGTTTTGGATTTTCTGCGGCGGCACTAAACTGCACTCGTGCCAAAATATCGTGTAAATACCGGAACAGATTTGGGGAGTGGGAGGATGATACATCGCAAGAGGAAGCAAGCAGTCTCGCGCCGCGCGCTGCTGGCGGGTGCGGCGGCCATCGGCACATTGCCGGCGCGCGTTGCGTTTGCACAACCGGCGGAGCCGCTCAAGATCGGATTTCTCACCGTCGATACCGGTCCGCTCGCCGCCGGCGGCAAACAACAGGAAGAAGGCGCGGCACTGTTTCTGCAGGAGCGCGGCGGCATGATCGCCGGCCGCAAGGTCGATCTGATCAGACAGGACACCGCTGGCAACACGTCGCTGGCGCGGACCAAGACCCAGGAGCTGGTCGAGCGTTACAAGGTGCCGGTGATAATCGGTCCACTGGCGACCAATGAAGCGCTGGCGATGGACGGCTACATCCGCCAGACGAAGGTCCCGCTCATCACCACGACCTCGGCAGCGACCGTCGATCTGAAGGCGCATCCTGTGAACCCGTGGGTGCTGCACGCCTTCGGCACCGCGCCGCAGGTGACCTTCCCGCTCGGCGATTATGCGGCCAAGACGCTCGGTTATAAGCGCATGGCGATCGTCGCAGAAGATTTCACCTACGGCTACGAGGGCGCCGGCGGATTCCAGCTCGCCTTCGAAGCAGCCGGCGGCAAGATCGTGCAGAAGCTTTGGCCGCCGCTCAACGCGCCGGAATATGCGCCTTATCTGGCGCAGATTAAGACCGACATCGACGGCATCTATATGGGATTCGCTGGCATCAATCCGCTACGCTTCCTTAAGCAATTCAGCGATTACGGGCTCAAAGCCAAGCTCGCCGTGCTCGGCAACACCACGAGCACCGACGAGGGCATTCTCAAGCTGATGGGCGATGAGGCAGTCGGCGTCTACAGCGCCGGCTGGTATGCCGCCGGGCTCGACACGCCGGACAACAAGAAATTCGTCGCCGGCATCAACGCCGCCTATCATCATGATCCCGGATTCTACACCGCCGGTCCGTACACGGCACTGCTGATCATCGAGCAGGCACTCGCATCGACCGGCGGCAACACTGCAGACGCCGCGGCATTCCTCAAGGCGTTGCGCGAGGTCCGCCTGACGCACGGCCCGATCGGGCCGGTGCACCTCGACGAATACGGCACGCCGATCCTCGATATCTCCATCCGCAAAGTGGCGCGCGTGAACGGCAAGCTGGAAAACACCATCCTCAAGACCTATCCGCAGGTCAGTCAGTTTTGGACCTACGATCCCGCACAGTTCGTCAAGCAGCCGCCGTTCTCACGCGATTTCCCGCCGAGCAAATATCTCGAATAACGCGGTTTGCGTGCGTTATGCCGCCGCGCTGGTGTATTTAGCGTCGCGGTCGAGCAGCTCGATCGATACGCCCTCGGGCGCGCGGATGAAGCAGATGCGCACGCCCGGCCGCACCGTTGTCGGCTCGCGGGTGAACTGGACGCCCTTGGCTTTCAGATCAGCGGCAATCGCGTCGATGCCGCTCACCGCTAAGCCGAAATGATCGAGGCCGCGGTAAGGAATGGCCGGTGCCGCGTTGGTGCCGTCGCCGTCTTTCACCGGCGCAATGAAGATATTGGCGCCGCCGAGCTTGAGATCGATGCGCGGCTGGCCTTGCTGCGTGCTGCGAACGACCTCGGCGCCGAGCATTTTTTCGAACCATTGCGCCATCGCTTCCGGATTGGTGGTGCGCAGATGAATGTGATCCCAGGTTATTTTGGCCATTGACGTACTCCTTCCAGCTTCCTGCTGACTGTCGATTCTTACATTCTTATCGTGAGCGTTTCCCGGTCGTAGCACAGCACGAAGCGGAACGGAGTGGTGCGCTGCAAACCCGTGATCGTGGCAGATTCGGAGTCTCCGACGATCCCGGATCAGCAGTGCACCACTTCGTGCTGCACCGCATCCGGGGAAACGCCGAGATTCATACCTTGATCTTCTCGTCCTCCACCACGCGGCCGACGGCGGCGCGTTTGAGCATGCGGCCCCTGAACGCTGTATAGTTTTTCAACTCACCCATCGGTAGCGCGCGGCGGACACCCCAGGTGTAGAACACGAAACCGTAAGGATCGAGCACGCTGTAGCTGTCGGAAAACCATTCGCGGTTCGCCAACACGCCGTCGATCTGCTTCAGATAGCCGTGAAACGTTTTCAGGCCGGCTTCCTTAATACCAGGGAACGCGCTGGAGTCCGCCGTGTAGCGCTCTGGACGTCCGACATGAGCATGGGCCGGGTGCACGCTCGAGGCAAAGAAGCCGATCAACCACAGCGCCTTAGCCTCGGCGAGCGCATCTTTCGGCCACAAGTCGAAGCGTTTGCCGAGATACGGCAGAATGGCGGTGTTCTCGGCTAGCGGCTCGCCGCTATCGAGGCGCAACGCCGGCACGCGACCGAGCGGATTGATCTTGAGGTAGGCCTCCGTGCGCTGCTCGCCGCCGGCGAGGTCGACCTTCTTGGGCTCGTATTTCTCGCCGCTCTCCTCAAGCACGATGTGCGCCGCCATCGAGCAGGCGCCAGGAGCGTAATAAAGCGTCAACATTGACAAAACCTCCCCTATGGAACTTCGGCCGCGTAAAATCCGGTGGCACCACAAATGGACGCGCGACGCCGTATGTATGAAACTATAATGGATACGTGGGTCGAAAGTCATCTATAACCAATCGGCGGACGTTAACCGCTGCGTCGTATGAATGAGACGGATTGACGTCCGCGAAAGCGGCGGCCAGATCGGCGTTCCTGCGCAGTGATATCGCATCATGCGGCAGATAGAATCACCGCTCTTCAACAAGACCGGCGCCGCGGCCGCTGTCCGCATTCTCCAAACAGCGCAGAAGCTGCGGCAGCATACGACGCTCGGCTACACGATGGCATTCGTCACCATCGGGCTGGCCACATTCGTCCAATGGGTATGGAGCGATCAGTACGCCGGCAGTCCGTTCCTGACCATTTATCCGGCGGTCATCCTGGCGGCGTTGGTCGGCGGTCGCGGCCCGGGATTTCTTGCCGCGCTGTTGGCCGGCGGATCGCAATGGGGGCTGTTCATCCCGACGCTGCACTGGCTCGCGGTGGCCTCGTATGCCCTCGACGCCACCGTGTGCGTCATGCTCATCGATTATATCAACAGGACATTGGATCTCCTGGTCGAGCACCTCGACAAGGAAAAGCAGGCCAAGCTCCACCAATCTATACTGACGAAGGAACTGCATCACCGCATTCAAAATCTGTTCACCGTGATCCAGGGTGTCATTCGCTTCAGCCTGCCGGGCAACGGCGTGGTCGGCGCTGCGGCAGTCCGGGAACGGCTGATGGACCGGTTGCAGTCGATGTCTGCCGCCAATCGCGCCATCACTGACTCAATGGGCGACGGAGTACATCTGCTTGACCTCATCGGCGGTGAAATCCGCGGGTTTGAAGCGCAATTCGAGATCATCGGTACCGGCCGCCTCATGCTTGGCGCGCAGCTCACCCAAGACCTCTCGCTGATCCTCCACGAACTCGTCACCAATGCGCTCAAATACGGGGCGTTGTCGGTGCCGCAGGGCCGGGTGAATGTGCGGTTCGATTGGGCTGATGGAGTGCTGACCTTCACCTGGGACGAACACGGCGGACCTCCGGTGGCTGAACCGAAGAGTTTGGGCTTCGGCAGCCGTATCCTCGGAGCTTTTGCCAAGAGCTTTAGCCGCAAGGTCGAGGCGAGCTATGCACCGCCCGGCCTGCGCTACAGCCTGCAGATTGAATCCGACCAAATCAGAAGTGCCAAACCTGTGCCGCCGATGACTCCCGCGCGCCCCCTCAGTTCTGCTCCCGCTGCCATGATGAGCACCGCGCAACGCTCCCGCGTGCTTGTTCCTTAATCGGTAGCACAGACCCCGCGCGCCAGCCGTACGGACCGCCGACCGTGCCGTGGCCGGCCCGCGCCGCCTGCGCTATGGTTGACTCCGCCGCCTAAAGGCCGCCGAATGTCGCCGAGGGAAGGAACCACATGATCAGGAAATTTCACGTCCTTTATGTCGGACAGATCGAGCTCGACAATGTGGGCTTAAGCGGCACCCCGGCCAACGATCGGCGCTATTCCGACGAGCGGTTGCGCGAGGCCTTCTTCACCGCGCGCGACGTGGCGCAGCTCATGGACGAACTCGGCTTCGACGTGTTGTGGACCGCCGAGCACCATTTCCAGCGCGAGGGCTACGAGGTCTTTCCCAACCTGATCCAGCTCGGACTATGGCTCGCCACCCAGACCAAGCGGCTGAAGTTCGGCTGCGCGTTCAACATCCTGCCGATGTGGCACCCGATCCGCCTCGCCGAGGACTACGCCATGGCCGACATCGTCACCGATGGCCGCATCGTCATGGGCGTCGGCCGCGGCTATCACACGCGCGAGGTGGAGACGTTCGGCGCGCCGCTGCTCGACGCCAACAAGAATCGCGAGCTGTTCGAGGAACAGCTACAGCTGATGCTGGCCTGCTTCAATCAGCAGCAGTTCCACCACAAGGGCAAATTCTACGAGTGCCCTCCGCCGGTGGATTATCGCGGCTACCAGCTCAAAGATATTACGATGGTGCCGCGGCCGAAACACCTGCCGGTGGAAATCTGGATGCCGATCGCCAGCGGCAAGACCATCGAGCTGATGGCGCGCAACGGATTCAATGCGATGGTGACGCTCAACGGCGAAAAGATCCTCGACGATGTCATTCGCGCGTTTCACGAGGCCTGCAAGAAACTTGGCCGACCGAACAAGCTCGGCGAAGACATGATCTGGGGTGCCGGCGTCTATCTGGCCGACAGTCGCGAAGAGGCCATCCGCCGGCTGGAACCGGCGCATGACGAACGCTTCAAATGGTTCGCGCCGTTCGGCTTCGTGCGCTACGCCGACGAGCAAGGCCGCACCTGGGGCTCGCCCGGCGCGCCGACCACCGTGCCAACGCTCGCCGAAGGCGTGAAGCAGAAGGCGTGGTTCTGCGGGCCGCCCAAGGAGGTGATCGACGGCATCAAATCGATCGAGGCGAAATACCCGGGATTGGAACATTTCATGATCCATTGGGCCGAGGGGCTCTCGCCCAAAGAATTCAAGGAGCAACTGCGCTGGTTCGCCAAGGATGTGATGCCGGCGTTCAAGCCCGCGTAGATGCATGCCTCTTGCTCCGAAGCTCGCGGCGCACGGCGCGCAAATTCCGGCCATCGGCATCGGTACTTCGGGCCTGGGATATGTCCGCGCCGAGCACGTCGCAACGGCATTGAAAGCCGGCTATCGGCATATCGATACGGCCCGGAAATACGGCACCGAACCCGCCGTCGGCGATGGCATGCGCGCGTCAGGCGTGCCGCGCAGCGAAATATTCGTTTGCACCAAGGTTTCGCACGAAAATCTTCATGCTGGCGATTTCGCCCGCTCGGTCGACGCCAGCCTGAAAGCCCTCGGCCTCGACTACGTCGATCTCTTGCTCGTGCATTGGCCCGAAAAAAATACGCCGCTTGCGGAAACCATGGGCGCCCTCGCCAAGGCGAAGCGTGACGGCCTCACCCGCTACATCGGCGTCGCCAACTTCAACATCGCCATGCTCGACGAGGCCATTGCCCTGTGCCCGGAGCCATTGGTGACGCTGCAGGCCGAATGCCATCCTTATCTCGATCAGTCCAAGGTGATTGCGGCGTGCCGCGCGCGCGGCCTAATACTGACCGCCTATTGTCCGCTGGCCCGCGGCCGCATCCAGGGCGATGCCGTGCTCGCCGAAATTGGCCGACGCTACGGCAAGACCTGCGCGCAGGTCGCGCTGCGCTGGCTGATGCAGCAGAGCGTCATCGCCGCCATTCCGCGCTCTTCGAATGCCGCGCGCATCGCTGAAAATATCGACGTGTTCGATTTCGAACTCAGCGACGACGACATGCGCCGCATCAAGGCGCTGGCGCGGCCCGGCGGCCGCACCGCCAACCCTGCGGGGCGAGCGCCGGTTTGGGATGTGTGAGGCCGTCGTTCGGGGGCACCGAAGAGGTGAGCCCGGAATGACGATGCGGAGGAAGACGGAAACCGCAAGTCCAAACGCCGCTTTCAAGCTCGCAGCTATCGTTGCGTCGGCGTTTCATGCTCGTGCCGCTCGTCGTGAGCGTGGTGATGATGATCGGGATCGTGCGAGTGG
>JASHRW010000349.1 GCA_030037065.1 Xanthobacteraceae bacterium
CGGGCTCGCCATTCTGGTCGCCTTCTTCCGCAACCGCGGCTCGATCGCGGTTGAAGACATCAACCTGATGAAAGGCTGATCGGCGCATGTACGAAGCCATCGTCGTCCTGCCGCTGATCGGCGCCATCATCGCCGGCATGATCGCGCTTGTCGGCGCGCGCAATCGCTTCCCAGGCGAAAGCCCGCCGCCGCAGGACAATCATGCGGCGGCTTTGGTCGATGAAAGCCATGCGCGCGCTGCCCCATCGCCGCACGAGGCGCATGTCATCATAGGCGCCTCGCACGCTGAGGAACACGCGAGCGAACCGCCGGCCGCCGGCTCGCTGGCGGCGGGCCTCATAACCACGACGCTCCTCGCGATTTCGTGCGTGTTGTCCTGGTACGCCTTCTACGACGTCGGCATCGCCGGCCATGACGCCCACGTGCGGCTGTTTTCGTTCATTAGCTTCGCCGATCTTCGTTCCGACTGGGCGCTGCGCATCGATTCGCTCACGGCGGTGATGCTGGTCGTCGTCACCACTATTTCGTCGCTCGTTCACCTTTATTCGATCGGCTACATGAGCGACGATCCTTATCGTCCGCGTTTCTTCAGTTATTTGTCATTCTTTACCTTCGCCATGCTGATGTTGGCGACCTCAGACAATCTGGTGCAGCTGTTCTTCGGCTGGGAAGGCGTCGGGCTCGCGAGCTATCTGCTCATCGGGTTCTGGTATCACAAGCCGGAAGCCAACGCGGCGGCGATCAAGGCGTTCATCGTCAACCGCGTCGGCGATTTCGGCTTTTCGCTCGGCATCTTCGCCGTTTTCGCGCTGACCGGCGCGGTCGATTTCAATACCATCTTCGCCCAGGCGCCAAGCCTCGTCGGCAAGAGCTTTCATTTCCTTAGCTGGAACGTCGACGTACTTACGACTGTGTGTCTGCTCCTGTTCATGGGCGCCATGGGCAAGTCGGCGCAGTTTCTGCTGCACACTTGGCTGCCCGACGCCATGGAAGGACCCACGCCGGTCTCGGCATTGATCCACGCCGCAACCATGGTCACAGCCGGCGTGTTCATGGTAGCGCGGTTGTCGCCGTTGTTTTCGCTTTCGCCGGCGGCGTCAGCGTTCGTGACCTTCATCGGCGCCACAACTTGCATGTTCGCCGCCACAGTGGCGCTGGTGCAGAACGACATCAAACGCATCATCGCCTATTCGACGTGCTCGCAGCTCGGTTACATGTTCGTCGCCATGGGTGTGGGTGCCTATTCGGTCGGCATGTTTCATTTGTTCACGCATGCCTTCTTCAAAGCGCTGCTGTTCTTGTGCTCCGGCTCGGTGATCATTGCCATGCATCACGAGCAGGACATTCGGCACATGGGCGGGCTTTGGCGCAAGCTCCCCTTCACTTACGGCACGATGGTAATCGGGACGTTGGCGCTTACCGGTTTCCCATTCACCGCTGGATATTTTTCCAAGGACGCGATCATCGAGGCGGCGCTGGTCAGCAACAATGCCATGGCGTCCTACGGCTTTATCATGACGCTCGGCGCGGCCGCGCTGACGGCCTTCTATTCGTGGCGACTGATCTTCAAGACGTTTCATGGCGATCCGCATGACCATCACCATTACGAGGCCGCGCATGAGACTCCGAAAACGATGCTGGTGCCGCTCGGGCTTCTCGCCATCGGATCGATTGCGGCTGGCTATCCGGCGCTGGCGGTATTTGCGGGCCATGGCGCCGAAGCGTTTTTTCGCAACGCGCTGCAGCTAGGGACTGCGGTTACGCTGTTTGAGAACGCGGAGAAGCTGCCGCTCCTTCTCTCGGTGCTGCCGACCGTGATGATGATCGGTGGCTTCCTGGTTGCCTGGGTGTTTTACATCCGCAGGCCGGAGCTGCCCGTAGAACTCGCCCGCCAACAGGAGGTGCTGTACAAGTTTCTGCTCAATAAATGGTATTTCGACGAGATTTACGATTTTCTATTTGTTCGCCCCGCCATGTGGCTCGGCCGGCTTCTTTGGAAGGGCGGTGACGGCTTCATCATCGACGGCCTCGGTCCGGACGGGGTGTCCTCGCGCGTGCTCGACGTGACGAGGAACGTCATCCGTCTGCAGACCGGCTACCTTTACCATTACGCCTTCGCCATGCTGATCGGCGTCGCCGCCGCTGTCACCTGGTTCATGTTCGTGGGAGGCCACGGATGACCAGTTGGCCGATTCTTTCGGTCGTCACCTTCCTGCCTATCGTGGGCGCGCTGTTCATCGCCTTTTTGCCCGATGACGAGGCCGGCGTGCGTAATGCGCGCTGGACGGCGCTATGGACGACGCTCGTTACTTTCGCGATCTCACTCATCGTGCTGTGGCGGTTCGACCCATCGTCGCCGGACTTCCAATTTGTCGAAAAGGCGCACTGGCTCGGCGGTGCCATCGCCTACGAGATGGGAGTCGACGGCATTTCGCTGCCGTTCGTGATCCTGACCACCGCGCTCATGCCGATCGCGATCCTGGCGAGCTGGGAGGCGATCCAGCGCCGCGTACGCGAATACATGATCGCATTTCTCGTCCTTGAGACACTGATGGTCGGCACCTTCTGCGCGCTCGATTTGGTGCTGTTCTATTTGTTCTTCGAAGGTGGCCTCATCCCGATGTTCCTGATCATCGGGGTGTGGGGTGGGCCGCGTCGGGTCTATGCGAGCTTCAAGTTCTTTCTCTATACGCTGTTGGGCTCGGTGCTGATGTTGCTTGCCATCATGGCGATGTACTGGAGCGCCGGCACGACCGATATCCCGACGCTGCTGCACCACGCTTTCCCCCGTGCGCTGCAAACCTGGGCGTTCTTCGCCTTTCTCGCCTCGTTCGCGGTGAAGTTGCCGATGTGGCCGGTGCATACCTGGCTGCCGGACGCGCACGTCGAGGCGCCGACCGCCGGCTCGGTAATCCTGGCCGCTATCCTCTTGAAGATGGGCGGTTACGGGTTCCTGCGCTTCTCGTTGCCGATGTTTCCCGAGGCGTCGCAGCATCTAGCGCCGCTAATTTACGCGCTCTCTATAGTCGCCATCATTTACACCTCGCTCGTCGCGCTGATGCAGCAGGACGTGAAGAAGCTCATCGCCTATTCGTCGGTTGCGCATATGGGCTTCGTCACCATGGGTATATTCGCCGTCACGGCGCAAGGTATTTCGGGCGGAATCTTTCAAATGATCTCGCACGGCATCGTCTCGGCCGCCTTGTTCCTTTGCGTCGGCGTCGTCTACGATCGCATGCACACCCGTGAGATCGCCGCTTATGGCGGACTGGTCAACCGCATGCCGATCTACGCCTTCGTTTTCATGGTGTTTGCACTCGCCAATGTCGGGCTGCCGGGCACCTCGGGATTCGTCGGCGAGTTTTTGACGCTGATCGGCACCTTCCGCGTCAATAATTGGGTAGCAACGCTGGCGACGCTCGGCACCATCCTTTCGGCCGCCTACATGCTGTGGCTGTACCGCAAGGTCATTTTTGGCAAGCTGGAGAAGCCGAATTTGCTCTGGATCAAGGATCTCGGCTGGCGCGAGATCACCATTCTCACGCCACTCGTGATTCTCACCATCTTGATCGGCGTCTATCCAAAGCCCGTGCTCGACTTTTCGGCGGCATCGGTGACGCAACTGATCGACAACTATCATCACGCGATTGGCACCGTGCAGGCGGCTGCCTTGACGAGGTAAGGCAATGGGCGCTGCACAGGTCCCCGCGTACTTGCCGCTGCTGCCCGAAATCGTGCTCGGGCTCGGCGCCATGGCGCTGCTCATGCTCGGCGCGTTTCGCGCCAATATCGGCGTGCGCGTCGTCGACTTCGCCGCGATCGCGCTCCTCGTGATCACCGGCGCGATTCTGCTGGCCCTGCCGGGCGGCAAGCTCGAAAGCTTCGGCGGCAGCTTTGTGGTCGACGACTTTGCGCGCTTTCTCAAGATTTTGGCGCTGATCGGTTCGGCGGCCTCCATCGCCATGTCCCTCGATTATGCCAAGCAAGAGCGGCAGGAGCGCTTCGAATATTCCGTACTGGTTTTGCTCTCCACACTCGGCATGCTGATGCTGATCTCGGCCGCCGATCTGATCGCGCTCTATCTCGGTCTCGAACTGATGAGCCTGCCGCTTTACGTCGTTGCCGCAAGCCACCGCGACCGGCTCCGCTCGACGGAAGCCGGCCTCAAATATTTCGTGCTCGGAGCGCTGTCATCGGGAATGCTGCTCTATGGCGCGTCGCTGGTCTATGGCTTCACCGGCACCGTGACGTTTGTCGGCATCGCGCAGGCCGCTGTGCACGGCGGTGTCGGATTGATTTTCGGCCTCGTTTTTTTGTTCGCCGGCTTCTGCTTCAAGGTTTCCGCCGTACCGTTCCACATGTGGACGCCGGACGTTTACGAAGGCGCGCCGACGCCGGTAACTGCGTTTTTCGCTGCCGCGCCGAAAGTGGCGGGCATCGCCATGTTTGTGCGGGCTGCGGTCGCCGCCTTTCCCGGCATCACCACGGAATGGCAGCAGATTGTCGTATTTGTCTCGATCGCCTCGATGCTGCTCGGGGCGTTCGCGGCAATAGGTCAGCGCAATATCAAGCGGCTGATGGCCTATTCGTCGATCGGCCATATGGGCTACGCGCTCATCGGGCTGGCCGCCGGTACCGCCGAAGGCGTGCAGGGCATACTCATCTACATGGCGATCTACATCACCATGACGCTCGGCGTTTTCGCGGTGATCCTGGCGATGCGGCGCTCGACCGGAATGGTGGAATCGATCGACCAGCTCTCCGGCCTCGCCCGCAGCCATCCGACCTGGGCGTTTCTTCTGGCGATGTTGTTGTTTTCGATGGCCGGTGTGCCGCCGCTCGCTGGCTTTTTCGCCAAGTTTTACGTCTTTCTCGCCGCCATCAAAGCCGGCCTTTACATTCTGGCGGTGATCGGGGTGCTGGCGAGCGTGGTTGGCGCCTACTATTATTTGGCAATCATCAAAATCATGTATTTCGACGAAGCCGTAGAGGGCTTCTATGCCATGCCGATTGCGCTTCGAGTGGTGCTTGGGGTTTGCGGCCTGTTTAACATCTTGTTCTTTGTCTATCCGGGGCCGCTGGTCGGTGCGGCGAGCGCGGCGGCACACTCGCTGTTCTGATGCAGCTTGACGCCATAGCGGTCGAAGCGGGCGTGCGGCTTGTTTGCCTCGCCACGGCCGGATCGACCAACAAGGAGGCGCGCATAAGGGCGCGGCAGGGCGAGCCTGCACCGCTCTGGATTACCGCGCAATCGCAAACCGAAGGTCGCGGCCGGATGAACCGCCGATGGGCTTCACCTCCGGGAAATCTTTATGCGAGCCTTCTTCTGCGCGAACCGTCGCCCCCTGAGCACGCGCCGGAGCTCGCTTTTGTCACCGCCTTGGCGGTGCGCGATGCCATCGCAGCCGAAGCCCCGCAGCTTGCCGCGCAGCTTGCGTTCAAATGGCCAAATGACGTGTTGCTGGCAGAAGCCAAATGCGCCGGGATTCTGATCGAGGGGGAGGTCGAGCCGTCTAGAAGCGTCAGCGTGGTCATCGGCATCGGGATCAATTGCGCGAGCCATCCGCCGGACGCCGCCTATCCAGCGACCGATCTTGCCGTCCACGGCGCCGACCTCGGGCCGGCGCAGCTTTTCAAGCGACTCTCCGCCGCGATGTGCCGGCGTCTTACCCAATGGGACGGCGGTGGAGGATATGCGGCCATTCTCGACGACTGGCTCGGCGCTGCGCGCGGCATCGGCGAACAGATCACCGTCCGCAATGGCAGAGGCGAAAAGCACGGCCGTTTCGTTGGTCTCGACCGATCCGGCCGGCTCGTGCTGGAGCTTTCCGGCGGCGGAATCGAAAAAATATCAGTGGGCGACGTTTTTCCGTTCGATCTCCGCGGCGATCGGCGCGTTCCAAGTCGGCAGATCGAGTGATGGCGCAGAACCAATTCGTCTTCGCGCCGCTCGGCGGCATCGGTGAGATCGGGATGAATCTCTCGATCTATGGCTTCGGTGACGAGCGGCGCCGGCAATGGCTGATCGTGGACTGCGGCGTCTCCTTTGCGTCGGAAGAGCATCTGCCCGGCGTCGATCTCATCATGCCGGACATCCGCTACTTGATCGAGGAGCGCAAAAATATAGTCGGTCTCGTGCTCACGCATGGCCACGAGGATCATCTGGGCGCACTGATCGATCTGTGGCCGCGGCTCAACGTGCCGATCTACGCGACGCCCTTCACCGCCGCTTTGTTCGAGGCCAAGCGGGCCGCCGAACCCGGCGCTCCGAAAATTCCCATCAATGTCGTGCCGTTGCATGGAAATGTGACGCTCGGTCCATTCGCCGTCGAATTCATTAGCGTCGCTCATTCGATACCGGAATCAAACGCGCTGGCGATCCGTACGCCGGCCGGCACCGTGCTGCACACCGGCGATTGGAAAATAGATCCCACGCCGCTTACAGGTTCGATGACCGATGCGGCACGCCTGAAGAGTTTGGGTGACGAGGGCGTGCTCGCGCTGGTCGGCGATTCAACCAATGCCATCCGCGAGGGACGCTCGCCGTCGGAGGCGGACGTCGCCAAGACCATTGCCGAGCTTGTCCGGACCGCGCCCGCGCGCGTAGCGGTGACGACGTTTGCCTCCCACGTCGATCGTATTCGCGCCGTCGCCGACGCCGCACGCGCCGCCGACCGCGAGGTTGTCGTCGTCGGCCGTGCCATGGAGCGTGTGGTGCAGGTTGCGCGCGAGACCGGCTATCTCGACGGCGTGCAGGATTTTCGCAGCGCGGAGAGCTACGGCTATCTGCCGCCCGATAAAGTCCTGGCCCTGTGCACCGGCAGCCAAGGCGAGCCGCGTGCGGCGCTTTCACGCATCGCTGAGGACGAGCATCCCGAGGTCACGCTGTCGCGCGGTGACCGGGTGATTTTTTCAGCGCGAGCCATTCCGGGCAACGAGAAGGCCGTGGACAGGGTGGTTAACGGCTTGGTGGCTCAGGGCGTCGAAGTCATCACCGACCGCACTCATCTGGTTCACGTGTCGGGGCATCCGCGGCGCGCGGAGCTTCTCGACATGATCGGCTGGGTGCGGCCGAAAATTCTCGTTCCGGCCCACGGCGAAGCCCTGCACCTTACCGAGCATGCCGAGGTGGCTCGTCGCGCTGGTGTCCCGCAAGTTCTGCTCTGCCGCAACGGCGATCTGGTTCAGCTCGCGCCCGGCCCCGCCGCCATCATCGACGAGATCCCGTCCGGCCGCCTTTATAAGGACGGCTCGCTCCTGGTGGATGCCGAAGCGCGCACCGTGGCCTCGCGCCGGCGCCTCAGCTTCTCCGGCCTGATCAGCGTGGCGTTGGCGCTGAGCGAGAAGGGTACACTCGTTGCCGATCCGGAAATCGAGCTGTTCGGCGTTCCCGAACGCGATGCTGCTGGTGCATCGATGAGCGACATCGCCCGCCACGCGGTCGAGCAGGCCTTCGAGTCGCTGCCGAGGCCGCAGCGGCGTGATCCGGATTCAGTCGGCGAGGCAGTGCGTCGTGCTGCGCGCTCTGCCATCGCCGAACGATGGAACAAAAAGCCGATCTGCCACGTGCATGTGCTGGTGGTGTAGGGCGGCGTTTCAGCGCGAACGATCATTTGGGACGAGGACCGCTTGGAAAAAGGTCGAGAAGCCCTTATTGCCATGATCCGAGCGCCGTTGCGGGCGGAGGCAAAACAGACTGACGATTGAGCCGAGGACGGCGCTCACGCCCCACCCAGCGTGTCTTCGACGATGCGCGGATTGCGGTCGAGCAACGCGAGCAGCACGCGCGCCGGTCCTTCGGGCGTGCGGCGTCCTTGTTCCCAGTTGCGCAAAGTGCCGGGCGAAACGCCGATCCGGCTGGAAAAGGCTGCCTGCGAGAGTCCGGTTCTGCGTCTGACCGCGTAGACATCCACGGTCCGTGGAATGTGTAGTTTCAGCCCGGGTACCTTGTCGCCGCGCGCGTGCGCGACCGCTTCGCGAAGACCTTGGATGATCCTGTCGGCGGGCTTTTTCACGTTGTTCTTCCTCTCCAATAGCGAGCGATCGTACCGGTTAGAATTTTGAATGTGGCAATCTCCGCGTCGGTAAAGTTTCCTCGTTCGCCTTTGCTCAACAACGCCACGAGATAGACTGGGACGTTCGGTCCGAAATAGGCTGTCACAACCCGATAACCTCCGCTTTTTCCCTTACCGCGGCCGGCAAATCGGACTTTGCGAACGCCGCCAGAGCCGCGAATTTCATCTCCGTGCAGGGGATTGGCGGCGATAACGTCAATGATCACCTGATGCTGAGCCTCGCTGATCCCGACCGCTGCGACGTCACGGAGGAATTGTGGCAATTCCGCCACGGCGTGCAGGCTCGGCACCATGGGCACCGCATATACGCCAGCGGCGTATATGCGTCAATGGCGTAACATCGATAATGCCCAAGCGAGGGGTCTGCTGACATCGACGCCGAAACCGCTAAAAACGTCTGAGCCGGGCTTGAGGAGAAAACCATGATCGGTAGGCTCAATCACGTGGCGATTGCGGTGCGTGACGTCGACAAGGCGGCTGCGGTCTACCGCGATATTTTGGGCGCAAATGTCTCAGCCGCAATAGCGCAGCCGGACCACGGTGTGACCACAGTGTTCGTCACACTGCCGAATACCAAGATCGAGCTCTTGGAGCCGCTCGGCGAGGGCTCGCCGATCGCAAAATTTCTCGAGCGGAACCCGGACGGCGGCTTGCATCACCTCTGCTACGAGGTGTCCGATATCTGCGCTGCCCGCGATGCGCTACGGATGGCGGGAATGCGCGTCCTCGGCGACGGCGAACCGAAGACGGGAGCACACGGCAAGCCGGTGCTGTTTCTGCATCCGAAGGACTTTGCCGGGACCTTGGTCGAGCTGGAGCAGGTTTGAATATCGACATGTCGAAAGCCACGAGTATTGCGCTCTTTTTCCTGATCTGGTGGGTCGTGCTGTTTGCCGTGCTGCCCTGGGGGGTCCGTAGCCAGCACGAAGGGGGCGAGGTGGCGCCGGGGACCGATCCGGGAGCGCCTGTCATCCCGAAATTAGGGCGAAAACTGGCTTGGACGACGCTCGTCGCTGGCTTGATATTCGCGGCATTCTACATCGTTTACGCCCAACACTTGGTGACGATCGACGGCTTGACTGCCCATTTCGGTCCGCATTTCGTCGGTCAGGATTGATATGAGAATCATATAGTTGACTGACTGTCTTCATCTGGAGTCTGGGTACGGCCCGGGGAGGGCGCCCAGAGAGTGCCCATGAAGCGCCCGCAAAAAGAAAAGGCAGGGACATGCCCTGCCTCAATGAATGCCTCGTCCGGGCCTTCATCCACGCCTTATGTTTCCCATGCTCTAAGGATTTGGCGGGGCGGCGGCGTTGCTTCGCGCTCTGAAGGCCATCCTCCCAAGACTCGGACCGGTATCGCGAATACCGCGCTCAAGCTCGCGATATCGCGATAGCCTCTTATTGCTAATCCAAGTTTGAACCTTTGTCATCAGCTTACCAGCGTGGGACAATAAAATACCGGTCGGCCGTCTTCCCGTCTCAGCGGGCCCACGCTTGTCTTTCGCGCGGCTTTGCGGCTTCACTCCCGGAGCGATGACGAAACCCTCAAACCGATAAGCTCTATGCGCCTCTCTCGTTTTTTTCTGCCCATCCTACGCGAAACGCCCAAGGAAGCCGAGATCGCTTCCCACCGGCTGATGTTGCGTGCCGGAATGATCCGCCAGGAAGCCGCCGGCATTTATGCGTGGCTGCCGCTCGGGTTCCGGGTGCTCAAGAAGATCGAGCAAATCGTCCGTGAGGAGCAGGACCGCGCCGGCGCGGTGGAGCTTCTGATGCCGACCTTGCAACTGGCCGACTTGTGGCGCGAGAGCGGACGCTATGATGCCTACGGGCCGGAAATGCTCCGCATCAAGGATCGCCACGAGCGCGAGTTGCTCTATGGACCGACCAACGAGGAGATGATCACCGAGATCTTCCGCGCTTCGATCCGCTCGTACCGCGACCTGCCCAAGAACCTTTATCACATTCAGTGGAAGTTCCGTGACGAGCAGAGGCCTCGCTTTGGAGTGATGCGCGGGCGCGAATTTCTCATGAAAGACGCCTATTCGTTCGATGTCGACGAGACGGGTGCACGGTTGTCCTACAACAGGATGTTCGTCGCCTACTTGCGCACCTTTGCGCGCATGGGGCTCAAGGCGATCCCGATGCGGGCGGAAACCGGGCCCATTGGCGGCGATCTGTCGCACGAATTCCTCATCCTCGCTGAAACCGGGGAATCCGGGGTGTTCTGCGACAACGAGGTTCTCGACCTGCCTGTCCCGGGGGAGGACGTGGACTACGACGGCGACCTTTCGCCCATCGTTCGGCAATGGACGAGCCACTACGCCGCCACCCAGGATGTGCATGATGAGGCCCGGTTCGAGCGTGAAGTGCCGCTGGAGCGGCGGCTGCAGACGCGCGGTATCGAGGTCGGCCAGATCTTCTATTTCGGCACGAAGTACTCGGTGCCGATGAACGCGGTGGTATCGGGTCCCGACGGGGTGGAGCACACCATCCACGGCGGCTCATACGGGGTCGGCGTGTCGCGGCTGGTAGGCGCCATTATCGAGGCCTTCCACGATGAGAATGGTATCAAGTGGCCGGAACCCGTGGCGCCGTTCCAGGTCGTCATCCTCAACCTCAAGCAGGGGGGCAGTGACACCGACCCGGCCTGTGAGCAGCTCTATGCGGCGCTCACGGCCCAAGGCATCGACACCCTCTATCATGACCTCGACGAGCGTCCGGGCGCGAAATTCGCCGCCGCCGACCTCATCGGCATCCCCTGGCAGATTCTCGTCGGGCCGCGGGGTTTGGCGGAAGGGAAAATCGAGGTCAAACGGCGGTCCGACGGGCAGCGGGAACTCATGAGTCCTGCGGACGCGCTGGCTCGGTTCGACGCATGAAGCTGTGCGCTGGGGCGTTGGGTCGCGTCGATTCAAGGCTTGAAAGCGCCAGAATCGTGTGAAACTCCGGCCTATGTGGCGGTTCAGAAGTCCGCACCGTTCTTGCGGCTGGGTTGTGGTGCGGACTTCTGAGCCAAGGCCACACGAGATCGATAAGTTGCTAGTGTTCCTTCGATTCCGAAGTTCGCGAACGAGCGTGCCGCCAGAATCGTGCGAACGTCGGAGTCGGGACACTAGTCGCGGGGACCAAAACTGAATGTCCGAGCCGACCGGCACCCATCCCTTTGCACCATTCGAGTGGATGCTGTCGCTGCGTTATCTGCGAGCGCGGCGCAAGGAGGGATTCATCTCGGTCATTGCCGGCTTTTCCTTCCTCGGCATCATGCTCGGCGTCGCGACCCTCATTATCGTCATGGCGGTGATGAACGGCTTCCGCCAGGAATTGCTCGACAAGATTCTTGGGCTTAACGGCCATCTCTTGATCCAACCGCTCGAACGGCCGCTCACCGATTGGGCGGCGGTATCGGATCGCGTTTCCAAGGTCCCCGGCGTTCGCCTTGCCGCTCCCATCGTCGAAGGTCAGGCGCTGGCGTCGTCGCCGTTCAACGCGTCAGGGGTGCTCGTTCGCGGCATCCGCGGCGCCGACCTGGCGAAGCTCGGCTCCATTGCCAAGAACATCAAACAGGGCACACTTGACGGCTTCGATCAGGCGGACGGTCTCGTCATCGGCAGCCGGCTCGCCGACCAGCTTTCGGTGCGGGCGGGCGACAACGTCACACTGGTGTCGCCGCGCGGCGCGGTCACGCCGATGGGTACGACGCCTCGCATCAAAACCTATAAGGTGTTGGCGGTCTTCCAGATCGGCATGTCGGAATACGACGCCGCTTTTGTCTTCATGCCGTTGCCGGAGGCGCAAGCCTATTTCAACCGTAACGGCGACGTCACCGCCATCGAGGTTTACACGGACAATCCGGACCACATCGACCGCTTCCGCAAGCTCGTCGGTGATGCCGCGGAGCGGCCGATTTACATGATCGATTGGCGGCAGCGCAACGCGACGTTCTTTAACGCGCTCGAGGTCGAGCGCAACGTGATGTTCCTGATTCTGACCCTGATCGTGCTGGTGGCGGCGCTCAATATCGTTTCCGGCCTGATCATGCTGGTGAAGGACAAGGGCAGCGACATAGCTATCTTGCGCACGATGGGCGCGACCCAAGGGGCCATCATGCGCATTTTCCTGATTACCGGTTCGTCGATTGGGATTGTGGGGACTCTGGCCGGCTTTCTGCTCGGCGTCGTGGTCTGTACCAACATCGATACGATCCGGCGCTTCCTCTCGTGGCTGACCCACACCGATCTGTTCAATCCCGAGCTTTATTTCCTCTCCAAACTCCCGGCCGATATGAACGTGAAGGAAACCACGGCTGTCGTGGTCATGGCACTCGGGCTGTCGCTGCTGGCGACACTTTACCCGTCTTGGCGGGCGGCGCGGCTCGATCCGGTCGAAGCGCTGCGTTACGAGTGATCAGGCGCGATGGACGAGAAGACCACCATCACCGAGGCGACCGCACCGTCCAGCGCCGACGAAGAGCGGCCATATCTGTTCCTGCACGGCATCGGCCGGCAATTTCACCAAGGGGATTCGACGCTCGACGTACTCAAAGGCACGGAGCTTGCCGTCTGGTCCGGTCAGTCGGTGGCACTCGTGGCGCCGTCCGGCGCCGGAAAGTCCACGCTTCTGCATATTGCCGGCCTGCTCGAACATGCCGATTCCGGGGAAGTCTATATCGACGCGCTGGCCACCTCGAATTTGAGCGACATCCAGCGCACGCGGATTCGCCGCAACGACATCGGCTTCGTCTATCAATTCCATCACCTCTTGCCAGAGTTTTCCGCGCTTGAGAACGTGACGCTACCGCAAATGATCCGCGGGCTGTCGCGCAATCAGGCGACGGCGCGGGCCGTCGAACTGCTTACGTATCTGGGCCTCAAGGACCGTCTGACCCATCGGCCGGCGGAGCTGTCGGGTGGCGAGCAGCAACGCGTCGCCATTGCGCGAGCTGTCGCCAACGCGCCGCGACTTCTTCTGGCCGACGAGCCGACCGGCAATCTCGATGCTCACACGGCCAACCACGTGTTCGCTACCTTGGCGCAATTAGTGCGCGCCTCGGGCCTAGCCGCCATTATCGCCACGCACAACCTCGACCTTGCCGCGCAGATGGATCGTCGCGTCACCATCCGTGATGGCGCTGTCGTCGAATTAACGTGATGCCGACGCTGTGTTTCGAGCGTAGGCACCACGGATAGTTTTGCGCTTCAGCAGAGCCGCCGATCGCGATCGCACCGGCGACAATTCCGATTGCAAGCAAAGGCCGCAGCATCGCCGGCTCGCCGCGAAAGTCACGGGTGCGCGTAATGCTTGCGGTGGTGTCGTGGATGGTGGGCGGTGCCGCCGTTCGGACCGGGCGGCGGAACGTACTGGGTATTACGATCGCAGAACCCGCCCATGCCGCTGATCGTGGCCATGCATTGCTCAAATGTCGTGAACCCGCAATTTTCGCCGCCGCCGCCACCCTCACCTGCGCCGTAATAGGCGCACCAGGGATAGTTTTGCGCTTCGGCCGGGGAACTCATCGCACTGGCGACACCGACGAGAATCGCTGCGACCAACAGCAAAGTCCGCATGGTTGGCCTCCTGGCTTTTGACGTCCAGCCATAAACACCGGGAGCGCACGTCTAGTTCGGCGACCGCAAGTGGGTGCGCGCACACTTTGGTGATCGCGCCTTTAAGGGCAATCAGTGCGCGGGACGTACTGCCCTGCAGAAGCAACGAGGCCGCCCGCGGGCGGCCTCGCCAACCGATTTACTGGACGATCGTTTTAGTAGCAGGGGACGCACCGGCAATGGGGGACGCCGAAGGGGCCGCGCCAGCACCTGCGCACCCATCCAGGACCACACCATGGACCCCAGCGGCCGTTGCAGGCCGTTTGTTTGATGATCGGGCTAAAGTTGTGGAGTTGCGCATGCAGGCTGGACGCGCCCGGGGCCTGCGTTTGGGCGCTGGCGGTCAGCGCGGTCATTCCCAGAACGAGGGTAGCGGCCGTCAACGTGAGAGCGAATTTTCTCATCTGACTCTTCCTCCTCGATTTTGTGCGGGTACGCTTGAATGAACGACCGGCAATGAAGCCTAGGTTACAGGGTTCCGCAGCCTGTGGGGAAGGTCTTTGCGTAGCGTTTGGCCGAGCCTCAAAGAACACACCCCCGACCCTTCAAATTGCCCTTGACTCTGTCGAACATTACACGAACAATATTCTCTATTCGTTCTTTGGAGCAGGCTCATGTTTCGCAACGTACTCGAGGAGGCGCTCGCACTAGCCTCGTTGACTTTATTCCTAGCCACGATTGCAGTCTGGGCGCAAGTATTTGGGGTCATTTAGGGTTTTGCCGGTGGCGGCTGGCGTGTAGTCGAAGCGA
>JASHRW010000350.1 GCA_030037065.1 Xanthobacteraceae bacterium
GGTCCGGCCGACGGCGTGAAAATCTCCGTCGACACCTCGGGCATGATCGAAGTGGTCACCGGCGGCGCTTCGCTCGGTCAGGGCTTTGAGACCGTGATGGCGCAGGTCGCCGCCGATGCGCTCGGCGTCGACTACAAAAACTGCCGCGTCATCCACGGCCAGACCGATCGCATCGCCTATGGCATCGGCGCTCACGCCTCGCGCGCCACTGTGATGACCGCGTCGGCCACGCATATCGCTGCATTGAACGTGCGCAAAAAAGCGCTCGAAGTCGCCGCCGAGCTCTTGCAGGCAACGCCGGAGACACTCGACATCGTCAACGGCGAAGTCGTGCGCCAGGATCGCGCCGGCGGCCCCTCGATCGGGCTCGGCAAAATCGCCCAGTATCTGGCACCGGGCTCCAAGACGCTCGGCGCGCGCGATCCCGGCCTTTCCGCCGAAGGCTGGTTCAAGGTCGACCATCAGGTCTACCCTTACGGCAGCCACGTCGCCGTCGTGCGGGTCGATGCGGAGACCGGCGGCGTCACCGTCGAGCGTTATTTCATCGCCTACGACATCGGCCGTGCCATCAATCCGGCCTTGGTCGAGGCGCAGATCGTCGGCGGCTACGCCCAAGGGCTGGGCGGCGCCCTGTCCGAGGAATTCATCTACAACGAGCGCGGCGACCCGCTCGCCGTCACCTTTGCCGATTATCTGCTCCCCGCCGTGCACGAGACACCCGTGCCAGACGTGCTGCTGCGCGAGGATTATGCAACGCCGCGTAATCCACTCGGCATCAAGGGCGCCGGCGAGAGCGGCATCACCGGCGTCGGCGCCGCCATCGCCTCCGCCATCGATGACGCCATCGGCATGCCCGGCGCGGTAACGCAGATTCCGGTGACGCCGCAAAGACTCAAGGAGATTTTGCGCAAGCGCACATGATACGCCTGCGCAGGGCGACTCGGTTTCAGCAAACGGAGCCAAAGAAAGTTGCGACCGAATTTCACAGCAGACACCTGATCGTTCCTGTATAAGAACAAGATGACGGTCCGACCACCGCCTATCGGGGGAATTCTCACATGAACATACCGGTTTTCAGCTCTGGTTCCGGCAAATGCCTGCCAAATATAATGGCCATAGCTATTCTGATCGCCGCGTCGGCAGGCGCTGGGCCGGCGGCGGCGCAGTCCACGTCGCAACCTCCGGCACAGACTCCGTCGCAGCCTCCGGCGCAGACGCAGCAGAAATGCGTCGACCAGCCGGAAATGACGTTCACGTTCTGGAACAATCCGCTCGGAGAAAGTTTTGGCGACAGCGGCCGCGATTACATCTTTGCCGACGGTTACATCTGCACCGACACGTATCACAAGTTCGAACAATTTTTGACGGATCATCCTCCCAAACCCGGCACGACCGTCGTGATCAATTCCGGCGGCGGCGATCTTGAGGGTGGCATGAACATGGGCGCGCTCATCCGCCGCGACAACTTATGGACGGAGGTCGGCGCGTTCTTCCCGCTGATTCTTCCGAACAGCCCGAACATCAAGCCGCAAAGCGTACCTTATATTTCCGAATCGGCTGTGCCGCCGTTTCCCGGCGTCTGCTACAGCGCGTGCAATTTTGTGTTTATGGGCGGCATTCGACGGACGATGAATTACGGATCGAATTTCGGCGTGCATCAGTTCGAGGGATCCGGTCCCCCCAACACTGATCTGCAGGACGCGACCGAGCGCGAATCGGCGCTGATCGTCAAATTTCTGACGGTGATGGGAATTTCGCCGAACTGGATCGTCTACATGGCGCAGAAGCGCGGCAACGTCGTCACCGATCTGACGCTGCAGCAGATGCAGGACCTCAACGTGGTCACGCCGCGCTGGCAAACCCGCTGGCAAATCGCTCCCCTAGCCGACGGCAGCGGATTCTCCCTGCAGGGGACCACGAACGACGTTTGGGGCACCCACTCGGTGGTCTTCGCCTGCGCGCCGCCGACCAAGCCGAGCCCGACGCCGGCAACTAATCCGAGCCAGGCGCCAGCGACCAACCCCAGCCCGACTCCGGCGCCCAGCGCGCAGCAAGAGCCGGCATTGGTCGTGACCCTCTCGCTCGATCCCGGCGTCCGCGCCAAGGCGCAGGATCTCCTCGCGGCCGTCGCAGGCTATAGCATCGAACTCAGCGGCGACTTTGAGCCGATCACGCTGACCGCTAAGCAGGCGCCGGCGCCACAAGTAGTCGGCAATCGCCTGGTTCTGAGCTTGCCGCTCAATTCGAAAATCGTCGCTGCGCTGATCAAGAACGGCCTGCCGGACAGCGGCGAAGTAGCCTTCCTGTTCAATCCCGCGGCAAAACTGCCGATGCGTTTGCTGAAGTTCGAAGCAAGCCTCGACAACACCTTGTTCAAGCAGTTCGTGGCGACCTGTCATTAGACCAGCGCTTGATCCGGGAAAACGGCGGCCGATTTTCCGATAAGACTTGCCGGCAATAGACATTGCGCCAAGTTAACTGGACGGCGAACTTGGAGCGCCCTCGGAGCAGGAAAAGCCTCAGTCCGCCTTGATGCCGGCGAATTTGATCACCTTCGCCCACTTCTCAGTCTCGGCGCGGATGAATTTTTCGAAGTCGGTGGGCGTGCCAGTGAACACGTCGCAGCCAACGTCGGTGAAGCGTTTGCGCATGGCTGGATCGGCAAGCGCGGCATTGATCTGTCTATTGAGCGTATCTACGATGGATTTCGGCGTGCCCTTGGGGGCAACGATGCCGTACCAGCCATTCGCCTCGTAGCCGGGCAGGAATTCATCCATCGCCGGAACGCCGGGCAACAGCTCCTGGCGTTTGGTGCTGGTCACCGCCAGCGGACGCAGCCTGCCGGATTTGATATAGCCGAGCGCGGCGGGCATGACGCCGAACATGGCTTGGGTGCGGCCGCCGAGCAGATCGGGCAAAGCGGCGCCCTCGCCGGTGTAGATCACGTCGACCATCTTGACGTCGGCCATCATGCGAAACAGCGCGCCGGCAACATAGAGCGGCGTGCCGCTGCCGCCCGACGCCAAATTGATCTTGCCCGGATTGGCCTTGGCATAGGCGATGAGCTCAGGCACCGTCTTCGGCGAAAACGCCGGATTGACAACCAGCACCAGGGGAATCGTGGCGATGCTCGCCACCGGCTCGGCGTCGCGGATGAAGTCGAACTTGAGGTGGTGGAAGAGCGCGGGGTTGATCGCGTTCGACGACATGGCGAGCAGCAGCGTGCCGCCGTCCGGCGCGGCCCTGAGCGCCAATTCGGTGCCGATATTGGTGCCGGCGCCCGGCTTGTTCTCGACCAGAAAATTCTGTCCGAGCTTCTGCGTCAGCCATTGCGCGATCAGCCGGGCGATGACATCGGGCGAGCCGCCGGCCGGCACGGTCACGATCAGGCGCACCGGCCGGGTGGGATATTTTTGCGCGAAGGCCAGTCGCGGCAGGCTCGGCAGCGCCGCGGCGGCGCCGGCGAGTTGCAAGAATCGACGGCGGCGAAGCGTC
>JASHRW010000351.1 GCA_030037065.1 Xanthobacteraceae bacterium
TGGCCTAATAGTAACGAAGGCCGGCTATCGGAGGCGCTGGATTTTGGCACTGGCTGTAATCCCGGCTCCCCGCAAATAGGAAGATCTGGCCCGGGCCGGGCGCTTTATTTTGGCACCAGAACGCTGATTTTGACACGAGCAACCCAGATCGGGCGTGGAATCTGGCACTGACCGGGAAATCCAAACTCGGTACGCAACGAATGGTGGTACAGGAGCGCTGGAGGTTTCCGGTCACGGCTTCGCCTTAGCATCTGACGCTTGACTTAGATCAAAGACCGCGCGGCGTTACCGAGTTTAGATCTCCCGGTCAGATTATCGTGATCTGTTCGGATCGATAGCCGGAGTGGGGCAATGCGCCCGCTCACATTTCGCTGCCCACAGACCGACCGCGTGATCGAGAGCGGCATTTGGGCCGCACGTGATGGACCGATCAGGTCGTTCAGTCTTCGTCTGCGCTGCCCGGCGTGCGAAAATCTGCACGACTGGCACGAGAGTGAGGGCTTTGTGCGCGACCGCTCGGCGGACCGCTTAGGCTCCGCGCGCACGGAGTCACGCGATGTTTTTCATGATCTTGGTCTGTCAGATGCTGAAATCGCCACGTACCTTGTTCATTTCGGAACGGCGGATGGCGGCTGATCGTATGCAGGCCATTGCCGCCAAAGGGCAGCTTCAATGCTGATCGGCTTCCCGGACCACTCGTTGCGAGTGCGTCGGCATGGGAAGACGAGAGCATGCATGCCAACGCGATTGAGTACGGCTAGTTCAAGATCGCGATCGCAGGGCGCGCTATCGATTGGGTTCCAATCCATCGCCTTTACGATTTTCGGAACAGCTTAAGACCGAAAACGATTCAGCGGTGCGAAAAGCGGAAGAAAATGTCGGCCGAGTCGGATCGCTCAATCGTCTTGATGCGATCGTAGGGCCGGGCTCAGCTCGTTGATGATGCCCTCATAGCGAAGAGGCCCGAGCGCAACCATCCCGCTGACTACTATCGACTTTTGACCGCGCCGACGGCAAAAAAGGTCGCGCCGGTGCCGAGCACACAGGCCGTGAGACTGCCGGTGAACAGATACGTCAGCAACGGCGCACAGAAGGCCATGAATGTGCGCACGGCTGCCCGCGGCGGCGATCTTTGCGCGGGGGCAAGACCGTACTCTTCTGTAGCCATCGTCTTGATCCACCGTGCGGGATCGGAGGCGATCACATCGACGGCCCGTTTGAGGTCCTCTCTGGTAAATCCCTTGGCGGCAAAAAATCTGCCTGATTTCCTCTCGCTCGCCCTCCGGCTCCAGCGCCACATGCCGACGCTCTATGGCAAGCACCCTCTAGTAGTCGTCCCGCTCAGCTTTGGTCACACCATAATTGCCCGCCGCCATCGCAAAACCGTCGACCAATCCATTGGCGAAGCCAAGAATGAAAATAATCGATGTGGACAGATGGGCGCCGACAATGCTGGCGACGATCGCGAACGTGGTCACGGCGCCGCCGATTCCACCGTAGATCCAGTCACGGAGATAGCTGTTATGAGGCCTTTGGGCCAACCGATTATGGATCGCCTTTTTGCTGTGGCTATGCTGGAGCACAGATCGCACTTTATCGCCCCCACCGTCCCCACTTCATTTGCGCGTCGGCGTCCCAAGCGCGATCGATAATTATATTTGATCGTAATTGCGCGACTGCTCATTGACTTGAATCAATGTCTTCGGATGCCGCTGGCCGCATAGAACAGCCGAAGACGAGGATTAAACGCGAATGCGGCAAACTCGGCATACGGTGGGCTTTTTGGCTGCAATAGCTATATCGGCGATATGGCCATGCACGTCGCAGTCTGCACCACAGCAGCTTACTTGCGTCCTCAATATCGCCGGCGGTGCTGCATCAGCCCAGAATGAGCCGCTCACCGTTATATTTGATGACAGTGCCGGGACCTTGCAGACCCAGCGGGGCGATCGGAGTTACAGCTTCACCGACGTGTCGATCAGCAATGTCGCGATAAGTGGCGACGTTGGTGCCCTCAGCATCGGCATTGATCGATCCTCGCTAGGCCTCGTGTGGCAGCAATACGGGTCCGATAACACGACAATTGCATACGGGCAGTGCCGGCAAAATTCCGCTTCCGCCGCCCGTTAGCCCGACCGCGACCTGTGGGGGCCGCACCAAGAGCCGTCCGGGGCGAGGCCAGCAACACACCCACGCATCTCCTTGACCCAAATCAATGTGAGCACAGACGGCTCCTGGCAAGAAGAAGGGGCGCCGGGATCAGAGCCGGACGCGTATCGGGTTTGCCCGTGAAGACAATGCGAGAACGCCATGAGCGTCAGTTTCGATGCCTCTCACAGCGAGATACGCGGCAAGGTGCTGCAATTTCCCGTCTCCAATGTCGCCACACGCAAAATTGAGGCAGGATTGCGAAAATATTGGCTGATGGGCACAGTCATCGTAGTTCTCGTGATCGGCTTGACCGCCGCGTTATTTATGGTTTTGGGGGAAAGGAACACAGTCAACTATGTCACGGCTCAGGTCACCCGTGGCACGATCGCGCGAACGTCGACATCGACTGGTACGGTGAATCCTGTACTCACGATCATTGTCGGCAGTTACGTCTCCGGGGTCATCCAAGATATCTTCTGCGATTACAACACCCACGTACGGGCCGGCCAAGTCTGCGCCCGAATTGATCCACGACCTTATCAGGCGACACTCGATCAATATTCCGCGCAGCTTTTGCGCGACCAAGCCGTCTTCGACAAGGATCGAACGGACCTCACGCGCTATCAGCAGCTAGCAGGCGAAAATTCAATCGCGCGACAACAGGCCGAGGATCAGGTCTACGTGGTCAATCAAGACGAGGGTACGGTCAAGCTCGATCAAGCGCTTGTTGAAAGCGCCAAGCTCAACCTCGATTACACCAACATCATCTCACCGGTCGATGGCACGGTGGTATCGCGCAACGTGACCGCCGGACAAACCGTTGCTGCCAGCTTTCAGACGCCGACGCTTTTTCTCATCGCGACCGACCTGAAGCAGATGGAAGTTGATACCAATACCAGCGAAGGCGACATGGGCGGCATCAAGGTCGGCGATAAAGCAAACTTCACTGTCGACGCCTATCCTCAGCGGGTCTTTCATGGCAGCGTCACACAAGTCCGCGTATCGCCCAACACCGTGCAAAATGTCGTGACCTACGACGTCGTGGTTGGCGTCGACAACGGCGATCTGGCGCTGGTACCGGGAATGACCGCATCCACCGAGATCGTCCTCGCCGAACGGGATAACGTGTTGCGTGTGCCTGACCAGGCGTTGCGTTATGTGCCCGGCGGGCTGTCGACCGCAGCAAGCTCAGCCGCGACTAGTGGCCGACAGAAGGTCTGGGTGCTGCGTAACGGCGCACCGATTGCCGTCTCGATTGTAACCGGGCTTGATGACGGCAGTTTCACGGAAGTCGTGCAAGGCGATCTGACCACGGGAGAGCAGATCATCACCGCCGAGAGCAACCCGCACTCAGACGGCCAATCAAGTTTAGCGGCGCCGCGCTTTTAGGGAACCCGCGTATGCAACAGGCGGGACCCGAGCTCACGCAATCGGTCATCACAGTCGAAAATCTGACCCGCGCGTTCGTGGTCGGCGACGTCAAGGTTGAGGCGCTGCGCGGCGTCAGCTTGATGATTCGGCGCGGCGAGTTTGTCGCCATCATGGGCTCGTCGGGATCCGGGAAGTCGACTTTGATGAATATTCTCGGTTGCCTCGACCGACCGACCAGCGGGCATTACCTGCTCGAGGGAGTCGACGTGGCGGGACTGCACGAACCCGACCTCGCTCGCATCCGCAGCGAACGGCTCGGCTTCGTGTTCCAGAGCTTTAATCTGCTCGCGCGGACCAGTGCCATCGAGAATGTTGGCTTGCCGCTCTACTACGCAGCCTCCGGCCCGACGCGCAGCAGCGAACGCATCGAGCGAGCGAGCGCCGCGCTGCGATTCCTCGGCCTTGCAGAGCGCGAGCGCAATACACCGGGCCAGCTTTCCGGCGGTCAGCAGCAACGCGTGGCGATCGCACGGGCGCTTATCAATTCGCCGAGTTTGCTTCTCGCCGACGAGCCAACTGGCAATCTCGATACGCGCACTTCGCACGAGATCATGGAAACGCTTGTCTCGCTCAATCGACAACGCGGCGTCACTATCGTTCTGGTAACGCACGAATCCGACATTGCCGCCTATGCCGATCGCATTGTAACGATGCGCGACGGCAAGATCATCTCTGACCAACCGGTGGCGCGAAAAGCCGAACCTACCGTTCCGCATGCAGCCGGCGAGACTGTCAAAAAGGAAGCTGCGATGGCAGCGCCCGTTGAGCGGTCAACCTTGCGCCCGGCAGACTCGGAAATCTCCGGGGTCCCGGCCAGGGCGCATCTGTCGTTCGGACTGATGGTGCTGGCCGCTGCGGCGCAGGCGATCGGCCGTAACAAGATGCGCTCTGCGCTCACGATGCTAGGGGTATTCATCGGCGTTGCCGCTCTCATCACCATGGTGGCCATCGGGCAAGGCGCCAACGAAGCGGTACGCAAACAAATCCAGAGTCTCGGGACCAACATGGTCGTGATCGTTCCCGGCGCGATCACCACCGGCGGTATTCGCGCCGGTTACGGAAGCGCCAGCACGCTGACCGTGTCGGACGCGCGATCGATCCGCCAAACAGATCCTGCCGTAGCACAGGTGGGTTATATGATTCGTCAACAGGGCCAAGTGCAGTATGGCAGCCAGAATTGGACGACCAGCATCCAAGGCGTGAGCGAAAGTTACCCGTCGATCACGAACTGGCAAATCGCCGCCGGGCGCAGGATCAGCGTGGAGGACGAAAGCAAGGCCGCGCTCGTTGTTGTCATTGGTCAAACGGTGTATCGCCAACTCTTTAGTCCGGGCGAGAACCCGGTCGGTGCCTTCATCCAGGTTAAAAGCGTCCCGCTGCAGGTCATCGGCATCTTCGTCGGCAAAGGTCAGTCGCCTTTTGGCACGGATCAGGACGATTTGGTCATGATCCCCTTCACGACCGCCCAACAGAAGGTGCTTGGCGTGGCGGCACCGACCCAACAACAGAACCCGCTTAATTGGCCCTACTTATCACCGCCCAATCCGTACAATCTGCAGCCGAGACTGACCGGCTTTGTCAATTTTATCTTCGTGCAGGCGACGGCGGAGCCGCTGGTGCAGACGGCTATCAATCAAGCGACGGCGACGCTCAGAGAGCGCCACCGCATCAAGCCCGGCGACATTGACGATTTCCAAATCCGCAACCTAAGCCAGTTCGTCGAAACTTCGGAAAGTTCGAGCCGGATCATGGCGCTCTTGCTTGCGGCCGTAGCTTCGATCTCGCTCCTTGTCGGCGGCATTGGCATCATGAACATTCTGCTCGTTTCGGTCACCGAGCGCACGCGCGAAATCGGCCTGCGCATGGCTATCGGCGCGCGTCGTTTGCACGTTTTATTGCAGTTCCTCGCTGAGGCAGTCTTTCTCAGCGTCAGCGGCGGACTTGCCGGAATCATCGTAGGTATCGTGTGCTCGGTCGGAATTTCGCTGGTGGCGGGGTGGCTGGCACCGATTTCACTGGCTGCCGTGGGCGGGGGCTTCCTGTTTTCCGCCGCCGTCGGAGTGTTTTTCGGTTATTATCCGGCACGCAAAGCGGCACGACTCGATCCCATCGAGGCACTGCGCTACGAGTAACACCCGAAGCACCCGCTTACCAAAGCCGTTGCACAGATCGACTGCTAGATCCACAAGCCGCCCTGTTACGCCGCATTGACCTACGGCGCATTGAGGATGCCGATCGTACACGACAGGCGGGCGGGCTTCCGCCGGCGACATATTGCAATTCTGCAGTGCGGACCTGCTGGTGGATCGCGGTCTAATTACGGCTTGCTCACGCTCTCGAACTGCTCTAACGCGCCAAAGGCATCGCAAGCATACATTGCCGCCGGCCCGCCGCCCATCATGATAGCCACGCCGAGAGTGTCCAGTATTTCGGCGCGTGTCGCGCCTGCGACGAGCGCGTCATGGACGTGAAAGGCGATGCACGAGTCGCAGCGGATAGCCACAGCAATGCCCAGAGCGATCAGCTCTTTGGTCTTGGCGTCGATCGCTGATTTCACGGTGGCGGCCTT
>JASHRW010000352.1 GCA_030037065.1 Xanthobacteraceae bacterium
TGCATGCTCTTGCAACAGCGGCCGGGAAGCATCCAGAAACTTGGAAAAGTCCATAGCGAGCGGTGTCTCGGCTGCGGCGAAATCGGTCGCATAAAAGTCTTCGAACAGGCGCCGAAGAATCGACATTTTTATCTTTGCCGATTGCGGCCAATCGATCAGAGGACGCCAGCTCAACTCGGCGCCTGCCGAAAGAACGCCGATATCGGCAATAGCTTTTTCCACTCGCTCGTCGCCGAATAGCGGCCGTGGATCGGCGTATAGCGGATTATAGAATAGCCGGCTCGAGGGCGCGTAAGGACTGAACCGAGTAGGCTCGGCCGTGAACAAGGCATGCATAGGACTGAGCGCCAGTGCATCGGCCTTGAGTTTCGCAGCTTGCGTGGCGAGCGCGGCGATGCCGGCCATGTCGCCGATGCCGCAATCGCCGCCGCTGCTCAGCCCATATGCCTGCACCGCCAGACCGCAGAGGCGCTCGCCGGGCGCAGCATCTGCAGTCGTGAAGCACTGCTGCGGAGCAACGGCCACCGTGACGTGTTGGTCGCCGAATTCCACGAGGTGATAGCCGGTCGTTTCGATGGCGCTAAGACACGCTCCGCTTGCGGTCGGGCGAAGCTCTGCCCATAGCGTCGTGCCGTCTTCGGCGGTGAGGCGGACGCTGGCGGGGAGCTTCTCGGCCGCGATCGGCAGATCGATCGGCGCTCCGACGGTTGCGGTGATCAGCGGCGGAAGGCCTGGCAGCGCAAGCCGCCGCTCGCTGTCCTGCAACTCCCCGTGGGTGTCACACGGCAGGCCCATAGCTGAGAGAATGCGGTGCAGCGATTCGATCGCAACGCGATGCGGTTTGTTGGCGTAATCCCGCCACTCGACGGCCAAACCCGCGCGATGCGCCAGTGCTTCTACAGACTCATCGTTCATTTCAATCGAGCAATGCGACGGTTGAAAAAGCGGGAAGCCGTCCAGCGGAAATGTCCCGTTGCGCAGTCCGCGACGTCGCAAACAGCACGCGGCCCGACTGCGGCGGCGCTTCGATGATGGAATTGCCGAGATTGCAGGCGAGGGTGAGCAGCGACCCGTCGCCCAAGCGCCATTGCGCTGTCACGGCGGCCGGGCCGACAGCGGATGCATCCAGGGCATGCGCATTGACCAGGCGAGGGACGATTTCCGTGCGGCGAATTGTCAGGAGTTGGCGATAAAGAGACACGCGCGCCGTCGCTTTGTCCGTTTGGCCGGTGGGCTTCGAGCGATCGAAGGTTGCGCGCGCATTTGGATCGGGCAGTTCGGCGAGAAGCTTCGGATCGGAAAATTGCGAGAAGCTCGCGAATTCTCGGCGACGTCCGTCGCGGACGGCTTTCGCCAGTTCCCCTTTGTGATCCGTGAAGAACAGAAATGGAGCCTCGCTCGCTACTTCCTCGCCCATGAAGATGAGTGGAATCTGTGGCGCCAGCAGTTGGAGCGCCGTAGCGGCTTCCAGCGCCCGCGGGTCGGCCAACGTGGTCAGCCGTTCGCCGAAGGCGCGATTACCGATCTGATCGTGGTTCTGCAGGAAGAGAACGAACGCGGTCGGCGGCAATGCGGCGCTCGCACTACCGCGCGGTTTTCCGCCGCGATGCGGCGACGGCTCGCCCTGATAGACGAAACCTTCCTTGAGGCAGCGCGCCAGCCGCGCTGCCGGCGCGTCGGCATAATCCGCGTAATAACTCTCGTGCTCGCCAGTCAACAGAACGTGCAGCACGTGATGACCGTCATCGTTCCACTGCGCGTCGAAATTGCGCGCCAGATGGCCGGCCTCGTTCTTGTCGTTTTCGAGAACGAGATGCACCTGCCGTCCAGGCTCGATCGTGCTGCGAACCGCCAGCGCCATTTCATCGAGCCAGTCCGACTCGCTGATGGCATGCACCGCATCGAAGCGAAGCCCGTCGAAGCGATAATCGAGCAGCCAGTAGAGCGCGTTTTCGGTAAAGAAGCGGCGCACTTCGGAGCGGCGGAAATCGATGGCGGGACCCCACGGCGTGGTCAGATCGGCGCGAAACATCTGCGGTGCGAGCAGCGGCTGATAATTTCCATCAGGTCCGAAGTGATTGTAGACGACGTCGAGAAACATCATCAAACCATGCCCATGCGCAGCATCAACAAGTGCGCGCAAATCATCGGGGGAGCCGTAGCTGCACTCAGGCGCGTACGGCAGAGTGCCGTCGTAGCCCCAGTTGCGCGCGCCGGGGAATTCCGCGATCGGCATGAGCTCGACCGCAGTGACTCCGAGCTCCGCCAGCCGCGGCAGCTCGCGTGCGACACCGGCAAAGCCGCCGAGAACGCCAGCATGCAGTTCGTAGATCAGCACTTCATGCCAGGGCCGGCCGCGCCATTGAGGATGACGCCAGCGATACGACGACGGATCGACCACGATGCTTGCGTCATGCACGTCGCCATCCTGCGCGCGCGAAGCTGGATCGGGGATCGTTCTGCCGTCCGCCAATAGATAGCGGTAACACGTTCCGGCTCCGCACGCGGCTTCCGCTTCGAACCAACCATCGTGGCGTGTCATCGGCACCGTGGCTCCGCCTTGGATGGCGACTGACATTGTCTGTTGCGCCGGCGCCCAGACTCGAAATCGTGTCCGGTTTGCCCCGGTCAAATTCGCTCCGAACGACGGACGCCACTCGGCACGCTTCACTATGACGGCCCCTCCAGTTTGGCACAGACCACCACCAGGCTATGCGCGCGCACGCCGACCTTGTTGTCGGTCACGGCCAGTTCGTCAGCGCCCGGCTGCGCACTGTCGACGAGGATGCGCCCGGCCGGAGTCGGCCCCGGCAGAATGAAATAGCGGTCCTCGGTGGTCGGGTTGAGGAGCAAGTTCAGCAGCGACACCGAGCCGTCGTCCGTTCGAACGGCGCGGCGCAGACAGAGGAGTCGCCGTTCGCGGTCTTTCCAGGACTCGTCGGGTATCTGCCTACCGTCGGCATCAAACCAAGCAATGTCGCGGATCCCCGGGGCAAGCTCCGCCTTGCCGTGCAGAAAATGCGGCCAACGCAGAGCCGCGTAGCGGCGCCGAATGGCGATGAGTTTGGCGACGAAATCAGTCAGCGCGCGGCCTTGGGATGAATTGGCGCGCGTCCAGTCCAACCACGACGTCGCGTTATCCTGGCAATACGGATTGTTGTTGCCGCCCTGGGTGCGCCCGAATTCGTCGCCGCTAACAATCATCGGCGTGCCATGAGCCAGAATCACGGTCGACAGCATGGCCCTTTGAATACGCGCCCGCGATTCCAGAGTGGATTTATCGTTCGTTGGACCTTCAACGCCGTAATTGGCCGAATAGTTCTCCGCCGCGCCGTCCTTGTTGCCCTCCCCGTTCGCTTCGTTGTGGCGTTGTGCGAAGCTCACGACGTCCGCCAGCGTTAAGCCGTCGTGTGAGGCGGCGAAATTGATCGACGCCCACGGTCGCCTCGCATGGTGATCAAAGAGGTCGCCGGACCCGGCCAGTCGGGCCGCGAATTCCGGGCGTTCTCCCGCATCGCCGCGCCAGAACCGCCTGGTGCTGTCGCGAAAGCGATCGTTCCACTCGGCGAATCCCGGCGGATGATTGCCGAGCTGGTAGCCGCCGAGTCCGATGTCCCAGGGCTCGGAAATCAGCTTGACCCGGTTGAGCACTGGATCCTGCCGCAGGGCATCGAAAAACCCGGCGCCCTGATCGAATCCGCCCGGCTCGCGCCCAAGCGTGACGCCCAGATCGAAGCGGAAGCCGTCGATGTGGAACGAACTCACCCAGTAGCGCAGCGAGTCCATGACCATCTGCAATACGCGCGG
>JASHRW010000353.1 GCA_030037065.1 Xanthobacteraceae bacterium
CGCTGTCGCACGATCGCGAATACGAGCGGCGCATTTCGCTCTACGCGCGCAGGCACAACGTCAAGCCCGGCATCACCGGCTGGGCGCAGATCAACGGCTTTCGCGGTCCGACCGAAACCGACGAGAAGATGCGCAAGCGCGTCGAATACGACTTGTTCTATATCGATAATTGGTCGCTCTGGCTCGACCTGAAAATCATCGCCCGCACGGTGTTGTCGCCGGCGGCGTACCGCAACGCCTATTGATATCTACATTCCCGCGGCGCGCGTCGGTCCGCGGCGGAGAAACAAATTCTAGCCCGCGAGCCGGGCGATGGCGGCAACCGCGCCCGCGGTGACCAGAGCCGTCGACAGCCAGAGAACGCCGATCGTGAGCCACACCTGGCGCGGCTTGCGCGGCAGGACGGTCGACGGATCGTTGCCCGATGCGGCGCTCCAGCTTTCCAGCGCCGGCTCGGCCTTGCGCAATGCGGTAACGGCGCGCTCGATCTCGGCGATGTCGCGGGCGACCTGATCGGTATGGCGGAGCACGGCGGTTTCACCGGCAGCCCCATAGCTTTTACCGCGCAGCGCCCTATCGAAGGCCTGAACTTCGCTCAACGCCGCGGCGCGGTCCGAGCCGCCCGACGGCGGATAGCCGAGATAATGCTTCGGCATGACGACCACCTTTTTCTCGTTTGGACGATTCCTAAACGACCGGTGGGGCCGGCGCGATGTTCGTCGAGTGCTAACCTTAACGGCTGCTGCCAGGACCCCTATATTGGCCGCCAACGTCCGCCGTTTTGGCACGCAGAAGAGGGCCGCGGCCGCCGCTCGCCGCCATCACCATTTGCGGTTATTGTCCTGCCCGCGGCCGCCAAAGGGAGCCAATCCATGAGTTTTACGGCAATTATCATCCTGGTCGTCATTGTCCTTCTCGTGCTGTGGGCGATCGGCGTCTACAACGGCCTGGTCACCATGCGGCAAAGGGTCAACGAAGCGTTTGCCGACGTGGACGTGCAACTGCGCCAACGGCACGATCTCGTCCCCAACCTGGTTGAGACGGTGAAGGGCTACGCCGCCCACGAACGCGGCACGCTCGACGAAGTGGTCAAGGCCCGCAATGCGGCAGTCGCCGCGCAAGGCGCGGCTCCGGCGCAGCAGGCCGCAGCCGAGAACATGCTGTCCGGCGCGCTCCGCCAGCTTTTCGCGCTGTCGGAAGCCTACCCCGACCTGAAAGCCAACACCGAATTCCAGCAATTGCAGAACGAGCTGACCGACCTGGAAAACAAGATCGCCGCGTCGCGCCGCTTCTTCAACAACGCGGTGCAGGAATACAACACCGGCATCCAGCGCTTTCCGGCGGCGCTGTTTGCCGCGTCGTTCGGGTTTACCGCCAAGGACTTCTTCGATCTCGGCACCGACCGCCAGGCCGAACTGCAAGCGCCGCAGGTCAAATTTTAATTCGTCAGTCCGGAGCGCGGCCGCAAGCCGCGCATCCGGATTCCATAATCACAAACTGCAGGGCTTTTGACGGATTGGAGCGTGCTTGTGATGACCGTGATTATGGTTTCCGGGTTCCGCGCTGCGCGGCGTCCCGGAACGACGAGATAGCAAATGGCCGCCTACGGTCTCTACACCCACATCCAGTCGAACCGGCGCCGGTCGATCGCGCTCCTGATCGGTTTGTTCATTCTCGTCTACGTGCTGGTCTATGCCGGCGCGCTCGCCGCCGAAGGGCTGTCGGTCAATGCCGACCTCAATACGCTGATGCAGCGCGCATGGTTCGACTTCATCGGCGCGGCGCCATACGCGACGGTCGGTACGGCGGCCTGGGTGGTCATCGCCTATTATTTTCACCAAGGCATGATCGACGCACTCACCGGCGGCCGCGAAGTGACCCGCAGCGAACAGCCCCGCCTGTACAATCTCCTGGAAAACCTCTGCATTTCGCGCGGCATCACCATGCCGAAGCTGAAAGTGATGGAGAGCGACGCGCTCAACGCGTTCTCCACCGGCATGAACGACAAGCAATACTCGATCACGGTCACGACCGGGTTGCTCAGCCTGCTCAATGACGCGGAACTCGAATCGGTTCTCGGCCACGAACTCACCCATATCCGCAACGGCGACGTGCGCATGATGGTCATCGCCGTCATTATCGCCGGCGTGATTTCGTTCTTCGCCGAGCTGGTCTTTCGGCTGTGGTTCTATACCGGCTTCGGCAACTCGCGCGGCGATCGCCGCGGCGGTGGTGGCGGCGGCGCGGGCCTGGCAATTCTTATCGCGGTCGGCCTCCTCGTGGTCGCCTACGCGCTGTCGTTCGTCATTCGCCTCGCTCTATCGCGCCAACGCGAATATTTGGCCGATGCCGGTTCGGTGGAGCTGACGCAAAATCCGGATGCCATGATCTCGGCATTGCGCAAGATCGAAGGTCGCGGCGAATTGCCGGGTGCGACCTCAGCAGTGATGGAATTGTGCGTCGACAATCCGCGCGAGGGTTTCGGCGAGCTGTTCGATACCCATCCGACGGTCGAGAACCGCGTCGAGGCGCTGGTCAAGTACGCCGGCGGTCACGATCCTGGCCCGATCGCGCTGCCGACGGAGCAAACCCAGGCGGATAATGACGCCGACGCGCCGCCGCAGAGCGGCCCCTGGGGGGCGGCCGACGACGCGCAAGATGGCGCCGCAGCGTCTGGCCAGACCACCGCCCCACCCGATCAGCCGCCCGGTCCGTGGGGACCGCACGGCTCTTAGAGCGCCTCGAGTGGTTTGATTTGCCGGCTCGCGCCGCGCGCATGATGTAAAACGTCGCACCCCGTACTCCTACCGCAGGCGAGACTTGTCCGAACCGACGAACTATTCTGACGCGAGGCTCGCTGCTCCGCGATT
>JASHRW010000354.1 GCA_030037065.1 Xanthobacteraceae bacterium
GTGATTCACCGCGGCATGAAGCTCGACCTGAAAAACCCCGCGGCCAAGGGCGGAACAAGTCCCGGCATCCGCACGCCGATCGTGCTCGACGGCGCGCCCATGGCTTCCGACCGCCCGCCGCCACGCCTCGGCGAACACACGGCTGAGATTTTGCGGGAGATCGGCGAGGGCTGATGCCGCCCGTTAAGCTCGCGCAACCCGCAGGTGGAGCGCGCATTGCCCACGATCGCCTATTTCCGTAACTGGAACGCAGCGCGCACCGACGGCATGCTCGAACGTATCCCAGGCTTGGAATGATGATTGACGTTATCGGCGTGCGATCCTTAGGCGGCCATAGATTGGAGATCGAATTCTCCGACGGCACGATTGGCGTGCGTGATTTCATTGACATTTCTCAAAAGACCGGGCCGATGTCTGAGCCTCTGAAAGACGCGGCCTATTTCCAGCGCGTGTTCCTCGAAGACGGTGCACTGACTTGGCCGAACGGCTATGACTGGGACCCGATCGCCCTGCACGACGAAATGAAGCAAGCCGGACTGTTGCGTCGTTCGCAAGCAGCAGAATAACGGTAGCCGCTACACATCCACCTTCAGCGCGGCAATAAAGGCTTCCTGCGGAATATCGACCTTGCCGAACTGGCGCATGCGCTTCTTGCCTTCCTTCTGCTTCTCCAGAAGCTTGCGTTTGCGCGTCACGTCGCCGCCATAGCATTTCGCCGTCACGTCCTTGCGAAAAGCGCGCACGGTTTCGCGAGCGATGATCTTGCCGCCGATCGCGGCCTGGATCGGCACCTGGAACATGTGCGGCGGGATAAGTTCTTTCAGCTTCTCCGCCATAGCGCGGCCGCGGCTTTCCGCGCGCGTCCTATGCACCAGCATGGCGAGCGCGTCGACCGGCTCGCCGTTGACCAGCATCTGCAATTTCACCAGGTCTGCTGGCCGGTAGTCGGTGAGGTGATAATCGAACGATGCGTAGCCGCGCGACACCGATTTCAGCCGGTCGTAAAAATCGAACACCACCTCGTTGAGCGGCAGGTTATATTTCACCAGCGCCCGGCTGCCGACGTAGGTCAGCTCCTTTTGCTCGCCGCGGCGGTCCTGGCAGAGTTTAAGAACCGATCCGAGATAGTCGTCGGGCGTCAGAATCGTCGCCTCGATCCACGGCTCCTGCATTTCCTCGATGTGGTTGGGGTCCGGCATATCGACCGGATTGTGGATTTCCAGTTGCTGGCCGTTGCGCAGCTTGATCTTGTAGATCACCGAAGGCGCGGTTGCGATCAGATTGAGATTGAATTCGCGTTCGAGCCGCTCCTGAATAATTTCGAGGTGCAGCAATCCGAGAAAGCCGCAGCGGAAACCGAAGCCGAGTGCCGCGGATGTTTCCATTTCGTAAGAGAAGCTCGCGTCGTTCAATCGGAGCTTGCCCATGGCGGCGCGCAGCGCCTCGAAATCGGCGGCGTCGACCGGGAACAGCCCGCAGAACACGACCGGGATGGCGGGACGGAAGCCGGGCAGTGGCGCGTCGACCGGCTTCTTATCGTCGGTGATGGTGTCGCCGACGCGAGTGTCGGCCACCTCTCGGATCGAGGCGGTGAGGAAGCCGATCTCGCCGGGGCCGAGTTCGTTAAGCTCCACGCGCTTCGGGGTGAACACGCCAACGCGATCAATGTCATAGGCGGCGCCGGTGCCCATCATGCGGATGCGCTGACCCTTTTTCAGCACGCCATCGACCACGCGGAACAGCACCACGACGCCGAGATAGGAATCGTACCAGGAATCGACGAGCAGCGCCTTGAGCGGCGCCGCGGCGTCTCCCTTGGGGGGCGGCAGCCGGTGGACGATCGCTTCCAGCACCTCCGTCACGTTCTCGCCGGTCTTCGCCGAAATCAGGATGGCGTCGGAGGCGTCGAGCCCGATCACGTCCTCGATCTGCTGTTTGACCTTATCGGGCTCGGCGGCCGGCAGGTCGACCTTGTTGAGCACCGGCACGATCTCGTGGTTGTTGTCGATCGCCTGGTAGACGTTGGCGAGCGTCTGCGCCTCGACGCCCTGGCTGGCGTCGACCACCAGCAGCGAGCCCTCGCAGGCGGCGAGACTGCGGTTGACCTCGTAGGCGAAATCGACATGGCCGGGCGTGTCGATCAGGTTGAGCACGTAATCTTTGCCGTCGCGGGCGCGATAATTGAGCCGTACCGTCTGCGCCTTGATGGTGATGCCGCGTTCGCGCTCGATGTCCATCGAATCGAGCACCTGCTCGACCATTTCGCGCGCTTCGAGGCCGCCGGTGAGCTGGATGAGCCGGTCGGCGAGCGTCGATTTGCCGTGGTCGATGTGGGCGATGATCGAGAAGTTGCGGATGTTTTCGATGGGCGTCGCGCTCATGCGGGCGCAGATAACATCGGCGTTTGCAAGCGGCAAGTCGGCCGATTGTGTTGAGCACCGCCGGCAAGGTCTCGACTGGGGCCGTTTTTTCGCCTTATCTATCGCCCGGGCCGGATCAAACGCGTATGCAGCTTCTGACCGCAGTCGAAGCCACCCGGCGCACGCGCAATTCGTTTGAGCGGTTGTTCGACGCGCTGGTCGATCCGGCACGCTGTGAGCGTACCATGGCGGTATTGCTCGCCTGTTACGCCGCAACATGGTCGCTCTACGCCGCCATCGCTCATTCGAGTCAGGATATTCATTATGACATGG
>JASHRW010000355.1 GCA_030037065.1 Xanthobacteraceae bacterium
AGGCGTAGGCGAGCGCGATGTCGGGCGGCAGGCTCGACTGTTGCTCCGGCACGAAGCCGAGCGGGCTGCCCCCGCCGCCGCCCATCGACGACGGATCGAGCAAGAGATTGAGAAACTCCGTCATCTGCTGGAAGGCGCTGGTCTCCGCCCCGGTCGCGTCCTCGCCGTCGAGCTGGGTCAGCGCATTGAGATAGGCGGCATTGGAAAGGCCGAGCAACTGATTGAAACTGTTCGGCAGCGTGTCGCCGGCCATGATGGCGTTGTTGATGCCGTTGACCACATTGCGCTCGTTGACGGTGCCGCCCGCGGGCTGCGGCAAAATCTCGTACCCGCTGCCGACATCGAGGTAGACGTCGTCGGCATCGTAGGTGAGCGAGAACGTCCCGGTGAAACTGCCGTCGTTGACGGTCAGCCCCGCGAACGTGCCGGTGCGGCCGCCGGTCACGGTGACGATCGTGAACGTGGTGCCGCCATGCGCGCCCAGCGTCGTATATTCCGGCGTCACCACTACGGTGCCGCCGTTAATCGTCACGGTGCCAGGCGCGCCGCCGATCAGCGTCTTCGACGCCGCCGTGTCGTTGACCTCGACATCGTAATAGCTGCCGGCATCGAACGTGAGGCCGCCGGCGATGGTGAGCGTGCCGATCGCGCCGCCCGGCATGCCCGGCGCCAAACTGCCGCCGGAAGCGATGGTGACCGCCGGCGAAGCAGGGTCGATGGTACCGTAGCCGGCCAAAATGCCGCCGCTCACCGCGACGGTGCCGGCTTCCAGCATCGCCCCCGGATTGGCGGCGTCGCCGATCACCAGCGTGCCGCCGGTCACGCTGGTGCTGGTGTCCTGGTTGGTGCCGTCGAGGATCACGGTGCCGGAAGTGACGGTGACCTGATTGATGTCGGTGAAGCCGTAGGCGGCGCCGTAGGTGAACGTGCCGGAGCCGAGATTGAAATTGATGGTGTCCTGCGTGCCGGTGCCGACAATATTGCCCGCAATGGCGCCGCCGGAAATGTTCACTTGGTCGGCGTTGGTCGACAATAGGATGTTGCCGGAAATCAAGCCGCCGGTCTGATCGATGATGACCGGGCTGGTGGCGCCCTGAACATTGATCGCCGTGCCGCCGGTGCCGGTGATGGTCCCGGAATTGACGATCGCGCCACCGGCGGCAAAAGTGACACCGGATCCGACCACGATGCCGGTCTTGGCGATAATGGTGCCGCTGTTGGTGATGCCGCCGGAGAAGGTCGGGATCGTGTAGAGGGCAACGCCGCTGTGGCTTGATGCGCTGATGGTGCCGCTGTTGGTGATGCCGCCGGTAAACGTTGTGACATCGTAAACGTAAATGCCATAGGGGCCAGCCATGGCGCCGCTGTTGGTGATCCCGCCGGAGAAATTCGCAACCTCGTAGACGTCAATGCCGGCGGCGTCCGTCGAGCTGATGGTGCCGGAATTCGTGATGCCGCCGGAAAAGGTGCCGGAGTAGCCAACGGCAATGCCGCTGTAGTACGCACTGATTGCACCGCCGTTGCTGATGCCGCCGGAGAAGGTCGTGGCGTCGACGGCAATGCCGGCGTAGTACGCACTGATTGCGCCACCGTTGCTGATGCCGCCGGAGAAGGTCGAGGCGTAGACGCGAATGCCGTAATCGGCGGGCGACGAAATCGTGCCGGAATTGCTGATGCCGCCGGAGAAGACCGAGACAATGTAGGCGTAAATGCCTGCTGAACGCGAACTGCTGATCGTGCCGCTGTTGCTGATGCCGCCGGTAAAGGTGCCGTATTCAACGACAATGCCGGCGTAGTACGCACTGATTGCGCCGCCGTTGCTGATGCCGCCGGAGAAGACCGAGACATTGTCGACGTAAATGCCGTAGTCGGCGGCCGAGGAAATTGTGCCGGAATTGCTGATGCCGCCGAAAAACGTCGATCCGGCAACGTACACTGCCGTCTTGCGGGCCGAAATCGTGCCGGAATTGCTGAGGCCGCCGCTGGCGCTCGAGGTGCCGAATTGGGTGGCATCGATATAAATGCCTTCTGCGCCTGAACTGCTGATCGTGCCGGAATTGCTGATGCCGCCGAAAAACGTCCCCACGTCAACATAAACTGCGGTATTCGCAGCCGAAATCAGGCCGGAATTGCTGAGGCCGCCGCTGGCGCTCGAGGTGCCGAACTGGGTCGTATCGATGTCAATGCCTTTTGAGCCGGAACTGCTGATCGTGCCGGAATTTGTGATGCCGCCGGAAAAGGTGCTGCCGGAAGAAACGAGAACCGCGCTGTCGATTGCGTTGATCGTGCCGCTGTTGCTGATGCCGCCGGAGAAGGTCGAGGCGTAGACGTAAATGCCGTAGTCGGCGGCCGAGGAAATCGTGCCGGAATTGCTGATGCCGCCGAAAAACATCGATCCGGCAACATACACTGCCGTCTTGTGGGCCGAAATCAGGCCGGCGTTGTTGATGCCGCCGGAGAAGGTCGTGAAACCGGAGACGTAAATGCCCGTATAGTCCGTCGCGCTGATGGTGCCGGAATTCGTGATGCCACCGGAGAAATTCGTAAAATCGGAGACGTAAATGCCGTATGGGCCCGAAATCGTGCCGCTGTTGCTGATGCCGCCGGAGAAGGTCGTGAAATCGTAGAGGTCAATGCCCGCGCCCGCAGAGTCCGTCGAGCTGATGGTGCCGGAATTCGTGATGCCGCCAGAAAAGTTACCGCCGTAAACGAGAATGCCGCTGTAATACGCACTGATTGCGCTGCCGTTGCTGATGCCGCCGGAAAAGGTCGAGGCGTAGACGTAAATGCCCTCGTCGGCCGTCGAGCTGATCGTGCCGGAATTGGTGATGCCGCCGGAAAAGGTTGGGCCGTCAATGTAGATGGCCGTACCGGTGTTGTTGATATGGCTCGTGCTGTCGATCAAGATGCCGTGGCTTGAAGCGCTGATCACGCCGGAGTCGGAAATTTTGCCGGTGATGGTGCTGCCGTTGACCACTGCAATGCCGGTCGGCCCCGGCGAGATCGTGCCGGTATTGCCCAGAGTGCCGGTAAAAGACGTGTGGCTGACGATGATGCAGGCGGTCGTGCCGGCGTTAGTGTAGCCACCCGGATTGGCGTATGGCCCGGTGTAGCAGGCGAACGCAGCCGGCGCCCCAGCGCCGATCAACAACGCCACCAGCGACGTGGTCGCCAGCAACTGGCGCGTCCGGACACGGCCGATCGATTCGGTTCGGTACATGGGTAGAGGAAGCCCGCTGGCCGCCCGCCTGGCGCGTACTCCGCCCTTGCCAAGGCTTATTCTTCTGATTCTGCCGGTGGAGCAATCGCAGCCGGCGCGCGTATCCCCACTTTTATGGGCTCGGTATCGATCGCCGGTTGGGCATTGTCGGGATGCAACGCGTCGGGGCGGCCCGATCATAAGAGGGCGTGTAGGGGCGGCCCTGGTGGCCGCCCCATTCCGGCACGATCAAACAGGGCGCCCACAAGGGGCGCCCCTACGCATTCGCCGCATTGGGCGCGCCGACGGATCAAATTATGCGTCACCGCCCGATACGCAAACTCAATTTCCCTCTCCTTTCAGGGGAGGGAAAAGTCATATGCGATAGCCCTGCCGTGCGCGGGACCTGGTTTCGCCGTGCTCAACACCGGCTACAATAGCGCCATGACAAGGCAGCTCCAGCTCGGCCGGCCGACGCCGATCCCAGCCTCTCCAGGCGAGGCGGTGCTCGATCGCGTGCCCAATCCGCATCCGGATAGGAATTACCTGGCACGTTTCACCTTTCCGGAATTCACCGTCATGTGCCCGGTCACCGGACAGCCGGACTTTGCCACGCTGGTGATCGATTACGTGCCGCGCGGCTATCTGGTGGAATCGAAATCGCTCAAGCTCTACCTCAACAGCTTCCGCAATCATGCCGGATTCCATGAGGAATGCACGGTGGCCATCGGCAAGAGGCTGGTCTCGTTATTGAAGCCAAAATGGCTGCGCATCGGCGGCTATTTCCATCCGCGTGGCGGCATGCCGATCGACGTATTCTGGCAGGCGGGCAAGCTGCCCGCGGGTGTCTGGGTACCCGACCAGGGGGTCAGCACCTACCGGGCGCGCTGATCGCGAGCGCCCCCTTCAGCGCGGCGATAAGGCCGCCAACCTCCAGTGCCGGGTCGGGCGCGCGCATGACGCCGCCCATCACCGCGACGCCTGCCGTGCCGGCGGCGATCAGGTCGGCAATGCGTGCTGCATTGATGCCGCCAATGGCGAGCACCGGCACCCGCGCTGCGCGCGCGATGTCGGCCAATCCCTTGCGGCCAATTTCGGGGCCATAGCCGGGTTTGCTCGGCGTCTCGAAGGCCGGGCCGGCCAGGACATAATCGACCCATTGCGGATCGATGGCTTCCGCTTCGGAGACTGTATGGATCGATACGCCAATAAGCTTTTCGCCGCCGAGCAGTTTACGGGCGGCAGCGGCGGCGGCCGGATCGGCACCGGACGGCAAATGCACGCCGTCGGTGCCGGCGAGCTTGGCCAGCGAAGCTTCACCGTGCAGCAGCAAACGCGCCCCGGCAGCGCGGGTTGTCGCCAGCAGACGGCGGGCCAGCACGACCTGCTCGTCTTCGGGCAAATCCTTCTCACGCAGGCTGATCCAGCGGCAGCCGGCACCGAGCGCCGCGGACACGACTGCCGCGAGCGGGTGCCGCGCTTGGCGGCGGTCGGTCACCACAAGGAGCGGCGGATCGGGCAATCGCACGCGCGGAGTCTATCGAAATGGACGACCCATCGCTACCGGAGGAAACGGCGTGCTACAGCACACTCGGGATAAGTGGGCGCTGGCCTCTCAATCCAGTCTGCCCAAATGCAGGACCCCATTTCTTGCCATGAAACGCGCCCCCCGCATTTCGTTCGTGTCGCTCGGCTGCCCGAAGGCGCTGGTTGATTCCGAGCGTATTATTACACGCCTGCGCGCCGAGGGTTACGAACTGGCGCGCGAGCATGCCGGCGCCGACCTCGCAATCGTCAACACGTGCGGTTTTCTCGACAGCGCGCAGGCGGAATCGCTTGCCGCCATTGGCACGGCGATGGCGGAAAACGGCAAGGTCATCGTCACCGGCTGCATGGGTGCGGAGCCGGAAAAGATTACCGCCGCGCACCCGGGTGTGCTCGCCGTTACCGGTCCGCAGCAATACGAAAGCGTCGTCCACGCCGTTCATCGTGCCGCTCCGCCACAACACGATCCGTTTGCCGATTTGATTCCTCCTGAAGGCATCAAGCTGACGCCGCGCCACTATGCTTATCTAAAGATTTCAGAAGGATGCAACAATCGCTGCAGCTTCTGCATCATCCCAAGACTGCGTGGTGACTTGGTCTCCCGATCGGCCGCCGATGTGCTGCGCGAAGCCGAGCGGCTGGTGGCCGCCGGCGTCAAGGAACTCCTGATCATCTCGCAGGACACGTCGGCCTACGGGCTTGACCTGAAGTACGCCTCAAGCCCATGGCAGGGCCGGCAAGTGCGAGCGAGATTCCTCGATCTTGCGCGTGAGCTGGGCGAGTTCGGCGTCTGGGTCCGGCTGCACTACGTTTACCCCTACCCGCACGTTGACGAGGTGATTCCGCTGATGGCGGACGGCAAGGTGCTGCCCTATCTCGATGTGCCTTTCCAGCACGCCAGCCCGGACGTCCTCAAACGCATGCGCCGTCCGGCGGCGCAGGAACGCACGCTCGAACGCACCCGGCGATGGCGCGAGCTGTGTCCGAGCCTCACCATCCGCTCGACCTTCATCGTCGGCTTTCCCGGCGAGACCGAAGCGGACTTTGCCCTGCTGCTCGACTGGCTGACGGAGGCCGAACTCGACCGCGTCGGCTGCTTCCGTTACGAGGCAGTCGCGGGCGCCGCGGCAAACGATCTCGGCAGCCTGATACCCGAGGCCATCAAGGAAGACCGCTGGAACCGCTTGATGGCGCACCAGCAGGCGATTTCGCGCAAACGTCTCAAACGCAAGGTTGGGCACAACGAGCGTGTCATCATCGATCAGATCGGCCCGCTGCCGGGGCTCGATCCAAAAATCGCAAAAGGCCGCACCAAGGGCGATGCGCCGCAGATCGACGGGACGGTGTTCGTTACGAGCCGCCGGCCGCTCCGCGTCGGTGAGATCGCGACCGTGAAGATCGAACGCGCCGGCGATTACGATCTTTACGCGACGGCGGTCGGCTACTGATCGGGCAGGCCGCGGCCTCCGATCGCGATCGCCCTCTCGCCGGCCGCTCCCGTTCATTGCGTCTCGGCGGCTTTGACAAAGCTCTGGTCGACCATCTCGGCCGGATCGAGCCCCTTCACTTTCGAATTGCTCGAGGCTAGAGCGTCGATGTTCGATTGCAGCTGGGCCGCCTCCGGTAGCGGCTTGGGCGCGAGCACGTGGTTGACGTAGAAGTCGTAAGTGAAATCGAGCTCGCCTTTGTCTTTGACGCCAAAAAACTTGGTCATTTCCGCTTCAGCGAAGGCGCGGTCGGACTTTTCACGCTTAAGGGCCTCGACGATGGCATCGACGACACCTTGCACCACGTCGCGATGGGCGTCGATGTAGGATTGCGTGGCCCAGATTCCGGCGTTCACCGAAGGGATGTGGTCCTGCGTCATGTCGACGAGGTCGACCAAGCCGGCGCGTTGGAATTTATAGGTCGCGGGCGGATGCGACAGCGCCGCCGCGACGCTGCCAGCCATCAGCGAAGAGTTGACATTGACCACGCCGCCGAGCGGCGTGAGCACGACATCGGCAGGCTTCAATCCGAGCTTTTGCAGCGTCAAAAGCGTCGCAGCATAGAGCGAGCCCGTGCTGCTGGTGATGCCGACGCGCTGGCCCTTAAGCGCTGTGGCGCTGGCATATTTGGGCTGGGCCCAGAGCTGAAAAAAATAGATTGGCGTGAGCGTGACGACGAGCTTGATTTGCGCGCCGGCGGCGTCGGCGGAGGCGCCATCGGCGCCGCCGATGCCGACAATCTGCTCCTGGCCGCTGATGACTGCGGGAATTCCCTCCTCGGCCGGCAGATAGCGGACGTTCACATCGAGCCCATGCTGCTTGAAATATCCGGCATCGGTCGCGACCAGGACCGGCAGGAAATCCACGGTCTTTTGACTGTAGGAGAGTTCGAGCTTGGTCGGATCCGCGGCGGCAGCGCCGCGAGTTCCGCCGGCAGTCAGGACAATGACGGCGATCAGGCTGGCGAACAGCGGCGATTGCACCCGGCTAGTCATCTCATCCTCCCTCGTTCCGTGCGCTCAGATGCGCCAAGCATCGAACCGTCGCTCAAGCCAACGCACGATGGCGGTCAGCACCATGCCTGCTGCGGCGAAGATCAAAAGGCCGGCGAATACGATGTCGGTTTGGAACTGCTGGCCGGCATTCTCGATCATGGCGCCGATGCCGTGCTGGGCGCCGAGCAGCTCGGCGACGAACACGCCGATCAGCGACTGTCCGATGGCGAGCCGCAAGCCGCCGAGGATGAAGGGCACCGAACCGGGCAGCGCGATGGTGCGGAAGATTTTCAGATCACCGGCGCCGAAGCAGCGCGCCACGCGCACCAGATGTTGGTCGAGGCTGCGCACGCCGCTGCTGGTGTTGACCAGCACGGGAAAGACGGCGATCAAAAACACCAGCGCCACTTTCGAGTTCAGGCCGATGCCCAGCCAGACGATGAGCAGCGGCCCGAGCGCGACGCGCGGCACGGCATAGAGAAAGTTGATGAACGGGTCGAAGAAATAGCCGAGCCGCGGATACCAGCCGATGGCGAGGCCGGCGATGATGCCGACGACAGCCGCGAGCGCAAAACCGTAGAACAACTCCTCGCCGCTTGCAGCAAAGTCGAACCAGATATCGCTCGACGAAAATAAGTTGGCGAAAGCGTTGGCGACGCCTGCCGGCGAAGGTAACAGAATCGGCGGCTCGATGCCGAAAGCCGTCACCAATTGCCAGACGACGAAGAGGAGGACGATGAACGCGGTGCCGAGTACGGCACGCTCCGATCGCTGCCCGAGACGGGCGAGCGTGGAGCTGGCCTGCCGCGTGGGCGTGCCGCTGCTGTCAAGCGTGACTACGATGGCCATAGTCCCTCTCCTATGTCCCGTTGGCTTTTCCCGCTGCGGCCGAGCCGAGTACGCCGGCAACCTCCTGCACGTAGGCCAGAAATTCCGGCTTGAGCCGCGCTTCGTCACGCGGCTTGGGCAGGCGTACGCGCACGTCGCGCACGATACGGCCCGGACGGCGAGTGAAGACGCAGACCCGGTCGGCTAGAAATACGGCCTCGCCGATGTCATGGGTGACGAACAAGGCGGTGACTTCCGCACGTTTACAGATGCCGAGCAATTCTACCTGCAAGGCCTCGCGCGTCTGCGCGTCGACCGAGGCGAAGGGCTCGTCGAGCAGCAGCAGTTCCGGCTCGACCGCCAAGGCGCGCGCAAGATTGACGCGCTGTTGCATGCCGCCGGAGAGTTGGTGTGGGTAGCTGTGCGCGAAATCAGAAAGCCCTACGAGTTTGAGCAGCGCGCCAGCATGCGCAGCGGCCTGCCGCCCGCGAATCTTCCCCGACATTTCGAGCCCGTAGGTCACGTTGTGCAGAACGTCGCGCCAAGGCAGCAGGCCCGGCTGCTGGAAGACCATCGCGCGATCCGGCCCCGGCTTTTCGATCGGCTTGCCACGCAGCGTCAGCTCCCCTGAGGAGATCGGCAGGAAGCCAGCCACGGCGTTGAGGAACGTGGTCTTGCCGCAGCCCGAAGGGCCGAGCAGGCAGACGAACTCGCCGCGTTTGACCGACAGGTCGACCCGATCGATGGCGTGCACAATGTCATTGCCCCGGCCGGCGTAGGCGAGCGAAACATTGCGGGCGCGCAGGTAATCGCTGGTCTCATCAGGCGCCGGCGAACTGCTTGCTGCATGGCCGGCCTTGTCGTGCAGCGTTGTCACCTGCGCGGTCGCCATATCTTTGAATCTCATGGAATTATTGCGACTAACCCGGGCGACTGCCGTAGCGTTCCCAATGGCCGCATTCGCGATGCCGCAGGCGAGTATTGATGCCATCCATATATGACGACGATGGCGGCGTCCACGAAGCCGCGCGGGCGCTTTCCTAGACGCGCGCCGATGGCCTAAGCACAATGGTGATTGCATCAGTGAGCTTCGCCAGCTCATCCTCGGCGATGGTAAAGACCGGTGTTAGATAGACGACCGAGTCGAATGGCCGGATAAAAACGCCTTCGGCAATAAAGCGTTGTCGCAAGGCGTTGAGATCTTCAATCTGATCGAGTTCGACTACCCCGATGGCGCCCAGGATGCGGACATCACGCACGCCGGGGATCTTTCGACATACCTGCAGACGGTGCGTCAAAATGCGCGCGATGTTGGCTACCTGATCGAGACGCGGCTCGCGCTCGAACAGATCGAGCGAGGCATGGGCGGCTGCACAAGCAAGTGCATTTGCCATGAAGGTCGGCCCATGCATAAGCGCGTGGCCGGGATCGTCCGACCAGAACGCCTCAAACACCTTCCGTCGCGCAATCGTGGCGGCGAGCGGCAGCGTCCCACCGGTCAAAGCTTTGCCGATCGTCACGATATCCGGCACGACGTTGGCGGCTTGGAATGCAAACAGCGAGCCGGTGCGCCCAAAGCCCGTAAAGATCTCGTCAAAAATTAACAGGAGGTCGTAGCGGTCGGCGGCGATGCGCAGCGTCTGCAGCACCTGCGCGTCGTGAAAGCGCATGCCACCGGCGCCTTGCACAAGCGGCTCAACGATGATCGCGGCGATTTCGTCGCCGTGTTCGGCGAGCACCGCCTCGAAGGCCTTTGTGCTGGCTTCGTCAATTGGCAAATCCACCGTGATTTGCTGAGGCAACAAACCCCGGAAGGCAGCGTGCATGGTCGATTGCGGATCGGATACCGCCATGGCGCCCGTGGTATCGCCGTGGTAAGCGCCGCTGAACGCCAGGATGCGGGTGCGGTCGCGTACACTCCGGTTACGCCAGTATTGCACCGCCATTTTCAGGGCGACCTCGACGGCAACCGATCCGGATTCGCTGAAAAAGACGCGATCGAGGTCGGCCGGTGCAACCAGTGCCGCAAGCCGCTGCGCCAGAGTGAGCGCTGCTTCATGCACGAGGCCGCCGAACATGACATGCGGCAGGCGCTCAAGTTGGCGTTCCACGGCCGCGCGGATGTGCGGATGGTTGTAGCCGTGGCAGGCAGTCCACCACGAGGCAATACCGTCGATCAGCTCGCGGCCGTCGGCAACCACGATGCGGCTGCCGCGGGTCGCCACGACCGGTAGCGGCGGATCCGCCGTCTTCATCTGCGTGTAAGGCAGCCAGATATGGTCGGCGCCAGCCGCGTACCAGACCGGTAACCTGCTCGGCGAATTGTCGTTTTTGCTGGTATTACCTGACATTAGGCGCTTTCATGCCCGCAACGGTCATAAGCTATTGTGCCCTTAGCGACATCTCAGGTCACGATGCAATCTGTACGGATTGGCGAATGCATTCGCTCGATGAGTTCGCGTGCGAAAAGCTGACGGCGCTGGAGCGCGTGCATCTGCGCCGGACGCCGGTCGTGACCGCGCGTGAGGGGATTTATGCCGAGCGCGCCGGTCGCCGCCTACTCTCATTCTCGAGCAACGATTATCTCAACCTCAGTCAGCACCCCGCCATCATCGCGGCCGCCGTTGACGCAACGAAACGTCACGGCGTCGGCGCCGGCGCCTCGCGCCTGGTTACCGGCAATCATCCGCTGCATGTCGAGCTAGAACGGCGGCTTGCGGGACTCAAGGCGACTGCGGCGGCTTGCGTGTTTGGTTCCGGTTATCTTGCCAACACCGGAATCATTCCTGCGCTGGTCGGTCCCGACGACCTGATCCTGATCGACGAATTATCGCACGCCTGTATGCACGCCGGGGCGAAATTGAGTGGCGCTGCGGTCTGCCGCTATCGGCATTGCGATATGGCTCACGCGCAAACCCTCCTGGCGGAGAGTCGCGCCGCGCACCCACACGCGCTCATCGTGACCGACGCGGTGTTTTCGATGGACGGCGATCTGGCGCCGCTGCACGACTTGGC
>JASHRW010000047.1 GCA_030037065.1 Xanthobacteraceae bacterium
CACGATGCTGAGCCAGAACGCCATTCGCATCAGGAAGAACATGAGTCCCAAGTCCCCCACGGCTCGTATCGCCGTAGCAGGACGCAAGCTAGCAGGCAGCGCTGAAAGCCGCGTTCGCTGTATTGGATTGTTTTTGCCCATAATCGAGCAGAATACGCCGCAAGTTTTCGAGCAATTTGATAAAAATTGGAACAAAAAATAATTTACCTAAAGTTTGAGCAAATGCCGCCAGTTCGGCAATTCGTACGATTTCATACGGGGAAGTTCCTTGCCAACATGAGGTCCTGCTGGGATTCCGGTTACCCGCCGGCTCGTCGATTGGCGAGGACGGATACGGTGCATTCACCATGCCGGACGAATCAATCCTGCAGATGCGCGCCAGACCCCGGCGCGACGCTCGCGCCATGCTCGGCGTGAACGCCCTTAGCGTTCGCTTAAGCGGCGTCTGACACGATCCCGTTACACAAAAAGGGGAGCGCGTCTGGAAGACTGGACGTGCGAAGGGAACGTGGGTGTCTTCGCGCCGATACGGGAATATGTTGAGACGCTGGTTCACCCTTCCGCGCTCGGCGACGCGTTGACTGCGGCGCGGCATCGCGCCTTCATCGCACCGCGGCTTCTGGGCAGCATGGCCGCGCTCGCGTCATTTCCCCTCTATCTGATCGCCCGTGGCGCTCCGAGCGCGATCGAACTGATTGCGTTTGCTTGGCTTGTCGCGCCGATCCTCATCGCCTACTTTCTCTCGCGCACCGGTCGGTACGAGAGCGCGCATACGCTGTCCTCACTGGCGTTGATCGGACTGGTCACACTGGTGGCCGCCTCGACCGGCGGCGTCAATTCGTTTGCCGCCGTCTGGCTGGTGGTCGTGCCGCTCGAGGCGGCGCTGTCCGCTTCGCGGCGCGTTGTGGCTGCGGCCTCCATCGCGGCGCTGGGCGCCGTGGCAATTTTGCTGCTGCTCGGTGCCACGCACCTGTTGCCGGAGGCCGGTGGTTGGAAACCGATGCTTGCCGCGCTGGGCATCGTCTCGGCGACGCTGTATGCGACGGGGCTCGCGCTCGGCGCGGAGGCGCTGGCGCACACAAGTTTCCGGCTGCTCTATTCCGAGGAGGATCGTTGCCGTCTACTGGAGCGCAGCATGACCGACGTCATCACGCGGCACGGCCGCGACGGCGCCGTCTTGTTCGTGTCGCCTGCGGCGGAAGTGCTGTTCGGCGTGAGCACTGCTGCGCTGCGAGGCCATGGTCTATTCCATCGTGTCCATGTTGCCGACCGGCCCGCCTATTTGACCGCGCTCGGTGATGCCGCGGCCTTGCGGGAGAGCCGCACGGTCGAGTTCCGGGTTCGCCGCGAATGTGCGGACGCCGCCGATCGAACGATCGCGCAATTCGTATGGGTCGAAATGCTCTGCCGACCGCTCGCAGCGGAGACGGGAGGATCAAGCGAGGCTCGCGGTGAAGTCGTCGGCGTACTGCGCGATGTGACCAGGCGCAAGGAACATGAGGAGGAGCTGGAGCGGGCGCGCGCTGAGGCCGAACGTGCCAATGCCCGCAAGAGTCGCTTTCTCGCCACGATGAGTCACGAATTACGCACGCCGCTTAATGCCGTCATCGGCTTTTCCGAAATGTTGATAAATGAATCGGCGTTGATGCTAGATCAGAAGCGGCGCGGCGAGTATGCCGTCCTCATCAATGAATCCGGGCACCACCTTCTGTCGGTGGTGAACGGCATTCTCGATATCTCGAAAATCGAAACCGATAGCTTCGAGATCACAGCGGAGCCATTTGCGCCGTTGGAAGTCGTCGCCGGCTGTTGCGAGCTGGTTGCGGGACGCGCGGTCGAGACGGGGGTGCGGCTTGAGAGGCTTTTTAACGACCAGCTTCCAGAAATGACGGCCGATAAACGCGCGCTCCAGCAGATCCTGCTCAATCTGCTGTCGAACGCCATCCGTTTCAGCGATCGCGGTGGCAAGGTCGTCATCAGTGCGCGCGCCGATGCCGGCGCCATCGTCTTCACTGTTGAAGATAACGGCATCGGCATCAGCGAGGAGGATCTGGCGCGGGTCGGCGAACCCTATTTTCAGGCGCGCTCCTCTTATGAACGCCGTCACGCCGGAACCGGTCTCGGGCTATCCATTGTCAAGGGTTTGGTGCGCCTGCATGGTGGCGAATTCTCCATTCGCAGCCGGGTAGGCGAGGGAACGCGCGTCAGCGTGCGCCTGCCGCTCGATTGCGAGCGAGCGCGGCCGAAAGAGGGCCAAATGACTTTTGTGCGACGCCTCGCCAATTCTCTTGCCGCCAACCCCGATTTTCACGCGGCCGACCATTCGGCCACTCATGAAGGGCCGCGCAGCGAAATGCCGGTGAGGAAACGTGCCTAGACGTCGCAACGATAATCGCGGATTGGCGGGACGCTCCGCGCGGCTCGCCGCATCGCTGCTTTGGTTTCTATGGGCAAGAGCCGTTCGCCGCCCGGTGGATGCGTTTGCCATCTTCGCCGCTTTCGCGGCGAGCCTTGTCATCATCGTCAATGCCGTTGCGTTGCAGTCGGGAGTCCGCCCGGGGGCATCACCTGTGAATGCGCCGGTGTCACCAGCGCCCGCCAGTGCGGTTCATCCCAGACTCGCCGAGCCGTCCCTGATTCGTTCGGCCGAGTTGCCTCGAGCGCAAACCGTTGCGGCCCGCGCGAGCGATCCAATCGGTCAACTTATAGACATGTCGTCGCGCATCATGGGCGTGCAGCGCGCCTTGACAGCCTACGGTTATGGTCAAATCAAGCCGACCGGCGTTCTCGACCAGCCGACCAGCACGGCGATCGAGAGATTCGAGCGCGAGCACAAACTGCCGGTCACGGGCAAGATATCCGACCGTCTCGTGAGCGAACTCTCGGCAATGGTCGGCCACAGGCTGGACTAATGCTCTGAATTTGCGGCTTGCGCCGAACCGCGTCATATCACCAAGCTACATTTTGCTTTACTCATCGATGTGGGTCGGGCCATGCGCCTGAAATCTGCGCTCTGGGTCGCCGCCTATCTGCGCCGTTGCCAAGTCGAGGGCGTTTTTGCCGTCGTGCGCCGGCGGGGCGCCGAGGAAGCCGGCGCTATCTTCGTCCGTATCAGCCGGCTCGATGGCACATCAGACCTGTTCGGTCCGGCACCGCAAAGCGCCTTCGATGCTGTGCCGGGCGTCGAGCGGGTCTTCAGCGCCAGTCTTGCCGAGCAGCCGGCGCCCGATGCTGCGATCGAGGCCTTTCTTGCGCGCGAGCTTAAATTCGATCCCGATGTTTGGATTGTCGAAGCCGAGGATCGCGCAGGTCGGAATTTTCTCGACCTTGTATCCGTCTGATTGGCCGCGGTTCAGGAAGCCTCGCGGCGGTCGATCTTTGGCGCCGACGCGGAGACTCGCTCCGCAGCACCGGCGGGGCGAGGCGATGTCTTCTCACTGGCCAGGATCGGCCGATATATCGCGGCTCCGCGCGCGTCTTTGTTGGTGTTGACTGCCTGCCAGATCGCAACCATGTCCTGTACCGTCTGCGCGTTCAGCTCGTCGTAGAGCGTCGCCAGCGCGTGGACGCGTTCCACCGAGTGGCCGACGGCGGTGTTGATGAAAAGCAGGATGCGATACAGCAGATCGCGAGGGACGCCCAACGCCTTGGCTGCTACGACGATCGGTTCGCCCAATTCGTCATCGGCGATGCGCCGGGCCTGCTGGCGCGAAATGCGCAACGCTCGCGCAAGCTCACTGGCAAAATCTTCGTGCTTACGGGCTAAAGCTGCGCCTTCCAGCTTGCGACCGATTGCGCCATCGCGGACAAAGGCGGTGCATCTCGCCGGTACGAAAGCGACAATGTGGAGGTTGAGCAGGATGAGGCGGCGCTCATCCGCACTGGCTGCAAAGAACAGCTCATTGAGTTCGCGGGCTACACCTGCGTTGAGTCCGGCCGGCGTCGCCATGCGCGACGCTTGAGCCGCGGCAGGAGCGCTCGTCGCGCTCGCAGGATTGCGCTCTGCCGCGGGCCAGGTGACGCGAGTTTGGGCACGTCGCTTCGAGCGCAGCGCGGCCACCACTTCGGGCAGGTCGGCTGCCAGCCGTTCGACGACCTGACGGGGAGGCGAGAGATGATTAGCCAGCCGTACCGCTACGGCAGCGCGCGTTTTCACGTCCACAGAATCCAGAAGCCGCAACGCAAGTACTGTGTAATGGCGCTCCTCATCGGGCGTATGCGTCAGCTTCTGCACGTAAAGATCAGTCAGAACCCGCAATAATGTCGGGCGCATATCGACCCCACCGCGCAAGCCGATATCGGAAAGTTCGAGGCTGGCAATGCTCCACGGTTCCATCGTGCGTCACTCAAGTGCAACAGGGGCCGACAAGCGCTTTGGAGCCCCAGCCTAAGTTCAGCGCGTTAGCGGAGCGTTAACCTTGCATGCCGCTTAATCGGCGATGACGCCGATATCAGCGGATCGGGGTTGAGGGATCCGTGCCGGCCGTCAGAGGAAGCTGGCTGGTGGGCAACGTCATCAAGTTCCCGGACGATGGGCGCATCGTACGCTTCGGCCGCAGCGACGCGGAGGAATCCGCAACAGTGATCATTCTGCCCGTCGTCCGCATCGAACGTTACACGGACCCAACCGGGAACGACGTCGAGCCACATACGCATCCGCCGGCGGACAACGGCGGCGGGCGACGAGTGAGGCGCCGATAGCCGCCGGCCAAAGGTATGTCGCCGCGCGCCCGCCAATGTCGCCAGACCACATTGCCAAACTTGGCGCTGCTTGGGCTGCTCGTTCTTGCCGGCTGCACCAGCATCGGTGATTTCGGCAGGCTGCAGCCGGATTTGGTCAGCGACGACATCCACGACTGGGTTGGAAAGGACGCCGCGCTGCATGCCGGTGCGCCGGTTTCGACTGACAATCTCACCGATGACGAGCGCATGCTGCGCGACCTCGCCTTTCCGCTGATCGAGCCCCCTTATGATCGGCAGCGCTGGAACGCCGTGGTCTACGAGTACGGCATCGACCGCTCGTTCCGGCGCGAATTGTGGGTCGAGGATCCGACTGCCTATTACCGGCATTTGCAAGCCGACTTGCATCGCTCCACCGCGGGCCGCTACAGCCAGCTGATGGACGACATCCGCAATGACATCGTGCGCATAGGGCCGTTTGCGGTGGTGGCGCGTCGGGTCGCCGACCTCGATCGGCGGCGCGAGGCCGCCCTGCAGTCCATTGCCGATCTGAGCCCGGCCGAACGGCACAACGCCGAGGCGCGCGGCGGCGAGAACAGTTTGACTATCGCCTGGGTGCAGCATTCGCTGACCGAACGTTGCGCCGGCTATCGCTATGCGCTCGAGCATCTGGCCGTTGCCGAGCCGGACAACGAAGCAGGCGACGTCGATCGGGTACTCACGCAGTTACAGCAGGAAATTGCCGCCGATGGCCTTGTGTCGGAACCGGATTTTGCCGCCGTTCCGGCTCCTGCTGCTGTGGCGCCCGCGCTGCGATAGCCTATTGCACCGGCTCGATATGGCATTGCGCGCCCGCCAACGCACGACTGGCCATCGGCATGAGATCCGGCTCCGGTGCGAGCGCGCGAAGGACGATGAGCCCGGTTGTCGTCGGCGAATCAATGATCAATCGATCGGCCGCGGTCACGTCTTCCTCTTCCGGGATTTGTGCGTGCTGCTGCGCAGTCATCAGGTCGAGTTCGATCGCGCGCCTTCCGGCGGCGCGATCATTGATGGCGTAGTAGGCGACGCTCTCGCGGGTATAAAACGTGACCGAAGTGTAAGCCTCGCTTACCGGCGCATTGAGCTTGATCATTCCGTTGGAAAGATCATATCGGCACACCGCCTCCGCGAAAGCCGGGTCCATGAACGGCAGGATGGACGCCTGCGCCGTCGGCGCCGGCAGCGAAACCATGGCATTCACCGGTGCGATCGGCACGAGCCGCGAATAGGCGTCCTGCGTCGCGGCCCGCGGCATCGCCAGCACGGTTGCCAAATGCACGACCCCGCCGAGCAAAATGCCGCCGACGATCCATAACAGCCAACGAATCATGTGCAACCCTTTCGCTCGACCGCCGGCATTGGTCCCTCTTTCATCGTGGTCGCCGCGACCCCGATCGGCGTGTCGTAAAGGCGCCACACCAACACGAAGCGCTCGATGCCGCCGGTCGGCAGCCAATTGCCCGGCCGCGCCTGCGGCGCAACCGCGATAGTGAAACGACCGTCGACGCTACGCAGGATTTCTTCGCTGGTGAACCCATGCCGATTGATCGCGTTCGCTACCAGTCCGCCCTGCAAGTTGTAGAGCGTAACCGTCCAGTAGCGCGCCGGCGGAGTCATGCCGCTCAGAGTAAATGTACAGCGGCCGTCGAACTCGTGTCCCGCGTCGTCAGTGCGCGCAACGAACGCCACGCCGTCGCCGATTCCGATCGGCAGCTCGCCGTCGCGTGCGATCGTTGCGTGTGCGTAGGGGTCGATATCCTGCGATCCGCTCTTCGGCCACGCCGTCCATGCACCGATCGTCAGCGAGCCGAAGGCGACGCCGCGTGTGAGCGTAAGCCACGTCGCGCTCAGCCCGATTGTGGCGGCCAGTAGGAACGTGACAAAAGAACCCAAGAGCAAACGCATATCGGGTTGCGTTCAGTCACCGCGTAAGATCGGTGGAATTTTTTGGTCTGCCGCTGCCGCGACGGCATCGGTGCGATCGCCGTCCGCGGTCCCATCAATGCCGTAATTGCTGCCGGCAGCGTTACCGAGCGCGCCGAGCTTAGTCTGCGGTTGGGACTGCGTGAGTGCTTGGTCGGCCGCGTCAAGCATCTGCTCGACATGGACGAGGGCTTCGGTTGCCTTGCGTGTCAGCAGAGCCGGATGCGGCTCGTCGCTGCCTTTGAACGCGCCTTCGGCTACGACTGGAGCATGCTGCGGCGGGGCCAACCCGGGCAACTGGCGCAATTCGACGCCCTGATGTGCATAGGCCATGATGTCGTGCCAAGTCATCGCCGGTAACGAGCCGCCCACCATGTGATCGGTCGGCGAGAAGTCGTCATTGCCCATCCATACGCCGGCGACGAAATTTCCCGTGTAGCCGACAAACCAGCCGTCGCGCCAATCGTTGGTGGTGCCGGTCTTGCCGCAGGTCGGGATACCGTCGAGCTGTGCGCGCCTGCCGGTACCATTTTCCACCACCGAGTTCATCATCCTGATCATTTCGACGGCGACCTGTGGGCTGATCACCTGCCGCGGCGGAGTACCATCGCGATCGAAGCGCCATACCAATTTGCCGGTACCGGTGCGTACTTCGAGTGCGGCGTGCGGCGTGACTGCCTTGCCGAGATTGGGGAACGTCGCATAGGCGATGGTGTGCTCGAGCGGGGTCACCGCATCGGCGCCGATCGGCAGCGAGGGCGTATCGGGCAGCGGCGTTACGATACCCATATTGCGCGCGGTCTGCACGATCTTGGCGCGGCCGATCTTGGCGTTGCCATTGCCCAGAGCAATCGAGAGCTTGACCGGAATGATATTGATCGAACGGGTGAGGGCTTCGATCAGCGTGACCGGACCGGCAAAACTGTTCTCGTAATTGTGCGGGCACCAATTGCCGATGCACACGGGGGAGTCCACCACGACCGATTCCGGCGTGAAACCGTTGGACAGGGCCGTGGCATAAACGTAGGGCTTGAACGACGATCCGGGCTGGCGCATCGCGTCGACTGCGCGATTGAATTGGCTTTCATCGTAATTGCGGCCGCCGACCATGGCATGCACTGCGCCGTCGAGGTCGGCGACCACGACGGCGGCTTGACTCGCCCCGAACTGCCGCCCGTAATCGCGCAGATTGGATTGTACGACGTGCTCGGCATAGCGTTGCAGATCCATGTCGAGAGCCGTTCGCACGACGAAATAACGGTCGGTCACGGATTTAGGAAAAGTATCGACGAGCTGGCGCATCTCGTCGAACGCCCAGTCGAGGTAGTAGTTCGGCGCTTCGTCTTCGCTGTGATAGATCGGCGTCGCCGGATGGCGGCGTGCGCCATACACTTGGCCTTCGGTCATAAAGCCTGCGTTGACGAGATTGTCGAGCACGACATTGGCGCGGGCGCGCGCCGCCGGCAGGTTGACGAGCGGAGAGTATTTGACCGGTGCCTTGAACATGCCGGCGATCATCGCCGACTCCGCCAGCGTCAGATCGCGCACCGACTTGCCGAAATAGTATTCCGCCGCCGCGTCGACGCCGAAGGCGCCGCCGCCGAGATAGGCGCGGTCGAGATAGAGTTTCAGAATCTCGTTCTTGGTCAGATGCGCCTCGAGCCAGCTGGCAAGAAACGCCTCGTTGATCTTGCGCGTATAGGTGCGCGCGTTCGTCAGAAACAGATTCTTGGCGAGCTGCTGGGTTATGGTGGAGCCGCCTTGCACCACGCCGCCCGCTTGGGCGTTTGTGACCGCAGCGCGGAAAGTGCCGAGGACGTCGATGCCGAAGTGTTCGTAGAAGCGGCGGTCCTCGGTCGCTATGACTGCTTTGATCAAACTGTCGGGCATTTCATCGAGCGCCACCGAATCATTATGCTTGATGCCGCGACTGCCGATTTTATTGCCGTAGCGGTCGAGGAAGGTGACGGCCAAGTCGGATTTTCTCAGCCAATCTTTGTCTGACGTCTGCAGGTATGCCGGTATGGACAGCGAGAGCATGACGAGGAGCCCGCCGGCGCCAAGCGTCGCCGCTTCCGCCAACGGTTCTACAATCAGCCAGCGCTTCCACCCGGACACATGAAAGCGATCCATTGCTGCAGTGAAACGCTCGTAGATTTCGCGTGCCCACTTGCCGCCGGCAAACACTGCGAAATCGATACGCGAGTCGATATCGAGAAGGAGCCGCTTGAGCTTCGGCTGCCAGCTGTCATCCCGATCGGGGAACATGTCGGTCACGATTGCACGCTCCGGGAACGGGCCTCGCCTGCGCGATTTGCCTGTTTGGCCGGCCGAGGCTGACCGGGTGGAACTACGGCCGATGAGGTTTACCTGACCCGGCGCCGCCGGCCAATGCCGCGCCGATCACAGAGTCAATGGAAATTGGGGGTAAATTTGGCTTACACGCCAGAACGTAGAAAAAATCGCGTGCCTCACGGGCCCTGTCCGCATAGAGCATTGTGACTGCCGACGCCGGAAGAACAATATGGCAACAAACGATAGCCGACATAGCGATCCGTCCGATGTTCCTTTCTGGCAACGTAAATCGCTGGAAGAAATGACGGATTCGGAATGGGAAAGCCTGTGCGACGGCTGCGGGCGATGCTGCCTTAATAAGCTGGAAGAAGAGGGAACGGACCGCACCTTTTACACCGATGTCGGCTGTCGCCTGCTTGATGGGCAGACCTGCGGATGCCGCGATTACGCGCACCGGCTGGAGAGGGTCGACGATTGCGTGCGTCTGACGCCGGAGGGCCTCAAAACCATTACTTGGCTGCCGCCGTCGTGTGCTTACGTGCTCTTGGCTGAGGGCAAAGACCTTTACTGGTGGCACCCACTCGTTTCCGGTGACCCAGAGACAGTCCACAGTGCAGGCGTCTCGATACGTGGCCGAGTTCGCGCCAGCGAGGCGCAGGTGTCCGACGATATGCTCGAAGACTACATCGTCAGTTGGCCGCTCAAGCTGCCCAAGCGGGCGCGACAAGCGCCTTGACGAGGTAACGTTGGCTGAAAATTTGTGTACCCGCTAAGTCGGCGGCTTGGTTGGGTCTTTCGCCGCATCCTCCGCAGCGGGCACCCCTGCTCTGCGAAGGGGGCGGTTGCATTGCCGCGCGTCCCACGCCAAGTGGGGCCGGTTGCCACGAGGCGCTGACGGGCGTTGCCGCGCCGATACAGATGGAACGGTCTCCCGATATGACACATGAAGCGGCGCCGGAACAGGTCTCCAGCCTCGCCGCCGAGCTTTTGGGCGGCGACGTGGCGACGTCGCGCGCCAGTGCCGGAGCCCGCCCTGCGGCAATACTAGCGCACGTGGATCATGACGCGAATCGCCATCAGGCCGCGGCGCCGCTCGATCACGCTACGATTCGCACCATCGTCGCCGGCATCATGCTGGCGATGTTTCTCTCTGCGCTGGAGCAGACCATCGTCGCACCGGCGCTGCCGGCTATCGGCCGCAGTCTCGGCGGCGTGGACGATCTATCCTGGGTCATCACCGCCTATCTTCTTGCGCTGACCGCTACCACGCCGCTGTTCGGCAAGCTTTCCGACATCTACGGCAGGCGCGCTGTTTTGTTGCTTGCGATTACGATCTTCGTTCTCGGCTCGATCGCCTGCGCGCTGGCGCCGACGCTCTGGGTGCTGGTGCTGTCGCGGGGATTGCAAGGCATCGGTGGCGGCGGTCTATTGCCGATCGCGCAAACCATCATCGCGGATCTGCTTTCGCCGCGCGAACGGCCGGTGGTGCAGGGGCACACCTCGATCATGTTCATGACCGCCAGCATTCTCGGTCCGGTGCTCGGTGGTTTGTTGACCGATCACCTGCACTGGTCCTTCATCTTCTGGATCAACGTGCCGCTCGGCGGTGTCGCTCTGGTGATGACGGAACGTGCGCTGCGCCGCTTGCCGCGCAACGACCGCCCGCACCGGCTCGACATGATCGGCGCCGGGCTGATGGTGGGCGCGGCGCTGCTTCTCATGCTGGCGCTCAGTCTGGGTGGCACGCACTATTCCTGGATCTCGTGGCGGACGATGACGCTGCTTGCGTGTTCGGCCGTATTGTGGGCGCTTTTCGCATTGCGGCTTCTCACCGCGCGCGAGCCTTTCATCCCGCTGGCGATCCTGCGTGGCCGCGTGACCAGTACGATCACAGTTGCCGCGTTTTTCTCGATCGGCACGGTGATCGGCGTGACCATCTACATGCCGCTTTACTGCCAAACCGTGCTCGGCGCCTCGGCAAGCGTCTCCGGCCTCGCCCTGATCGCGTATATGGGTGGCGCTACGCTGGGTTCGCTCGTCTCGACCCGCTTTATTGTTCGCATCAGGCATTACATGCGCGTGCCCATCGGCGGCCTTATCGTCGCCGTGGTCACGCTGGCGATTCTTGCCGCCAATCCCGCGGCGCATACGCTTTCCGAAGTCGTCGGACTCCTGTTCGTGCTCGGCCTCGGCCTCGGCCCCATGTATCCGGTCAGCACGATTGTGATGCAGAATACTGTCAAGCCGCATCAGCTCGGCACTGCGACGGGCACACTGAATTTCTTTCGCACGCTCGGCGGCGCCATTGTGGTTGCGGTCTTTGGCGCCATCGTGCTTGGCGGCGTGGCCGAAGGATCTTCGGCTACGACCCTCGACAAGCTCGTATCCGGACACGGCGATTTCGGGTCGGCCTTCCATTGGGTTTTCATCGCCGCGGCGATCTGTCTTGGCATTTCGTTCGTCTGTCTTCTCGGCGTCGAAGAGCGTCCGTTGCATGGACCGTTGCATGCCGCGGCGGCCGAAAGCGGAGCGAAATAACCGCGCCGGTTTGGCTGAATGCGGGACTGCGAAACACGCGCGGCGCCGTGGCGGATTTGGCCGCAAGTCCGTAAGCTGCGGCGAAAATAGCCGGGGAGGAAAGAATGACGCGCTTTTTAATAACTGTGGGCGCTGCCTTGATTGCCCTCCTTTCGGCGACGGGGGCGGCGCCCGCGCAGACCATCATCGACGAGTGGTATCAGGCTAAGCTGCCGGCGCCGCCGCAACTCAAGCCGGTGACCATCGATCCGAAGATCACCGCGCTGCTGGTGATGGATTTCACCGTGCAAACCTGCACGCAGGCGCGGCGGCCGCGTTGCGCCGCCTCGGTGCCGAAAGTGAAGAAATTCGTCGAGGAAGCGCGCGCCAAGGGCGCACTGATCATTTACAGCGTCGCCGTCCCGAAGTCGGTTCCGGGCGACATCGTCAAGGACCTCACGCCGGCGGCGGGCGAACAGGTGCTGCCGCCTCTCGGCCCCGACAAGTTCATCCACAGCGATCTGGAAAAGACGCTGCACAACAGAGGTATCACGACCGTCGTGGCGATGGGCACGCAGGCGCAAACCTCGGTGCTGCATACCGGCGGTGAAGCGGCGCTGCGCGGCTTCAAGGTGATCGTTCCGGTCGACGCCATGTCGGCTGACGATCTTTTCCCCGAACTCTACACCGCTTGGCACCTCGCCAACGCCGCGCGCATCAGCAATCAGGTGACGTTGACCAGGCTCGATATGATCGGGTTTTAGTTGGGACAGGCGAGCGCATTCAAGGCTTGGGTCGCGCCGGAGACGTTAAAGTCAAGAAAAGTTACTCCGGCGGATTGAAAATTGAACTCCATGCGAAGGCGCTTGGCGGTCGCAATTTCGACTCCAGGATCAGGTTGAATTTGATTTAGCAAAAATTCCCGCGCGTGATTTTTCCCGATCTTGCTTGTGGCCGTGAATTGATAAATTGAGCCCTCATCAAATCGATAGCGGGTTTCGAACTTCTTGAAGTGTCCAACTCCTGTAAGCGAGCCAAAGCGGACCGTCAGACTGGCGTATTGCAAGCCGTGCGACTTAAATCCGCATCGCATAACCAACTCGGTGGGTACAGTCTTGCTGTTTATGACAGGCGTGGTTTTCGGCGCGGTCTCCGCCATGCGCGAGCTTTCACCGCTGAGCGGGTCGATTCGTCCTACGACAACGTGCCAGTTCGCCGGCACTTTGACGTGCGC
>JASHRW010000356.1 GCA_030037065.1 Xanthobacteraceae bacterium
CTCCGGCGATGGGGCCAAGAGATCGGCGCCGGAATCGAATGGCGGCGTCTGCGCATAGGCGCCGGAGGCGCTCAGCGCCAGTCCCGCAAGCGCCGACACGGCCAAGCCGAAGATGCTGAGCGATCGGCGACGGCGCGGCACCTGCGACCTCCTCGTCCCGGTCGAACGCGGCGCCCAGAACAGCGCCCTTGCCGCCCGCCCGGCCGCGCGACGACCAGCACCGGCCGCCGAGCCGCGGTCCGATGGTTAACGGAGTTAAAGCGGTTATAGTTAACGGCAGGTTGATCGTCGGCGCGGCGCGCTTTCCTCGGCCCGCTTGCGGGTTCGCACGCGGGGCAAGGTGAGGTGCAAGCGATCCCGTTCTCACGAGGCGTTTTCGAGTCCGCCGGAGTCCGGAGCTGACAATGTCAAACAACCCTCGCCGCAATTTCGATCGTCGTCAGATCGCTCCGGCAGTGGAGAGCCGGATGCATCACGATCGGGCACGGCGAGCCTTACCCTCCCCCTTGTGGGGAGGGTCGCCGCTCGCTTGGCGAGCGGCGGGGTGGGGATAGCGGGGCTTTGATCGGCGTTAGCGCCATCCATCACCTCTCCACCCCACCCCTGACCCCTCCCCACAAGGGGGAGGGGAACAAACAAATAAAAGGAAGCAGAACGCCGACAGACGCGGGGCAGGCTTAAAGCCCGCCCTCCGCACCATACGGGTGCGGCACCGCAACATACGGCTGCGGCGTGCGTCCAGCGGGACGCACTCGCCTGCCGGCGTTCCACTGCGGGCTCGCGGCAGCGACCGAACGCCACCGCTCAACTCCAGCACGCGCTTCCTGGGACGGAGCTACACAGCAGCGGGCGTTACCCGCTCCCTGCCGTCCTTCAGTGCAGCGGGTTGCCCCGCAGACCGGTCATCGTGCCGGCCGGGCGTATTCGCCGGAGCCGCCCGGGAGCAAGGTGACGAGCCCTGCCCGCGGGTACCGCCCTCGCTCCGCCGGCCACTGTCACATGACCGGCGTCCTTACGGGAGCGAAGTAATCTGCTGGTAGCAAGAATAAAGACAAAAGTCAATAAAAAGAAGACTTTTAGTCCCAGAAACCGATGAGCGCAGAGGGAGAAAGCGGAAGCCTCCCTACGCCGGATGAGCGGCCAGGGCCGTGAGGACGAGTCGGGAGGTCACGACCCCGGCCGCAGCCCAGGCGGGCCGCGTTCCCGCCGGGCAGCAAAAAGCTAAGGGTCGGCCACCCCAAGGTCTGTGATCTGCGTCACTTGCCGGTATTACTTGCTGGCGACTCTCAGCGCGCCCGTTGCCGGTGCGCCCCCTTGATTTCGCGGCGCTCGATTGCGCCGCTCTTATCGCGCAGGGGGAGGAGACGGGCCGTCCGCATCACCGGCGATTGCGGTGCGGCTTGCAAAAACGCGGAACGGCCGGAGCACGTGCTGGAAAGGATGCACGGCCCCGGCCGCCCGCCCTTTGCGGGCGTGTCGCCCCACGCTGGGCGGGCGCATATTACAACAATTCCCGCCGCGGCGTTTGATCTGGATCACACATTGAGGCGGCGTACAGGACAATTTAGTCGGCATTTTAGTTGCCATGGGCAACCGATCGACGCGGGGTCGTTGCTCTTCACCTGAAACGCAGACCCTTGTTCGCCGCGCAAATCAGACTTGCCGACAGCGCGAACGGGTCACGGACGATTGATTGGCCACCTCGGGACAACGTCCGCTAAGCCGCGACGGCGCCATCGGCGACCGCTTTTCATTTTTTTCGAGCGCCATAAGGCTTGAACCGGTCGTCAAAGATGAGGGAGGATTTCGATGAATATTCGAACGCAATCCAATCTCGCCGCGGCGGGTTTTTTGATTCTGATCGCAGCGCCGGCTGCCGGCGTCGCGCAGCAGGCCGCCACTGAAGGCCCTTATAGAGGCAGCATCGTCTGCGAGCAATTATCGGGAACCGCCGGCATTCTGCGCGGTCCGCTCGACATCGTCGTCGCCGGCACGACGGTCATCGCCGCGCGGCCTGTGTTCAACCGCAACGGCAGCCGCGTCGTCGGCAGCGAGATCGCGACCGGAACCGTGAACCCCGACGGCACGCTGCATCTGACTTCGTCGTGGACCTCGGCAGCCGCCAGCTTCAAGGGAAGCTATAACGGCACTTTGGGCGCGACCGGCGGGACCATCACGGGAAGCCAGGAATGGAAGAGATCCGCGAGCAATAGCGGTAACACTTCACGCCCGTGCTACGGCGCCTTCGTCAGGGCCCCGAAACCGCCCGGTCATTCCGGCGAATAGCAACAGCCCGGCCCCGATTTGTCATGGCAGGCAGGAACCCGTCGAAATCCGCCTCCGCCGGCTTCACCACGAGGTCGCGTTCCATCACGGCACCGGCGCAGCGAACCAGATACATGTTCGCGTGCAGCGCTTTAGGAATGAAATGGCCGCGGCCCACCAGCTTGGCCGTGTCAATGTTCTCCGCCGACAGCAGCCGCCGTATGCCGATGGTAAGTGTGACCGCGACGATGCTCGGCATCACCAGATCGTAGTCGCGCGTCATCTCGAAAATCATGGTCACCGTGGTCATCGCGGCGACGGTGCTGCCGCCACCATGGCGGCCATGCCGATGATGGCGGAGGTGGTGGGGCTTACGCCCGTCTTCGGCAGCGGCGCGACGGCGGCGGCCGAGTAGCCGGCAGCTACGGCTTGTTCTGCGCGTCCTGCGCCAAAGTGATCGTTCAGCCAGGCGGCTTATTCTCGCTCGACGATACCGCGCAGTGCAACTTGGCATAGCTTTTGGGGATCACGCTCGCCGCGCGTCGCAGCCGCCACGATGCGGCTCGCGATAATTTCGCAAACGGTGTCGGGTTGCCCTCCGTCGTTCAGGCCGGCGACGGCGAGATCATAGGCCGCGCCGAGCGCGCGCAGAGTTTCGGGGTCAAAGGAATTCGTTAGGCGAAAGGATGCAGGAATTTGAGCCATCGGCACACCTCACTCCGTCGCTCCGGGCGCGAATTGAGTGCGCAACACGAATTGAGTACCTAAGATTGAGTGCGCGCAAAACGACCAAGTCAAGTAAAAACAACCTCTGAGTCGCAAAACCGACAAAACCAACTGGTTTTTCAAATCCGGGCGCTCGTTTAGGCGCGGAAACCGGCCAAGACCGTCTCGGAAATGCCGGGTAGGGCCGCGCCCGTGCGCCTGCCGCCAGCCGAGACGGCGGATTCTCGGAAGCCGGTCGCGGCTTTTCCGATCATGCCTTGCGCCCGGCCACGGGTGTAGGGCGGCGAAGGGCCAGATCGCTAAACTGACAAAGTGGCCGGATCGTTTGATTTGGTTGCCGCCTCATCTGAATGGACGAGGCGATCCTCCGCAGCGCGATTTACAGCTATCGATCGTGACTTGGCAATCACTTGGCAGTCGCTTGGCAGTCGCAATGGAGAAATGCGCCATGCCTATGAGAGGCGAGCTCCTAACACCGCCGATGCGGGCGCGTCGTGCCTTGGCGGTGGAATCCGCGTGGTCTCGGTTCGTCGCGGCGATCACCAATCCGGAATTCGAAATCGTAGTCTGCTTCTGCGGACTTGGTCTTTCGATCAGCATCTGCTTCATGTTGCTCGTGCCGGATTACGGTGCAGCCGTCGAACTGCTTGGCCCTTAGGCCCAACAAGCCGCTTTGGTGAGCTTGCAGTCGCCAGGTGCATGGATTCGCGTGCGCGAGTCAGACGACCGGGCTCATGAAACTGGCGACGAGCTTGACCAGCTCGGCCTGCCGCGTAGTGCCGGTTTTGGCAAACAGCGACCGTAAGTGCGTCCTGACGGTGGCACTCGAAAGGCCCAAAATTTCGGCCATCTCGGCGACGCCGGGAGCCTCAACCAACGCAAAAAGCACGCCGACTTCGCGCGGCGTCAGCCCGTACGCTTTCGCGATCACCTCAGGCGGCGACGACAGGTTTTCCGCGGCGTTGTGCACGACGAGCGCGGCCACCGCGCGATGCGGCACGCCGGCATCCCGACGCGCGCCCGAGGTCAACGGCAGCACATGGGCGACGTAATTGCGGCCGCCGCGCGAGGGTAGATGAATGGCGCCGCCACCCGCTCCGATCGCGAGATCGTTGCCGTCGGCGCACGCGGTCAAAAGCTCGTTCAAGCTTTGATCGGCGGCGCGATCGTAGGCGCGCAGCCGCCTGCTGGCGCCGTACAGAACGTCGTCCGTTTCCAGCAATTTCATGGCGCTGGGGTTGGCGTAGACGACGCGGCCGGGAGCATCGATCAGACAAACGGACGCAGCCAAAGCCGCGACAGTCGCGGTAAAGTCCGCGGCAACCGCCTTTTGCAAATCGAAGGCTTTACCAATCAGGACGGCGCGCCGCACATGCGGCACGATCAATTGCAGGCGGCTGCGAATGTCTTCGTAGGGAGGCGTCTGAATGGGAGGCTGCGTAACGGTCAAAAGTGCGCAACTGGTCGGCGACTTCTCCAAGATTGCCCCGGGACTGTCGCCGATACCCTGCGGCACCACCCATTCCCTGCAAAAGCGGGTGCGCTCAAATTGGTCGCGGGGCAAAATGTCATAGACCGAGAATACTTCTCCGACATCGAAAAAGAATCCTCCCGGAAAACATGGATTGAGCTTGGCGTAGGTTTGCAAATAACTCTGGAAATAGGCCGGGTCGACGCCCCACGTGAATATCGAGTTGGCAAAACGATTGTTGGCATCCTGAATGAAAATATTGGCGTAGCGGCCGGGCACGAATCCGGAAATCTTCTGCAACACGGAGGGCCACAGCGACGCATCGAGCGCAGCGTCGTAGATATCGCCGACCAATGCCGAGAAGTCGGTGATGTCCGACATCACCGAAAAATCCAGCAACAATGCGGAATTATGCGCATCATCGAGAACGCCCCCAACAAACGCTACGACTTTTAGCTGTTCTTGCCAATCGCCGCGCCAGCGGAGGCGCCGGCTGCAGTCCCAAGAGAGGCGCGATCGGCCTTACGCGCCTTCGTTGGGGTCGTGATAAAGCGCGCCGACGATGCCGGTCGAGCCGGGCTTGGCGGCCTGCAAATGATAGCGGCCGTCGCGGTCGCGGCCGAGCTTGCCGGCCTGGCGCAGCTCGTCGAGTGCGCAGGCGATCTCGCGGCCGTCGTCGCTGCCAAGCGACTCGACGATGTCGGCATAGAACATCGGCGAGGAGGCGAGCGCCTGCTCGACGTTTTGATAGCGCGCCGGGCCTTTGAAAACCTTGGCGGCGCTGCGCGTGAGTGGAATTTGCCCGTCGCGGCCGAACGGCTTGGTGCAGTCGAAGCCGGACTTGGCGCCGGTGCGGCGGCCGTTGAGCGAGGGATCCATGGTCATGCCGAGCATGCCTTGCAGCACCACCATGTCCCGGTCTGCCTGAAAGCGCGTGCCGAACGCCCAATCAACCTGGCGATCGTCATGGATGTCGATGTCCTCGTCGAACACGTAGACGTGCTTCAATCGCATGATGCCGCCGAACAGAGCGGCGATCGCCTGCTTGGCCTCGCCGTAGGCGCGTTGTTTGATGGCAACGCGCAACGTGTTGGAGCCGCCGGAGATCGAACGCAGATAGACGGCGACCGGCTCACGCACGGTGTTTTTCAGAATGCGCATGGCCTCGGCCTCGGTGCGCATCGCCGAGATGTTGGCGCTGTCGGTCTGATCGAGCAGAAACGCCTTGCCGTGCAGCAGCGTGTGGTGCAGCACGTCGGCGCGCATGGTGATCGCCGTGCAGTGAAACACCGGATCCATGTGGATGGCGCCGTAATAGCCCATGTACTCGCCGAACGGCCCTTCCGGCTCGACATAGCCGCGCTCGTCCAAATAACCTTCGAGCGTCATCTCCGCGTCGGCGGGGATCAGAATGTCGTTGGTGAGGCTTTTCACCACCGGCGCCGGCTCGGCGCGGAAGCTTGCGACCAGAGTAAGCTCGTCGCCGCCCTGGCGCGTGGTGGCGGCGAAGAAATCGAGCGGGTGTGCGCCGGCCGTGAAAGTGACGGGCAGCTTTTCGCCGCGCGCCACGCAGGCGGTGTAGATGCGCTTTAAGTCGGACGGCGCGGTGACATTGGTACCGCATTCATAACGGTTGCGCAGGCTCAAGCGGCGGCAGCCGACATTGCGCCGTCCGTTCGCCGGATCGATGACGTAGTCGATCGCCGAACTCATATAGCAGCTGCCGTCATAGGCGTGCTGCGGATGGAACGGCAGCTTGGTCAGATCGATGTCTTTGCCGGTGATTTTAATTTGATGCACCGGCGCGTCCGCCGACGGCACTTCGACGAGCGGCTGCGGATTGGCGAGCCGCTTGAAATATTCGTCGTAGAGTTTGTCTTCGCTTGTCTCGAACGCGGCGGCGAGGCGTTTGCGGCTGCCGGCGGTCTTGGCGACGATCTCAACCTGTTCGGAGCCCGCTTTCTTGAACAGCACCGCCTTGTCGGTGCCTTCGATGATGGGGCTCAGGCCGGTCAGCGGCACCGGCCGCTCGTGAACCTCCACCTCGCCCAGTTCGATCAGGCGCTCGACGAAATTGCGCAGGCGGTATTTGTCGAAGTCGATGGCGGCGGCGTTACCCATTTGCGCTATCTCTGCAACGGCTCGGATTGGCAGAGAATGACACCATGCGCCGGTGCCAAGTCAATCAGCGATCCGGAACACGTATCCCCGGCGCGGCGCAGCAGCAGAAGCGCGTTCACGCGCATCTTGCGCGCGCTCTGGCGATGCGCCCCGGTTCGTAGCGGGTTCTGAGTATGTAACGATCACGGACCGGGGGCGCACCACTTCGTGCTGCACCGCATCCGGGAAACAGATGAAGCTGACTACTTGTTGGCCCAGCCGAAGTGATAATTCACGCCGGCGCGGAACACGTCCTCATGCAACGAGACGTTTTCGTTCGGCGTGCCGCCGCAGGCGGTGCCGCAATTGGTGTCGCCGAGATCGACGTGCAGGTATTCGGCCTTGGCGCTCCAATTGCCGGGCAGCGCAAATTCGACGCCGGCGCCCACGGTCCAACCGGCATTGGTATCGCTGGCGCTGCCGAGAGGCGTGGCGGCGCGGATATCGCCGACGGCAAGACCGCCGGTCACGTAGGGCATGACGCTGCCGAACGCGTAGCCGGCCCGCCCGCGTACGGTGGAGAGCCAAGTGTCGCTCGTGCTGCACGTGCCGCCGGGGCAGAGCGCGTTTGTCGTGGAACCCTGGAGGCCCGACCAGTCGATATCGCCTTCAAGGCCGAGGACGGCACTGCCAAGCTGCCAGTTATAGCCGGCCGTGCCGCCGGCCTGTCCGCCGGAAAGGTCGACATGGCCGATGCCTTGCCAGTGCGAATCGCCCCAGCCGCCGCCGCCGTTGAGCCCGAGATAAAAGCCGCTCCAATTATAGGCCGGCGAGTATTGCGCCGGTGGCGCCTTGTAGAGCGGCTCAAGCGAAAGGTCGGCCGCTTGCGCGCATGGCGCCGCGACGAGCGCACCAAGAGCTAAACATCCGGCAAAGACGCGTTGCTTCACGGCTCCGGCCTCATGGGCGTCGCTGCGCCCGCAGCTTTTAGCCCTTACGACACTACGCATAACTTTATTACCCCGGGCTTACCGCTATGGTTAACGCTCGGAGTCGTCGCCATTGACGCGTACTCTATTGAGGACGAAGGCGAAAATGTGCCGAGACTGGGGCAGCCAAGCCATCGGCAAATTACCTTTTCGTCATCTTTCGAGATCGTCGGTGGGTCAATGGCCGACCCGCCGGCCCATTAGGCGTAAGTCTTCAGCACATGGCGGGCGATGACCATTTTCATCACCTCGCTGGCGCCTTCGGTAATGCGGAAACTCCGTTGCTGACGCCAGAACTTTTCGATCGGCAGGTCGGTGGTGAGCGCAATGCCGCCATGGATCTGCATGCACATGTCGGCGGCCTTGAAGGCCATTTCGTCGGCGAAATATTTGCAGACGTAAGCGTCCTGGCGCGCGTCGTCGCCGGCATCGAGCCGGGTCGCGGCCTTGTAGACGAGAAGCCGCGCCGCCTGCAGCTCGATATACATGTCGGCGAGCATCCATTGCACGGCCTGCCGGTCGGCAAGCGGCCGACCGAAGGTCGAGCGCTGCTTGGCGTATAACGCCGCCATTTCCAGGCAACGCTCGGTGACGCCGAGCGCGCGGGCGCCATGTTTGATCCGGCCGCCGTTAAGCCACTGCTGGGCATGGCCGAACCCTTCGCCCTCTTCGCCGACGCGGTGGCTCACCGGCACCCGCACGTTCTCCAGCACGATCTCCCACGGCCGGTCGCCCATCATGGTGGCATATTGCGCGCCGAGTCTGACGCCAGGCGTGTCCATGTCGACGATGAAACAGGAAATGCCGCCATGCGAGCCTTTCGCGCGGTCGGTCGCCGCCATGAGCTGCATGAAGTCGGCCTCGTCGGCTCCGGTGATGAAGCGCTTGACGCCGTCGATCACGTAAAAGTCGCCGTCGCGCACGGCGGTGGTGCGCATGCCGCCCGGATCGGAACCGGCGTCGGGCTCGGTCTGCGCGAAGCACGCCTTCTTCTCGCCGCGCAAGGCGGGCAGCAAATACTTTTCTTTCATCTCGCCTTTGAGCGTGAACAGGATATGGCGTACGGCCGGACCGGCAATGCCGCCGCCGCCGCGCGCCGGCAGCGCAATCGAGCGCGAGAGCTGCTCCTCGACGATCACTTTCGCCAGCACCGAAAGACCCGACCCGCCGTATTCCTCCGGCACATCCATCATCCAGAAGCCCAAATCCTTGGCACGCTTGGAAAAGCGCTCGTAATATTCCGGCTTGAGCCTCTCGCCGCCCTCGAACGTCGTCTCCCGCTCGATCGGAATCATTTCGCCGTCGACGAAACGCCGCAGCGACTGCTGAAACAGCCGTAATTCTTCGGGAAGCTCGAAGTCCATTTGTGTCCTCTCTCACCCTGTTATCTGCGCTGTATCAAACCACATTTTTTGCTGATCAGGTATGACCGCTGGCATTCCGCGACCTGCGATGTTAGATTGCAATCTGGAGCTTAGAGCATGAGCGTAAACGCACCAGCGCCGGCGCTGTCGGGATCCATGGACGTTGAAGAGTTCATGGCGCTGCTGGAGACGCGGCCGCACGGAGAGCGTTGGGAGCTGATCGAGGGGGTTGCCGTGATGATGGCTCCGCCGAGCTTTGCGCACCAGCGCATCGCTCACAATCTCTGCAATCTTCTCAACAACGCGTTCGCCGCACGGCGTCTCGATCTATTTGCCTATATTGATGTCGGCGTTCGCTCACCAGGAGTCAGGAATTTTCAGCCTGAGCCCGATGTTGTCGTCGCGCCCGGCGTGGCGGGCTACGATCTTTATTCCGAGCGGTTCCAACTGGTCGCGGAAATCCTGTCGCCGTCAAACACGCGTCGCGAGATCGACTTGAAATTGCGCCGCTATCGCGAGGCGCCGGATAATCTCTACGCGGTGGTCATAGAGCCGCGTGAATTCCGCGTGGAGATCTACGGAAAGAGCCGCAACTGGGAGCTGGCGGTTCTCAAGCAAGCCGACGACCCGATCGAAATGCCGGAATTCGGCTTGCGCTGCCGCGTCGGCGATCTCTATCGCGGCACGCCGCTCGATCCGCAACGGCATTAACGGCGCGCCTCGTTGCGCCAGACCACGCGCACGTCGACGGCGACCGCGCCTTTGCTGCTCACCGTCAGCGGATTGATCTCGATTTCGGCAATGCACGTCCGGTGATCGAGATAGAAGCGCCCGAGCGCCAGGGCCACGGCTTCGAGCGCCGCCCGGTCGTCAGCCGTACGGCCACGATAGCCGGCGAGCAGACGGGCGAGCTTGAGTCCGCCGATCATTTTGCCGACGTCATCGGCGGCGACCGGCAAAAGCCGCTGCGCCACATCGCGAACGAGTTCGACCAAGATGCCGCCCGCACCGACGAGCAGGATCGGTCCGTAGAGCGGGTCATCGTGGGCGCCAACGATAGTTTCGATGCCGGACACCATTTTCTGCACCAGAAATCCTTCGATGGCGGCGCCGGGATGCGCGGCAAGCGCGGATTTGAGCAGCGCGCCGGCCGCTTCGATCACTTCGGCCTCGTTCGCCAGATCGAGCATCACGCCGCCGGCGTCGCTCTTGTGCACGATCGCGGCGGAGTGGATCTTCAGCGCCACCGGAAATCCGATCGCCGCGGCAGCGCCGGCCGCTTCCCGGGCGCCGGACACGACGCGACTCTCCGCCAGCGCGATCCCGTAGCGTGCCAACGTCGCTTCGAGATTCGCCGGAGAAATACCGCTCGCTGGCGCGGCGGGCAGAGGAGCCGGCGCGCGACCGGCGCGCGCGGCGAAGAACCACAGCGCGTTGAGCGCGCGCAACGTCGGTTCGAGGCCTTGCAGAAAGGGAAAGCCAGCTTCCTCCTGCACTTGCAGCGCGTGCGGCGTCATTTGGTGAATGAGCCGCGCAAAGGCCAGCACCGGCTTGTCGGTGGAATCGCGCAGCCGGCGCAGCTCGTGCGTGCCTTCCCACATCGGCCCCTTGCCCGGCATCGGCGTACACCAGGCGACGATGTCGATGTTGGGATCGCGCGCGACGATTCCGCATTGGTCGGCGGCGACTTTCAGCGTCGTCGGAATCCCGACATCGAGCGGATTCTTCGGCAGGATGCCTTCCTGCATGTGCGGCAGCAGAGCGTCGTGAGTGGCCGGATCGAAATCCGGTGCCACGGCGCCTTCCGCCTCGACGTAATCGTAAAGCAGATCGACCGTTCCACCCGAATTGGTGACGAAGCCGATGCGCGGTCCTTTTGGCAGTTTTACGCTCTGGAATGCAAGCGCCGCCTCCAACAGATCGTCGAGCGAGCGGCAGTTGACGATGCCGTAGCGTTCGCACATCGCCAGGTACGCGGCGTAGTCGCCGCCGATGGCGCCGGTATGCGAGCGCGCCGCTGCGCGCGACTTTTGCGTCGCGCCGGTCTTGACGGCGAGCACCGGCTTGCCGGCCGCGAGCGCGCGTCCGGCGGCCAGCATGAACGCTTGCGGCCGGCGGATGCCCTCGATGAACAGCACGATCTGCCGCGTGTGCGGATCGTCGACGACGAAGTTGAGATAATCGGCAAGATCGAGATCGGCTTCATTGCCGGAGGACACCGCGTAGGAGAAGCGCAGGCCGCGGTCGGCAGCGCTCTTCATCCAGAATTGCACGATGCCGCCGGACTGGAACAGCAGCGCGACCGGCCCCGGCGGCACGCTGCACAATTCGGTATTCGGGTAGGCGAACAGCTTTTCGCGGAAGCTGAAGGAGCCCATGCAGTTGGGGCCGCTCACGCGCAAACGGCTCGTGGCGAGAAAATTTTTCAGCCATTCGCCGCGCGTGCGCGACGCTTCGCTTTCACCGTCGCCGACCGTAGACGCATAGATTGTGGCAGATTTTACGCCGGCCGCCTCCGCGTCGCCGAGCACGTCGGGAACGTTCGCCGCCGGGACGATCACCATGGCATGATCGACCGGTTCTGGCAGATCGCGCAGCGACGGCAGGCAATCCTGCCCGAAGACTTTCTGCTGGCGCGGATTGATCAGGACGACGCGGCCGCCGTAACCGAACTGGCGGAGATTTGCGTAAATCTGACTCGCCCAGCGCGCCCGCTCGGAGGCGCCGACGATCGCCACCGAGGCAGCCCGCAACACGCTGGCCGGTGATCGCAACACGCGTTCACTGTCCGGCACGCCCGCTCCCCGTATGCAGTTTAGCCTTCTGGTATCGCATTTCCTCGCGGGCGGCTATTCTGGCACGCGATTGTGACTTGCGGCGATGGAGATGGTGCGAATGCGTCTTGACCGATTGGAAGGAAAGCCCGACGCCCGGGTCGGCTGGGGCAGCGATATCGCCGCGCAGATGCTGCGGCGCTTCGGCATTCGCTATATCAGCCTCAATCCCGGCGCGAGCTATCGCGGCTTTCACGACAGTCTCGTCAATCATCTCGGCAACGAGAATCCCGGCATCATCCTCTGCCTGCACGAGGACCACTCGGTCGCGATCGCCCACGGCTATGCCAAGGCGACCGGCGAACCGATGGCCTGCGTGCTGCACTCCAACGTCGGGCTGCTGCACGGCATGATGAGCCTATTCAACGCCTGGTGCGATCGCGCGCCGATGTTCGTGCTTGGCGCCACCGGACCGGTCGCCGCCGAGAAACGCCGGCCGTGGATCGATTGGATTCACACCTCGCGCGATCAGGGCGCCTATATCCGCTCGATCATCAAATGGGACGATCAGCCCACATCCGCCGAAGCGCTGGTCGAATCGATGACGCGCGCCAATCTGCTCACCCGCTCGGCGCCGACCGCGCCGGTCTACATCTGCCTCGACGCCGGCTTTCAGGAACAGAAGCTCGAGCGCGAGCCGGAATGGCCGGACGTGAAGCGCTTCCGGCCGCCGGCGCCGCCGCGGCCGTCTCGGCAATCGATCGACGAGGCCGCAGCCTTGCTGGAAGGCGCACAGCGCCCCATCATCATGTTCGGCCGCGGCTCGCGCAAATCCGAACACTGGACGCCGCGCATAAAACTTGCGGAGAAACTCGGCGCCTGCGTGGTCACCGACCTCAAGCAGGGCGCCACGTTTCCAACCGACCATCCTGCTCATTACTGTCCGCCATTCAATGCGCTCGGCAAGGACGCGCGCGAACTGCTCTGCGAGGCCGACGTCATCCTGGCACTCGACTGGGTCGACCTCGGCGGCGCGCTGCGGCAGGCGAAAAACGTCGGCGCCGTGAACGCGAAAATCATCGCTTGCTCGCTCGACCAGAACCTGCATACCGGCGCCAACATGGAATATCAGGCGCTGCCGCCGGTCGACGTGGCCATGGCCTCGACCGCTGATGTCGTCGTCGCAGAACTCAACGACGCGCTCGGCAGCGGGCGGAAAGATCCGTGGAAGATGAAGGTGCCGGCCAAGGCAAAATCCGGTAACGGCGCCGCCATCAGCATGGAGCAGGTAGCGGGGGCGTTGCGCGATCAGTTCAACGATCCGGAGAACGTCACGTTTTGCACACTCGGCCGCGGCTGGCCGTTTGATCTCTGGCCGCTGCACAACGGCATGGCCTATCTCGGCAAGGACGGCGGCGGCGGCCTGGGCTCGGGTCCCGGCATCTCGGTCGGCTCGGCGCTCGCGCTCGCCGATCAGGGCCGCTACGCGATCTCGATGCTGGGCGACGGCGACTTTTGCATGGGTGCGACCGCGATCTGGAGCGCGGCGCACCATCGCATTCCGCTTTTGGTCCTGGTCAACAACAACCGCTCCTATTTCAACGACGAACTGCACCAGGACAACGTGGCGCGCACGCGCGGACGCGAGGTGAAGAACCGCTGGATCGGTCTGCGCATGGAGGACCCATCGCCCGACATCGCCAAGCTTGCCGAGGCGCTGGGCGCCGTCGGCATCGGCCCGGTGACGAAGCCGTCCGAGGTGAAGGGCGCAATCGCGAAGGGTGTCGACGTGCTGAAAAAGGGCGGCGTCTGCGTCATTGATTTCCACATCGACCCGCCGGCCGAACGCCAGGCGAGCCATACGCTCGGCTACCGCGCCACGGGAGAGTAGCACTGTCCTGGCTCGTCTTCGCCTTCTCCGGCCCGGTGCTGTGGGCCATCTCGGTGCATTTCGACAAATATCTGGTCGAGCGTTTTTTCAAGCAGAGCAACGTCGCCGTGCTGCTGGTGTTCACGGCCTTTGTCGGCTTGTTGATGCTGCCGTTCATCTGGTTCTTCGAGCCGAGTGTTGTCAGTCTCGACGTTGAGCGGATCGCCATCATCGCGGCTTCGGGCATCCTCTACATGGGCGCGATGCTGTTCTATCTGCGGGCGCTGCAATCGGAGGAAGCCTCCGTAGTGGCACCGTTCTTCCAGTCGTCGCCGCTGTTCGGTTACGTGCTTGCTTATTTCGTGCTCGGCGAAAAGCTGTCGGCGATGCAGATGGCGGGCGGGCTGCTGATCATCGTCGGCGCCTCGGTCGTTTCGGTCCGCTTCGGCGAGCGCGGGGCGTTCAAGCTGCGCCTGGCGGCGCTCATGCTGGCCTGCGGCTTCGTGCTGGCGCTCGCCACCCTGATTTTCAAGGTTTTTGCGGTCGAGGTGGCGTTCTGGACCACCACGTTCTGGATGTTCGTGGGCGAGGCGATCTTCGGCTCGGTGCTGCTTTCGGTAAGCTCCTACCGCAATGAATTTATCAGATTGATGCGTACCAATACGGCCGCGCTCTTGTCGATCAACGCCTCGAACGAACTCATTAATCTCGGCGGCGGACTGGGCAACCGCTACGCGCTGTTGTTCGCGCCGTTGAGCCTGGTGCAGGCGATCGGCTCAACGACGACGATATTCGTTTTTTTGTTCGGTGTCGTATTGAGCCTGTTCGTTCCCCACCTCGGCCGGGAGAATTTGTCCGGCCGCGAGTTGGCGCAGAAAGGCATCGCGGCGCTCTGCGTCGCCGCCGGCGTCGCCCTGATCACGCATTGACGGGAATCACTCGTCGCAAGCAATACCGAACTGCGACAGCGCCTCTTCCAGATAATCGGACAGGAGCGGCATCCCGAGCAGATAAGACGCCGTGCGGTTGTTGTGGGCGCGCGCGGCTTCGGCGCGCAAGTCGCTCCAATCGCCGAGGCTGCCGTCGCCGCGGCCAAGCCATGCCAGCGTCACCACATCGACCTGCTCGTCGATGCTCATGTCGTGGATGACCGACACGATCTCCTGAACAACGGGGTCGTCCTTGTGGTCTTCCAAAACCGATCTCATCGCATCGTCGCTCGGATTCGACGAATCGTCCGGGTCAGTGACCTCGTCCTTGGCGTCGAATTCCCGCGCCTTGGCGATGATGAAGCAAAGTTTTTCCTCGGAAATCGACAGTTCTGGTGCGTCCGCCGGCATGTGGTCCTCAAATTCTTACTCTCAAGCTTCATGCATATAGCGATCAGGCGGCAAAAGTTCCTTGATTTGCGTCAAACAGCGCGGCCGATGCCTCAATCGCCGACAATCCGGAAGAGGCGGCCGAAAATCACGCGATCGTCGGCAGGCGTCTTTTCGACACATTGCGCAGCGCATTTCGACCGCCCTACGCTCGCCAGGGGTATTCGGGGACGGCCGACGATGAAATTGGTCATTCGCTACGGCCTAGCGGCGCTGCTCATCGTCCTTGCCATTATCCTTCTGATTCCTCCCTTTGCCGCCTCGTTGATCCGTCAATGGTCGCAGAGCGACGTCGAGTCGCGTTCAGTGCTGGCCTTTAACTCGGCACTCGACGAATTCACAATGCTGATTGACCAGCACGACTCCAAAAAGATCGTCGCCTTGTTCGAACGCATGTCGCTCGACGAGCAATTGCTCGCCGTCGGCTATTGCAATGAGCAAGGAACGCTTCTCTATAAGACCAAGGAAACGCCGAAAAGCTTCACCTGCAAGGAGGCGACGTTACGCAAAACGCCGACATTTTCGACATTGCGCCTCGGCCGCCTTCGACTGTTGGTGTCGAGCTTCCCCATTGCCGCAGCCGGTGCGCGGGGGCACGTGGTACTGCTGCACGATTTGGCTTTGGTCGAGCAGCGCACCGCAGAGGCCCGCCTCTGGACCATAGTCGTGCTGGTCGGCGTCGTCTTTCTGGCCGCCGCCTTTGCCACTCTCGTGGCTATCCTGCTGGCGCGGCGCTGGGTGCATTCTTTGCGGCGCGCGATCAACGATGTCCGCCTCGGCGGCAGCGGTGTGATGGAGGCGTCCGAAGCCCCGCCGTTTGCCGGAGAATTCCGTCATTTGCTGCGCGACTTGCAGCTCACCAATATTCCGGTCGACGGGCCCGAGGTCGATTGGTCGCCCGCCATGCTTCGCCTGGTTCTGACGCAGAAGCTGCCGGGCGCCGAAGTCATCGTTGTTTCCAACCGGGAGCCGTACATCCACAATCGGGAGGGCGCCGAAATCGTCGTGCAGACGCCGGCGAGCGGCCTGGTTGCGGCGATCGAGCCGATCATGCGCGCCTGCGGCGGTACTTGGGTGGCTCACGGCAGCGGCACCGCTGACCGCGAGACGGTGGACAGATTCGACCGGATACGCGTGCCGCCTGATTCCCCGGGCTATCTCCTGCGCCGGGTCTGGGTCAACGAAGAGGAGCAAAACGGCTATTATTACGGGTTTGCCAACGAAGGCCTATGGCCGCTCTGTCACATGGCCTTCGTGCGTCCGAATTTTCGCGAGCACGATTGGAACGAATACAAGTCGATCAATGCGCGCTACGCGCAGGCCGTCGCCGGTGAAGCCAAGCGTCCCGACCCCATCATCCTGGTCCAGGATTATCACTTCGCGCTGTTGCCGAGCCTGCTGCGCAAAAAGCTGCCGAACGCGACCATCATTACGTTCTGGCACATCCCCTGGCCCAACCCCGAAATATTCGGCATCTGCCCCTGGAAGGAGGAAATCATCGCCGGCCTGCTCGGCAGTTCGGTGATCGGCTTCCACACGCAATTTCACTGCAACAATTTTCTCGATACGGTCGACCGTTTTATGGAGGCGCGAACGGATCGCGAGCAGTCATTCGTGACCTTCGGCAACCTGGAGAGCTATATCCGGCCCTATCCGATCTCGATCGAATGGCCGCCGGCCGGCATGAAGGACCAAAAGCCCGTGCCGGAATGTCGGGCGGCGGTTCGCCGGCGCCTCGGCCTCGCCGAGCACGCGCGGCTCGGCGTCGGTATCGAGCGCTTCGACTACACCAAAGGCATCATTGACCGGCTGCGCGCCGTCGACTCTTTTCTCGTCAGCCACCCGGAATGGAGAGAGCGTTTCGTCTTCGTCCAGGTTGCCGCGCCGAGCAGGACCAAGCTCGCCAGCTACAGCGCGTTACAGGCCGAGGCGGCCGAGCTGGCCCGCGAGATCAATGCGCGGCACGGCAACGCATTCTACCAACCGATCATGCTGATCATACGTCATTATGAGCCACACGAAATCTTTGAACTGTTCCGCGCGGCCGACTTGTGCATCGTATCCAGCCTCCATGACGGGATGAATCTGGTCGCCAAGGAGTTTGTCGCCGCCCGCGACGATCAACAAGGAGTTCTGCTGCTGTCGACATTCGCCGGCGCCTCGCGGGAGTTGACCGAGGCGCTCATCGTCAACCCTTACGACTCGCACAGCATGGTTGCGGCAATCGAGCAGGCGCTGCTGATGCCGATTGCCGAACAACGCGAGCGCATGCGATTGATGCGCGAAATTGTCCGCTTACGCAACGTCTACCGTTGGGCCGGACAAATGCTGCTCGACGCGGCCGACCTGCGCAAGCGGCGGCGGATCATCCAGATCATGTCGCGCCAGCAACCGCCCGCCGACCTTCGTATGCGATCGCCTGCAAATTGACACGTGCGAAGCCGCTTATGCGATCTGCCCTTTCGCCTCGTCGGCAAATCGTTGCAGGCGGAATTGCCGAATATCATGGTCCGTTGTTCCTCGCGTCACGAGGTCGGCCAAAATCTCACCGACCACCGGAGAAAATTTGAAGCCGTGGCCGCAGCACGGCGAGGCGACGATGACGTGAGGGAATCTCGGCATGCAATCGATGATGAACGTCTCGTCCGGCGTCATCGTATAGAGGCAGGTTTGCGCGCTCACGAGCCGGCCATTGGCGTCCGGCAAATATTCGGCCAGCGGCGCGCGAATGGCCGCTTCGTCGGCCACCGAAATCGTTCGATCATGGGTGTCAGGGTCGACGATTTCTTGCCGATGGTGATGCTTGGCGATCTTGATTCCCATCTGAGCATAGGCAGGAAAACCGTAATGGAGACCGTGCTCCGATTCGAGAATGAAGACCGGAAAACGATCCGCGGAAAACGGCGCGGTATCGTCGGGCTGGAACCACGCGGCCACTTGGCGGGTGACGCGCAGCGGTAGCCGCAGTTCGGGCAGTAGATCGCGCATCCATGGACCGGCAGCGACGATCGCCCCATCGGCCTCGATTTCGGCGCGATCGGTCCTGATGTGCACACCATTGGGCCGAGGCTCGACGGCAACGACCTTCTCGCGGGTGCGAATGACCGCGCCCGCTGCGGCGGCGATGCAGAGAGTGGCCTCCAGCGCGGCGGCAGCGGCGATGTATCCGCCATCCGGCTGGATTACGGCGGCAAAGTCTTGCGGAAGCTTGAAGCTTGGATAGCGCCGCATCAGCGACTGGGCGTCCAGTATTTCGTGCGGTAAGCCATGCCGCGATATCCCCGCGATGATTCCGCGGACCAGCGTTCCGTGCGCCGGTCCGATTTCGGCAATGCCGGTCGTGAAAATGAGCTTCGCGCCGGCAATCGCTTCAAGTTCGCGCCAAAGCGCGTAGGCGCGCCGCATCATCGGGCCATACGAAGCGTTCTCAAAATGCGCGAGACGTATGATGCGCGTCTGCCCGTGCGAAGACCCTCGGTCATGGCCGAGTTCAAATCGCTCGATGCCGACCGCATGCACGCCGCGGCGCGCCAAATGAAACAGGGCGGCGCTGCCTGTCGCGCCCAGACCAATGACGGCGATTTGCGGTCCGGACACGGTATCATCCCGGCTGCGGCCAAGCCCAATTGCGCAAACGAATCCAGAAATATATCTGCCACTCAAGCCGTGCTAGGATGCACGACGCGATGTAGCGCCAAGCCGCAACCGTCGCGGACGTCTGAGCCAAGGTGAAGTGAGGCGATGAACTGGATCTCCAATGTCGTGCGGCCGAAGATCCGCTCCATTCTGCGCCGCGAGGTGCCGGAAAATCTCTGGATCAAGTGTCCGGAGACCGGGCAGCTTGTGTTCTACAAGGATGTCGAGGCGAACCAGTTCGTCATTCCGGTCTCCAATTATCACATGCGCATGAGCCCAGCCGCACGGCTCAAATCGATGTTCGACAATGAGACCTGGTTCGACGTCGCCTTGCCGGAGGTGACGGCCGATCCGCTCAAATTTCGCGATCAGGAGCGCTATGCCGATCGGCTCAAAAGCGCGCGCACCAAGACCGGATTGAAGGACGCGTTCAAGCTCGGTTACGGCAAGCTCGATTCGCTGCCGGTCGTCATTGCGGTGCAGGATTTCGATTTCATGGGCGGCTCGCTCGGCATGGCGGCAGGCGAGGCGGTGATCAAGGGGCTCGACACGGCGGTGGAGAAAGCCTGTCCGTTCGTGCTGTTCGCCGCCTCTGGAGGCGCGCGCATGCAGGAGGGCATTCTCTCGCTGATGCAGATGCCGCGCACCACGATTGCGGTGCAGCGCATGCGCGATGCGCGCAAGCCCTACATCGTCGTTCTCACCAACCCGACGACCGGCGGCGTCACCGCCTCCTACGCGATGCTCGGCGACGTGCACATCGCCGAGCCCGGCGCGCTGATCGGCTTTGCCGGGCCACGCGTGATCGAGCAGACGATCCGCGAGAAACTACCCGAGGGTTTTCAGAAAGCCGAATATCTGCGCGAACACGGCATGGTCGATATGGTGATACACCGCCACCATTTGCGCGCCACCGTCGCCCGGCTGTGCCGGCTGCTCACGAAAGCGCCGGCCGGCGCGGCACAATCGCGCTTGCCGGTTCCATCGCCGCCGGCCGAACCGGCTCCGTCCGCGGCGCCGGCGTGAGCGTTTCTCGTTCCGAACAGACGCCGCTCGCCGCCGTGGCGGCGCGCCTCTTGGCGCTGCACCCCAAGCGTATCGATCTCTCGCTTCGTCGCATCGAGCGCCTGCTCGCCGCGCTGGATCATCCTGAGCGCCGTCTGCCGCCGGTCATTCACGTCGCCGGCACCAACGGCAAGGGCTCGACCGTGGCCTTTGCGCGCGCCATCCTCGAAGCCGCGGGCAGGCGCGTGCACGTCTACACCTCGCCCAACCTCGTCCGCCTCAACGAGCGCTTTCGCCTCGGGCAAACCGGTGGCGGCATTCTGGTCGACGATGCCGAGCTTGCCGAAACTCTCTGCGAGTGCGAGGCCAAAAATGGCGGCGCGCCGATCACCGTGTTTGAGATGGAAACGGCGGCGGCGTTTCTCCTGTTCTCACGTCATCCGGCGGACGCTGCATTGCTTGAAGTCGGCCTCGGCGGCCGGCTTGATGCCACCAACGTCGTCGAGCAGCCGCTGGCGAGCGTCATCACCCGCGTCTCGATCGATCACCGCGAGTTTCTCGGCGACACGATCGAACAGATCGCGGCCGAAAAAGCCGGCATCCTCAAGCGCGACGTGCCGGCGGTCGTATCGAGCCAGGCGCGCGAGGCATTGACCGTCATCGAACGCCAAGCCGCGCGGCTGCGGGCGCCGTTGTCGATTGCCGGCGAGGAGTGGACGGCGACGGAGGAACGCGGCCGCCTGGTCTATCAGGACGGCGACGGCCTCCTCGACCTGCCGGCGCCAAAGCTTTATGGCCGCCATCAGTTCGAGAACGCCGGCGCGGCCATTGCCGCCCTGCGCGTCAGCGGCTTGAAGCTTTCGGCCAGCGCGTTCGAAGCCGGCATGACCCGTGTCGATTGGCCGGCGCGCATGCAGCGTCTGTCGCAAGGGCGGCTCGCCGCGTTGCTTCCGGCCGAGGCCGAGCTCTGGCTCGACGGCGGCCACAATGCCGATGGCGGGCGCGCCGTCGCCGCCGCACTGGCCGACCTGGAGGAGCGCGTGTCGCGGCCGCTGGTGCTTATCGTCGGCATGTTGTCGACCAAGGACTGCGCCGGTTTTCTGAAAAACTTTTCCGGTCTTGCCCGCCGCGTCATTACCGTCCCCATCCGCCAGGACAAAGCGGTGGCGGCCACGGCTCTCGCCGATATCGCGCGCGATGTGGCGATTCCGGCGATCGCCCGCGACGATCTCGAAGGCGCGCTCGACGCCGCCGGCAAACTCGACCTTGCGTCGCCGCCGCGCATCCTCATCACCGGCTCCCTCTATCTCGCCGGCGAGGTGCTAGCCGCCAACGGCACGCCGCCAGTGTGAATGCTGTAGCGGCGGGCAGTTGTGAAGCGGCCCGGCATCCGCTAGGTTCCCGCGCAATTTGGGCCGAGGCTGTTGCGGCTAGAGGCGCGGCCAAAATCGCAGCATTTCGGGTAGCGAATGGCGAAAGAAGAACTGTTGGAATTTCCGGGTGTCGTCACCGAGCTCCTGCCGAACGCCACCTTTCGCGTCAAGCTCGAGAACGAGCATGAGATCATCGCCCACACGGCCGGCCGCATGCGCAAGAACCGCATCCGTGTGCTGGCCGGCGACAAGGTGTTGGTGGAGATGACTCCTTACGATCTGACCAAGGGCCGGATTACCTACCGGTTCAAATGATCGGCCGCCCAAAATTCGTTCTGGCCTCGGGCTCCCCGCGCCGACTGTCGCTGATCAATCAGGCCGGTATCGAGCCCGACGCTCTCCGTCCCGCCGACATCGATGAAACGCCGAAGCGCGGCGAGCTGCCGCGCGCCTGCGCGGTGCGGCTCGCTCGCCTGAAGGCCGAAGCCGCGCTGGCCATGGTGCGTATGGACGAAGAACTCAAGGGCGCCTACATCCTCGCCGCCGATACGGTGGTCGCCGTCGGCCGACGCATCCTGCCCAAAGCGGAAATGCTCGACGAGGCGGCGCAGTGCCTGCGCCTGCTCTCCGGCCGCAACCATCGCGTTCATTCCGCCATCTGCTTGGTGACGCCGAAGGAGACGTTCCGTCAACGCCACGTCGAAACCCGCGTCCGTTTCAAGCGGCTGTCCGACGAAGACATCGAGGCCTACCTCGCCTCCGGCGAGTGGCGCGGCAAGGCCGGCGGCTACGCGGCCCAAGGGATCGCCGGAACTTTTATGGTCAAGATCGTCGGCTCCTATTCGAACATCGTCGGATTACCGCTGTACGAGACGATGACACTGCTTGGCGGCGAGGGTTACCCGATCCATTTCGGCTGGCTCAGCGCAGGGGCCTGAGGCTGGCGCGGCGCAGCGCGCCTCCCATATTCCGCTCATGGTCGAAGCCACACAGCACAAGCCGTGTCCGATCTGCGGCAAGCCCAGCGTCGAGCGTTATCGGCCGTTCTGCTCGCGGCGATGCGCTGACGTCGATCTCAACCGCTGGCTCTCGGGTTTCTACGCCGTGCCGGTGGGCGCGGACGAGGACGAGGACCAATTGCCGTTGGCGCCGGATGAAACGCCGCAGTGAACGGACGCCGCCTCGATTTGTTGATCGCGCCTCATTCTGGACAGCCCAACTGGCAGCCTCTATAAGCAGCCCGCTCGGGTCGTTCGGCGGCACATTTCAAGCGGCCCGCGAGAGCCCAGGTAGCTCAGTTGGTAGAGCACTGCACTGAAAATGCAGGTGTCGGTGGTTCAATTCCGCCCCTGGGCACCATCCTGCTTCGCGCTAAGCGCTTCGCAGGATTGCGCTGCCCAAAAATCGCGAAGCAGGATGCCCTCCGAAGCCTTGGCGTAGGAGGGCTGCCGGAATGCGCTATGTCTGCCTGCTACAGAGCGAAGCGTTTGCGGGCCAGCGCTATATCGGCATTACCTCGGACCTGAGAAAGCGGCTCGCTGAACACAACGGCGGAAGATCGCCACATACATCAAAATACGTACCATGGAGACTGGTGACCTACGTTGCGTTCTCCGACCAGCAGAAGGCAGAAACTTTTGAACGCTATCTCAAATCCGGTTCCGGCCACGCCTTTGCCAGGAAAAGACTCTGGTGAGCGTTGATGACAGCAGAGCGGTTCTATGCATCTGCGATCTCACCGAAGCTGTCGGGGTCCATCGCAATCCTGCTTTGCACCTACAACGGCGCCCGCTTTCTGCCGCAGCAGCTTGCATCGTATGAGGCGCAGGATTTTGCCGATTGGCGCCTATTTGTCTCCGACGATGGGTCGCAGGATCGCACGCCGGCGCTGCTTGATGAATTCCAGAAGAAGCATGGGGTGGCGCGCGTCTCGATCCGCCAGGGTCCGCGCAAGGGCTTCGTCGCGAATTTTCTGTCGCTGATCTGCGACCCGGCCATCGAGGCCGATTATTACGCGCTGTCGGATCAGGACGATGTCTGGTCCCCCGGCAAGCTGTCTCGGGCGCGGCAGTTTTTGATGAATGCGGCCGACAGCGAACCCGCCGTCTATTGCTCGCGGACCAACCTGATCGACGAGCGGGGAACCAACATCGGCCTGTCGACCTACTACAAAAAAATGCCGCATTTTCGCAACGCGCTGGCTCAAAGCCTGGCCGGCGGCAACACAATGGTGCTGAACGAGAGGATGCGTCGGCTGTTGATGCAGGCCGGGCCGGACGTGAAAGTCGCCTCGCACGATTGGTGGATTTATCTGACGATCACGGCAGTCGGCGGCACAATTCTCTACGATAGCGTGCCGACCGTTTCTTATCGGATGCACGGGCGCAATGTCATCGGTTCGAACGAGTCGGCCGTCGCCAAGATGTTGCGCGCGCGCATGTTATGGCAAGGCCGTTACAAGAGCTGGGCCGAGATGAACGTGGCGGCGCTGGAGCGGATCGAAACTCTGATGACTGACGAGAACAGAAAAACATTCGATCTGTTCCGCCGCGCCAGAAAGCAGAGTCTGGTCCCGCGCGTTCGCGGGCTGGTTCGGTCCGGCATCTATCGCCAGTCGCGGCTCGGCGATCTCGGGTTTCTGGCGGCGGCGGTGCTCGGACGGGTTTGATCTCAAGCCGCCCTGCGCGGGGCGATGCACGTCGTGCCCCGCGACCAAGACCGATTCAGGCAAACTGCGGTCACGCCGACGGGAACACCGCACCGGCCATATAGAGAAACAGCGCCGCACCCAACAGCCCGATCAGCGCGGCGAGCGCCAGATCGAAGCGCTCGCCCGGGCTCGGTAAGGTCTCTTCCACGTCGATGGCCTTGGCGGTCCAGACGAAGCGAAGGCCGGCAATGACGATCATCCCTACGCCAATGGCGATGAAAGCAAGGCCTGCGGCGTTGGCGAATTTTTGACCGTGTGGGGCGATCAGCTTCAACGCCGTCTGCGGCGCCAGCGCCAGCAGAAACAGGTCGAATTTCTCGATCACGAAGCCGAACGCCATGACCGCGATGGCGGTGCGCACCCAGGCGAGAAAGGTCCGTTCGTTGGCGGCATGGTCGCTGTAGCGCTTGATCATCAGCATTGCCTCGAAACTGGCCGGCGCGCACTATAGACCTTGACGCGGTTGCATGAGCGGCGGCGTGCTGCAGCTTTGAATATCCCTTCGATCAGCCGACGAGAAGATGACCTACGAATTTCACCTGCAAACGAATTCTCCCGCCGAATTGGAGAAGGTTACCGCGCTGCTTCGTCGGGTCTGGCCCAGGAACCGCCGCTTCAATCCACCTTTTATCGAATGGCTCTACCGCGACAACCCCAACGGCGGCGCGATCGGCTACAATGCGTTTGATGGCGATGAGGTGGCGGCGCACTACGTCGTTGTTCCGTTTCTAGTCGAAATCGACGGCGAGCTGAAAAAGTCGGCGCTGGCTTTGAATGCTGGCGTGGACGAACGTCACCGCGGTCAGTCACTTTTTCTCAAGCTCGCGGACCTGACGCACCGACGGGCCGTGGAAGTCGGCGTCGATCACATCGTCGCCATCGCCAACGCCAACAGCACGCCCGGGTTCCTGCGTCATCTCGGGTTTCAGTTGGTCACGCCTCTCGACGTGCGCCTGGCACTGGCCTTGCCACGGCCCAGCGGCGCCCGGGTCGCCTGGCAGTGGCGGCGAAAGTGGAGCGCCGCGGATTTGTCCTGGCGCCTTAAAAATCCCGGCGGACGATATTGGCTTGCCGGCAGCGGCGAGGTGTCCTGGATCATCGGCGCGACCAAATACCGCGGCGTGCACGCCGTGCTTAAAGTGGAATCCGATCCGCTGCTGCGCCGGCAGGCCGAGCACCAACTTTTCCGGCGCATCACCTGGCCGCCAGTGCTATGGTTTGGAAAAAACCCCACGCTGAGGGCCCAGGCAGCAATCGACGTGCCGATGCGCCTGCGGCCCTCGCCCTTCAATCTTGTTTTTCACGATCTCACGGGGCGAAACAGGCGTCTTCGGCCGGAGCTGGTGCATTTTGAAGCGGCAGACTTCGACGTGATGTAGGTTTCATGATCACGCAAAACGGAGGCGGCCTTGCCGTGGATCAATGCCTCGCCGCGTTGGCCATGTGCTGATCGAACGACAAGACCTGAAAATCGCGCAAGATGTGTTCTATCTTCGGCCGCGTGGAGCGAAGGTTGACGTAGCAGGTGAACTTTCGCCGGCGGCTCAGCGCCATTCGGGGGTGGTCGGGGTCAATCTCGCGCGGATGAATGTAAAAGACAATCGGGCGACCCTCCTTCAGCGCGCGGCGCCCCATGCTTCGCATGAGGTGATAGGGAAAAAGCCTCAAGTAGCCGCCACCGAAGAAGCACATTGGCGTTCCGAGCACACGCACGACAGTGATCGGGAATTCAGCAATGGTTCCCGCCGCAGTCTCTATGCCGTGTGGTTCAAACCTGCTTGTTGCCAATCCGCCGGTCTGGTGGCGGGCGGGGAACACTGAGGAGTCATACTGGTATCCCGCTTCGGCGAGCTTGTCGAAAAACCAAGGAGTGTGATCGGTGACGGAAAACGCGGGGGCGCGGTAGCCGCGAACCGGTTTGCCGGAAATGTCTTCGAGCAGTTTACGCGAAGCCAGTGCGTCTTCGTAGAACTCGGCGGGCGTCATTTCGTACACCAACCGGTGAAAATAGCTGTGTGACGCGACTTCATGGCCGGCAGCAACGGCCTCGCGGACCAGATGCGGAAAACGCTTGGCAAAATAGCCGAGGAAGAAACAAGTGGCGGTGCCGCCGCCTTCCGCCAGGAGACCGAACAACAACCGCAGGTTCCGTTCAACGCGGCTTTCGAGCCGGTCCCACTCCGACGGCGGAGGCTCAAGGCCGGTCCCCGACAGATTGAACCAATCCTCGACATCGATCGAAAAAATGCTCGGCGGCACGACTGATGAACTCCGCGAACTGAGCACCCGGTTTTGCCGCGCCCGTGCTCTCGCGCCGATCCTAGGTTTCCCCTGTGGCTTTGCAATACAAATCACGTCTTGCAAAGTAGGCTTGAATTCGTCAGGTATGGGTGCCGCTCGCCGCTACAGTACAAACAATAGCGGGCGGATGGGGCCGAAGCTGCATCGCTTCGGGGGAGGAGTCCGCCGTCGGACTGCGGACGATCAAGGGAGCGAAATATATGCCCGAACCTTTACACGCGCGCCCGAGCCTGGGCCGCTGGTACGTGCTGCTGCTTATCAGCGTGATGTATCTCATCACCTATCTCGATCGCGTCAATATATCGACCGCGGCGCCTATGATCAGCAAGGAGTTCGGCTTCGACAAGGTGACGATGGGCGTCATCTTCAGCGCCTTCGTGTGGGCCTATGCGGTGTTCCAGGTTCCCGGCGGCTGGCTCAGCGACCGCTTCGGCGCGCGCGGCGTGTTGGCGGGAGTGGTCGGCTATTGGTCGATCATGACCGCGGCGACGTCCGCGGCGTTCGGTTCCGTATCGTTTGTCGTTGTCCGTTTCCTGTTTGGCGTCGGCGAAGCCGGCGCCTTCCCGGGTGCAACGCGCGCAATGCAGCTTTGGTATCCGCGGCGCGAGCGCGGCCTGGTGCAGGGCGTCACCCACAGCGCGAGCCGTTTCGGCGCGGCAATCGCGCCGCCGATCGTCGTGTTGATCATGAGCCATTTCGGCTGGCGCTCGGTGTTCTACATCTGCGGCGTGGCCGGCCTGGTTTGGTCGCTGTGGTGGTATCTCACCTACCGCAATCTGCCGGAAGAACATTCGCTGGTGAACAAGGAGGAGCTTGCGACCATCCGCGGCGTCGACGACAAGGGCGCCATCAAACCGCCGCCGGTCGAAAAGCAGACCAACGTACCGTGGTCCGTGCTGGTGCGCTCGCCCAACATGTGGGCGATCATGTGCGCGTATTTCACCTACGTCTATTGCTTGTGGATTTTTCTCAGCTGGTTGCCGTCTTATCTGATCGAGGCGC
>JASHRW010000010.1 GCA_030037065.1 Xanthobacteraceae bacterium
TTGGACCCGAGCCTGATCGGCAGCGTATCGCTAATCACCGGCGCGCTGCCGGCCGAGTTCGGCATGCGCACGGTCGGCCTCATCGACATCACCACGCGCAACGATATTTTCAACAATTCCGGCAGCGTCGGCTTCTATGGCGGCAGTCAGGGCACGATCGAGCCGAGCTTCGAATACGGCGGCACTATTCCGAACCCGTGTTCGACCGGACCGCTCGTCGCCAAGGCGACGTCCGGTGCGGCGTCCGATTGCCTGCCCGGCGTGCAGTATTTCTTCTCCGGACGCTATCTGCAGACCACCGAAGGCATTGAAAACCCGACGCCGTCGTACAGCCCGATCCACGATTTCTCGCAGCAGGGCAAGGGCTTCGGGTACATGTCGATGTTCATCGATCCGGTCACGCGGCTAAGTTTGATCGCGGGTACATCGACCAGCACGTTTCAGATTCCCAACGTGCCCGGCCAGCCGGTCGGCGTCATGGGAAATCCCCCGGTCACCAGCGCCTTCGGCATCACCAATTTCAATTCGGCGAACCTCAACGAAAACCAATACGAAGACACCCAGTTCGGCGTGCTGGCGCTGCAGCGCTCGGTCAACGGCTTCGACGGGCAATTGTCTTATTTCACCCGCTACAACTTTCTCCACTTCATGCCGGACCCGGTTGGCGATCTGTTGCTCAACGGCGTGGCCTCCGACATCACGCGCGAATCGTACTCCAACGGCATTCAGGGCGACGCTTCGTATGTGATCAACGCGGCGCACACGCTGCGGACCGGATTCACGATCAGTGGCGAACAGAGCGCGGTAGGCAATCAATCGCTGGTCGAACCGGCCCCGGCCGGGGTCGCCGTCGATGCGCCGTTCGCGATCACCGACGACGTCTCGAAACTCGGTTGGCTCGCCGGCGTCTATGTGCAGGACGAGTGGAAGCTCACCGACAAGCTGACGATGAATTACGGCGCGCGGTTCGATCAGATGTGGCAATACGTCGATGCCAATCAGTTGAGCCCGCGCCTCAACTTTACCTACAAGCCGTTTGAAAACACCACGTTCCACGCCGGCTATGCGCGCTACTTCACCCCGCCGGTTCTGGTCGAGGCGGCGCCGGCCAACATCGCGCTGTTCAACGGCACGACCGGCGCGTCGACCACGCCGGGAACGAACCCGGTGTTGCCCGAGCGCTCGCACTATTTCGATGCCGGCGTCGATCAAAAAATACCGTTCGGCTGCGTCTCGCCGACTGCACCAAATTGCAGCACGCTCGACCTCGGCGTCGACGCCTACTACAAGCTGGCGACAGATCTCCTCGACAACGGCAATTTCGGTCAGGCGCTGGTGCTCAGCGCCTTCAACTACGCCAAGGGCATAAACGAGGGCGTCGAACTGAGCGCCAAATATCACAGCGGCAATCTGCAGGCCTATGCCAACGTCGCGGTCGGCCAGGAGAAAGCCACCGACGTCGTGTCGAACCAATACTTGTTCGACAACACCGTGCCGCTGGCCGACCTCGGCGGCCAGACGCTGCAGCAATACGTCGACTCGCACTGGATCTATACCGATCACGACCAGCTCGTGACCGGCTCGGCCGGCGTGTCGTATCTGTGGAGCGGCACGCGCTACTCGGCCGACTTGATCTACGGCTCGGGCCTGCGCACCGGCGATGCCAATATCGGCAGCGAATCGCCCTACGCGCAGGTCAATGTCGGGGCCTCGCACGAATTCGCCATGCCGGACGGCAAACCGCTCACCGTGCGCTTCGACGTCGTGAATCTCTTCGACACGATCTATCAGATCAGAAGCGGCACCGGCATCGGCGTGTTCGCGCCGCAATACGGCCCGCGCCGCGGCTATTTCGTCGGCGTGTCGAAAAAGATCTGAGCATGGGAGCGATCGATGGCCCCACGACCAAGTTGGACGGAAGTCACACTCGACAAGTCAGGCGGCGTGGCAGTCCGGCGCGGGTCGCTGCGCTCTGCCAACAGAAAGAGCGCGGCTTTCTGCCTCGCGCGCTTAGACAAACTTGCTCGCGTCATTGCACCAGGGCGACGCTTGACCATTTCGGAGCACGGAGCGCAACATACTGAAAAGGCAGTAGTTTTTTATTATTCCAATGTAAAAGACGCCAGCCTTTTCAGCCCGATGCCCACGCTGCTGCAAGGTTTGCCGAATGTTAGATCGCAACGTCATAAGGTCACATTTAGCCCCCAATGAGCCGCAGGCGCGCGCACGCGTAACAACCGCAACGGAAATGAAAAACAGGAACTAGGAAATGCAAACTGGTCGGCCGGCGCAAAGCATGAGCCAAACCCGCGCGTCTTGGCGCCCGCGCCTGCGTGCATTGGCGATGTTTGCCGCCATCATCGTCGCTTGCGCCTCATTGCCGTACTCGGCGCACGCGCAAGCGACAACCCCCCCGTTGCCGGCGCAGCCTGCAGCGCCTCCTGTTACACCGCCCGCTCCGCCAACCGTGCAGCCGCCGGCCGCCCCGCGCAGCTCGGTGACACCCAACGCTACCCCGCCGGCGAGCAGCACCGCGCCGAATCCGCAAGCCGGTCCCGGCAACGCGGCCAATAATCCGCCCGCCGCAACCCCGCCGCCGCCGGCACCGGGTGAACCTTCGGTCGGCGGCGAGCTCTTGCCGCAAAAGCTTTCGTTCGAACGGATGTATCTCGATGCCGATCGCATTGTGAAAGCGGTGATGATTGGGCTCGCCTTGGCCTCGCTGGTGACCTGGACGGTGTTCCTCGCCAAGACGATTGAATTGCGCAAGGCGCGTGGCGGAGTGCGGCGCGGCCTGCGTGTTCTCCTCAATGCAGCCACTCTCGCCCAGGCGCACGATCAGTTGCACGATGATTCCGGCCCGGTCGCGCAGTTGATGCAGGCGGCCGGGCAGGAAATCCGCTTGTCCGCCAACGCCCTCGGCGACGGATTGAAGGAGCGCATCGCCTTGCAGCTCGAACGGCTGGAAATGGCGATCAGCCGCAAAATCTCGCGCGGCACCGGCGTGCTCGCCACGATCGGTTCGACCGCGGTCTTTGTCGGGCTGTTCGGCACGGTGTGGGGAATCATGAACAGCTTCATCGGCATCTCCAACGCGCACACCACCAATCTCGCGGTGGTGGCGCCCGGCATCGCCCAGGCGCTGCTGGCGACCGCGATGGGACTCATCGCCGC
>JASHRW010000048.1 GCA_030037065.1 Xanthobacteraceae bacterium
TGCCGTCGGCGGCGCGGATCGCATCTGGGAAAGCAAGCCCGATCTCGTCGCCGTGGCGCCACTGCACGTGCGCGCGCACGGTCTGTTCCTTCTGCGGAATATAGAGATCGACCAGGTCGGGCACGCTGACGGTGTCGGAGAAAATGATGCGCGCGCCCTTGTCGGAAATATCGCGAACGAGGCAGTCGAACGCGTGGCGCCGATTATTGAAATAGACGGTGCCGCGCAGAAAGCTCTTTTGCCGTGTCGATTGGCGGCGCTCGGCCATGGACATCCCAGGCGTTTCTCATCGCGCCGGCGGCGCGGATTCCCGGGCAAGTTTAGCGGCAAGCGGATTAATGCGGCCTTACCAGCGCCCAATTACCAGGCCGAAAACCAGCGGCCGACGTCGTAGACGAAGGCGCCGATGGCGCACGCCGCAAGCCCGCTGCCGAACAGCCCGAGCATAAGCGCCGTATTGAGGCGGGCGAGCATGCGCCGGTCAAAGAAATGCGTCCGGTCGAGGATGTGAATCATGGCCGTCGTCCTTGCCGCCAACGCTGGCGTCGTCTCTGCCTTTAACCCCCCGATTGCGTTACTTCCAACGCTTGTTTGAATTTGTCCCATGATGCGCCGTGCCGACCGGGCTTTGCAAGTCATCCGAGGCTTCACGCCGCTTCACATTTTCTAACACTCTTCGCAACGCTCGAAGACGCCGCCGGCTTCGGCTAAAATCCAACGCCTGTAATGCCTTACCGGCCGACCGCTTGCTGGCTGCGGAAACAAGAAGCAAAGAAGGATAGTCCGATGCATGTTTTCAACCTGGCGCGCGAAGCCCAATTCGATCCGCAAAAGCACGTCGAGAAAATCCTTGGCAAGATCGAAGATGGCGACGTCACTGTCGCCTGCTGGGAGCCGGGCCAGATCAGCCCGTATCATTGCCACCCGCACGCCACCGAGATCTATTTCTGCTTCGAGGGCGGCGGCACCATGCGCACGCCCGCAACGGTCGTCACCGTCGTACCCGGCGCCTTCGTCGTGCATCCGCCCGGCGAAGTGCATGAATATGAAAACGGGCCGCAGCGCACGCTGTTGTTCCGCGTGCGCTACGGCGCCGACATGGCGGCACGCCATCTCGACTGGCGCGGTCGCGCCGGATTCAAACAAAGTGCCGACGACGCCGACTATTACCGGCGCCATCCGCCGTCGGCCGCTGCGTGACCCGCGACAATGCGGGATTATTGACGATTCATACCGTGATTTTGCGGCGCGCTGTTGCGCACGCAAGTATCCCTGTTGCCGTGCTTGGCGGCTTCGCATTGCGCCATCGAATCGTAGGCGCATTCCCTGCTCGATCCGGTCTGCAGGCAGATGGTGTGATGCTGGTAGCTGCCTTGCGCGAACGCATTCGATCCAAAGAGCGACGCGGCGAATAGCGTACCCAACGCAATAGTGCGAATCATAGCGGTTCTCCGTCATCTCCCACCGGCCATTCAACTCGGCGGCCTGACGATGGTTCCGGCGAAGGGGTCGCCCACGTCGGCCCGATCCGCCGGTGACTCGCGGCGCCGGCCTTGCTAGGCCACGGCGGGGGAGCCGCCATGGGGAGGATAGATGTTTGCAAAACCGCGCTGCCCGGTGATCGCCATCGAGGAGCATTACTGGGACGAGGAACTGGCCAGGACCTATGTCGGCGCCGAGGCCGGCCGGCCCGGCGAGCAGCACAAACGCCTGCACGATTTCACCGGCATCCGCCTTGCGGAGATGGATGACGCCGGCATCGACGTGCAGGTGATCTCGCATGGCGCGCCGTCGACGCAGAAACTGCCGGCCGACAGCGCCGCCGCGCTCACCCGCCGCGTCAACGACCGGCTGCACGCCGCGATCGCGCCTCACAAGGACCGCTTCGCCGCCTTCGCCGCGCTGCCGACCGCGTTCCCGGCTGCCGCCGCCGACGAGCTCGAGCGCACCACCAGACAGCTCGGGTTCAAGGGCGCCATGCTGCACGGGCTCGCCAACGACAAATTCCTCGACGACAAGCGCTTCTGGCCGATCTACGCGCGCGCCGAACAGCTCGATGTGCCGATCTATCTGCATCCGGCGCAGCCGAACGCCGACGTGCAGCGCATTTACTACAAGGACTACGTCAAGGACTTTCCCATGGTGGCGCGGCCGGCCTGGGGCTACACGGTTGAGACCGCGACCAGCGCCATTCGCCTCGTGCTGTCCGGCGTGTTCGAGCGGCACCCGAAGCTGAAAATCATTCTCGGTCATCTCGGCGAGACGCTGCCGTTTCTGATCTGGCGCATCGACCAGGCGCTCAAGCGGCCGGGGCAGAAGTCGATGAGCTTCCGCGATATTTTCTCTAACAACTTCTACATCACCACGAGCGGCAACTTCTCCAACCCGGCGCTGCTCTGCTGCGTGATGGAAATGGGCGTCGATCATATCCTGTTCGCGGTGGATTGGCCGTTCGTCGCCAATCCGCCGGCGATCGAATGGATGGCCACCGTGCCGCTGTCCGACGGCGACAAGACCAAAATCCTCTCCGGCAATGCCAAGGCGCTGTTGAAGATGTGAAGAAATTCGCCTCTCCCCGTGGGTGAGAGGCAGGCGAGCAGCGTCCGAGCCGGGTGAGGGGAATCAAATTTCAAAGTCTGTCCCCCTCATCCGACTTTTTCGCTTCGTTCAAAAGCCGATCTCTCCCCGCCGGGGAGAGGTGGCGCGGAGTACTCGGCAGACATCTCCCCGTCCTCGCGGCGCGTCTTTTGATGCGCGCCGTCAATTCTCAGCAACCATGTCAAACAACTCTCGCCGCTAAAAATCCGATCTTCGTCAGATCGCTCCGGCAGTGGAGAGCCGGA
>JASHRW010000357.1 GCA_030037065.1 Xanthobacteraceae bacterium
TTTCGCCCGGGCGCTGCGTGCCTCCTCAGCCGTGCCGATCCTCATGCTTACGGCGCGCGACGAGAAGGAGAGCCGCATCAGGGGACTGGAAATTGGCGCCGATGATTATCTGGCAAAACCTTTTGAACCGCGCGAGCTTTCGTTGCGCGTTGCCAATATCCTCAAGCGCTCCCACCCACCGCGTGCGGCGCCGGCGCAATCGGTGCGCTTCGGCCCGTTCGTCTTTCATGTAGCGAGCGGTGAATTGCGCCGCGGGGATGAATCGATCCGCCTCACCGAGCGCGAATGCGAGATGCTGCGCGTACTCGTTGCCAATGTCGGCGAAACGGTCCCGCGCCAAGCGCTTGCCGGCAACGGAGAGGCGGTGAGCGAGCGCACCGTCGACGTCCAAGTCAACCGGCTTCGCCGCAAGATCGAAAACGACCCGGCCAATCCGCTGATCGTGCAAACCGTGCGCGGAGTCGGCTATCGGCTGGTGCCGATTATGTGAGCGGCGCAATGACCAGTTTCGACCAAGGCATCGGACACTTGCGCAACGCCGCAGGCCATCTGGCGGCCGCAGCGAACGCAATGCAACGCGCGCTTGCCTATCTTGCCGGGCCGCTCACGGAGCCTTGGATACGGATGAGCCGGCGCCTCAAATCGCTGACGCCGACCGGTCTTTACGCCCGTTCGCTTTTGATCATCATCCTGCCGATGGTCATCGTGCAGTCTGTTGTCGCGTTCATGTTCATGGAACGGCACTGGGACCTGGTCACCAAATACCTGGCCTCGGCGGTCACCGAGGAGATCGCGACCCTGATCGACGTCTACAGAACGTATCCGCAGGGCGACCGTGCGCAACTGCGCCGCATCGCGCAGGATCGCCTCGGCCTCGTGGTCGATTTTCTACCTGACGCGCAATTGCCGCCACCGGGTCCCAAGCCGTTTTTCTCGCAGCTCGACGTGGCCTTGTCGGACCAGATCCGCAAGCAGATTGGGCTGCCGTTCTGGATCGACACGGTTGGCCGCTCGTCGATCGTCGAAATCCGCATCAAGCTTCCGGATACCATCATGCGGGTCTTCGCGCGGCGCGCCGACGTCTACGATCCCAATTCGTGGATTTTCCTCGTCTGGATGCTGGCCACCTCGCTGGTGGTCCTGACCGTCGCCATCCTGTTTCTGCGCAACCAAATCCGACCCATCGTTCGGCTCGCCGACGCTGCCGAGGCGTTTGGCAAGGGCCGCGAGTCGCCGAATTTCCGTCCGCGCGGCGCCCGTGAAGTGCGGCGCGCAGCGGCGGCATTCCTGGAAATGAAAGCCCGCATCGAACGCGCGATCGAACAGCGCACCACCATGCTCGCCGGCGTCTCACACGACTTGCGTACCGTGCTCACCCGTTTCAAGCTGGAATTGGCTCTGCTCGGCGAGAGTCCGGAGATCGAGGCGATCAAGAAGGACGTCGACGAGATGGCCGGCATGCTCGAGGCCTACCTGTCGTTCGCGCGCGGCGATACCGGCGAACAATCGGCGCCGACCGACATGGCGACGCTGCTTGATGAACTCAAAACCGATAGCGAGCGCAATGGACATCGCCTGAGCGTCGCCTTTTCCGGCCGCCCGGACGTCACGGTGCGGCCGGCGGCATTCAAACGCTGTCTCGGCAACCTCGCTTCCAATGCCGCGCGGTTTGCCTCGAACGTCTCGATTACCGGGCATCGCGATCATCGCTGGCTCACGGTGACCGTCGACGATGACGGCCCCGGCATTCCGGCGAAGCTGCGCGAGGACGTATTCAGGCCGTTCCTGCGGCTCGACGATGCGCGCAATCAGGACCAGGGCGGGACCGGATTAGGCCTCGCCATTGCCCGCGACATTGCTCGATCACACGGCGGTGACATCTCGCTCGGCGATTCGCCGCTCGGCGGATTGCGAGCCACGGTGCGGGTCCCGGTCTAGCAGGCGCGGAGCGTTAAGGAACGCTGCGTCCCGAAGATCCAGGCGTCCGGCGGCGGTCTTGAATCCGCGACACAATCTCTCCATCTCCCGGCCGTTAAAAATCTTTGCCGGGGAGCCGTCATGACCATGACCGAGGAGAACCGTTCGGAAAGCCGCCCAGCCGAGGCCCAGCCTTTCCAGGCCGATGTCGCCAAGCTGCTGCACCTCATGGTGCACTCGGTCTACTCCGACAAGTCGGTGTTTCTGCGCGAGCTGATTGCCAATGCGGCGGATGCCTGCGAGCGGCTGCGCTACGAGGCCATTGCCGAGCCGGTGCTGCTCGGCGACGACGTGAAGCCGCGGATCAGCGTATCCGTCGATGCCGAAACAAAGCTGTTGACGGTCGAAGACAATGGCATCGGCATGTCGCGCGAGGAGATGGTGGAAGCACTGGGCACGATCGCGCGCTCCGGCACCAAGGCGTTCCTCGATCGCATCGCGGCCGTGGAAGCCGGCGGGGAGGGCGCCGCCGCTGGCGAAGATAACGCCCTGATCGGCCGCTTCGGCGTCGGCTTCTATTCGGCCTTTATGGTGGCCGAGCGGGTCGATGTACTGTCGCACCGGGCGGGAACGGATGCGTCCTGGTTGTGGTCATCCGACGGGCAGGGCACGTTCACCGTGACGGCGGTTCCGGCCGATGCCATCCGCCGCGGCACGCGCGTCATCCTGCACCTTATGGACGATGCCAAATCCTACACCGAGCGCTTCACCCTGGAGCGGATGATCAAGGCCCAATCCGGTCATGTGCCTGTCCCCATTGCGCTCGTCGAGAAGCCGGGCGCCGAGGCCGCCGAGGTCACCGATGGCGCGGCATTGTGGACCAAGCCGAAGGCCGAGATTACTACTGGAGATTACACTGATTTTTATCGCAGCATCGCCGGTCAGTTCGACGATCCGGCGCTGACCGTGCATTTCCGCGCCGAGGGGCGGCAGGACTACACGACCCTGTTCTTTGTACCCGGCTCGCGGCCTTTCGATCTGTTTGATCCCGACCGCAAGGGGCGTATCAAGCTATACGTCAAACGTGTTTTCATCACCGATGATGCTGATATCCTGCCGCGCTACCTGCGCTTCGTGCGCGGGCTTGTCGACAGCGCCGATCTGCCGCTCAACGTCTCGCGCGAAAAGATTCAGGAAAGCCCGCTGCTCGCAGCGATCAGGAAGGGGGCGACCAGCCGGGTTTTATCCGAACTGGAACGCCTCGCCGAGAAGGAGCCGGTAGCCTACGCCAAGGTCTGGGAGACGTTTGGCGCTGTGCTCAAGGAGGGCATCTACGAGGACTTCGAGCGCCGCAACGCTTTGCTTGCGTTGGCGCGCTTCAAGACCACGGTCTCCACGGATAGCTGGCGCAGCCTCAAGGACTATGTCGGCGCGTTGAAGGCCAATCAGACCGCGATCTATTATCTTGCCGGCGACGATATCGAACGCCTTAAATCGTCGCCCCATCTCGAGGGATTCCGCGCGCGCGGCGTCGAAGTGCTGCTGCTACCGGATCCGGTCGATTCTTTTTGGGTGACATCAGGTGGCTCGTTTGACGGCAAGCCCTTCAAATCGGTGACGCAGGGTGTGGCCGACTTGGCGCTCATTCCCCGTGCCGACGTGAGTGAGGAAAAAGAGCCGGAAGCGGCGCCGACGGTGAAGATCTTCGTCGCCTTCCTGAAGTCTACGCTGGGTGATGCAGTCGCGGACGTGCGCGTTTCGGATCGACTCACCGACAGCGCGGTTTGCCTGGTAGCACCCGACAGCGGAATGGATCGGGGTCTGGAAAAAATCCTCGCCAGCGCCGGACGCCTGCCGTCGGCGCGCAAGCCGATCTTCGAAGTCAACCCGCGTCACCAACTGGTCGTGGCATTGGCAGGACTTGGAGACGCCGAGAGTGCCTTCAAGCAAGACGCGGCCCATCTTCTCTTCGACGAGGCGCGCGTACTCGATGGCGAACGGCCGGCGGACGCGCGTTTATTCTCCGAGCGGCTCGCACGCGTCCTCGGACGCGTGCTGCATCAAGATTCAGCAGCAGCAAAGGCGTGAAGCTAGTCCAAGACCGGCGACCGCCGGGAGATTATTTCCGGCTCATTCCGCCGGTGTAACCGGAATGCGCTGCGGAGCCATTTGCGGCGTGATCGGTGGCGCCGCTTCCCCATGTCCGGGGCCGCTCTTCGCCCGGCCTTTCGAAGGCCGCAAGCGGAAATAGATCTGAGTGCCGATCAGAATGACGCAGAGCGCGACAAAGGCGGCGCTGATCGGCCGTGTGACAAATACGCTGAAATCGCCGCGCGAGATGAGCATGGCGCGGCGGAAGTTCTCCTCGAATCGCGGTCCAAGCACGAAGCCAAGCACAGCCGGGGCGGGATGAAAGCCGAGGCGCAGCAGCACGTATCCCACCAAGCCGAGCACCGCGACTTCACCCACTTGGAAAAAGTCGTTGTTCGCGGCGTAGACGCCAATGCACACGAAAAACATCGCGCTCGGATAAAGGAAGCGATAGGGGATCGCCAGCATCTTGCACCAGATGCCGATCAGCGGAACGTTTAA
>JASHRW010000358.1 GCA_030037065.1 Xanthobacteraceae bacterium
CGGCCATCATGCGAAACAGCGCGCCGGCGACATAGAGCGGCGTGCCGCTGCCGCCCGATGCCAGGTTGACCTTGCCCGGATGGGCCTTGGCATAGGCGATCAGTTCGGGCACCGTTTTCGGCGAGAATGCCGGATTAACGACGAGCACCAGGGGAATCGTGGCAATGCTCGCCACCGGCTCGGCGTCGCGGATGAAATTGAAATTGAGGTGGTGGTAGAGCGCGGGATTGATTGCGTTCGACGACATGGCGAGAAGGAGCGTGCCGCCGTCGGGCGCCGCCTTGAGCGCCAGTTCGGTGCCGATATTGGTGCTGGCGCCGGGCTTATTCTCGACCAGAAAATTCTGTCCGAGTTTTTGCGTCAGCCACGTCGCGATCAGCCGGGCGATGACATCGGGCGAGCCGCCGGCCGGCACGGTGACGATCAGCTTCACCGGACGCGTCGGATAGGCCTCCGCCCGCGCCGTTGCCACGGCGGCCGGAAGGGCAGCGGCGACGCTTGCCAATTGCAGAAATCGTCGGCGACGAATTTGCATGACGGAATCCTCCATCGATTCTTGCCAGCACATTTACTGCGCTTTGATACCCACCGTCTTGATCACCTTGCCCCACTTCTCGGCTTCGGCGGCTTCGAATTTGCCGAACGCGGCGGGCGTCATCACCATCGGCTCGGAGCCGAGCGCGGCGAACCGCGCCTTGACCGCGGAATCGGCGAGCACGGTGTTGATCGCGGTGTTGAGCTTGCCGATGATGTCCGGCGGCGTTTTTGCCGGCGCGCCGATGCCGTCCCAGACCACCGCGACATAGCCCGCTACGAACTCACCGACTGCCGGAATGTCCGGCAGCACCTTCGAGCGTGTTGCGTCGGTCACCGCCAATGCCCGCAGCTTGCCGGCTTTGATGAAGCCGAGCGATTGCAGCACCGGCGTGAATGAGGCCTGCACCTGGCCGCTCATCAAATCGGGTAGATAATTGCTGCGATAAGGCACGTTGACCAGGTGCACTCCGGCCATCATGTTGAACAATTCGCCGGCCACATCGGTCGCCGCTCCGCTGCCGACCGAGGCAAAATTGATCTTGCCGGGATTGGCCTTAGCGTAGGCAATGAACTCCGGCAGCGTCTTGGCCGGAACCGACGGATTGACGACCAGGACGAGCGGCAGCCGCACCAGGCCCGACACCGGCGCAATGTCGCGGATGAAGTTGAAATCCAGATGGCTGTAGAGGGACATGTTGAGCACATTGGTCATCGTCGCGGTGAGCAGCGTGTAACCGTCCGGCGCCGCATGGACGACAAGCTCGGTGCCGATATTGGCGGCGCCGCCCGGCCTGTTATCGACAATGAATTGCTGGCCGACGTTCTGCGACAGCGATTGCGCGACCAGCCGGGTGGCGATGTCGGGGGCTATGCCTGCGGGATAGGGAACGACGATGCGCACCGGCCGTGCGGGATAGGCTTGCGCGGCAACAATACCCGGCAAGGCTGACAACGCCGTAGCGGTCGATGCCAGCCGCAAGAAGCGTCGGCGCGCAGAGTTCATGATGTGCTCCGTTCTTCTCTCTTGCCGTGCGGAGGATCGATGGACCTTGTCAATCTGCTTTGGCGCCGGAGAACTTGACGACCCTGGCCCATTTCGCCGTTTCGTCGGCGAGAAACTTGCCGAATTGAGCTGGCGTCATCACCATAGTCTCGCCGCCCAAATCTTTGATCTTCGCTTTGATCTCTTGGTCGGCAAGGCCGGCATTGATGGCGGCATTGAGCTTATCGACAATCGCTGGGGACGTTCCCTTCGGCGCGCAGGTGCCGTCCCAGGCCGTCGCCTCGAAACCGGGCAGAAATTCGCCGATCGTCGGCACATCCGACAGCACCTTGGCGCGCACCGCGCCGGTGACCGCCAGCGCCCGCAGCTTTCCGCTCCTGATGAAGCCGATGGCGGCCGGCACGGTGATGATGAAGGCCTGCACCCGTCCGGCGAGCAGATCAGTGAAGGCGCCTGCCGGTCCGCGGTAGGGCACGTCGACCATTTTGACGCCGGCCATCAGATTGATCAGTTCGCCGGCCACATACATCGGCGTTCCGATGCCGGGCGAGGCGATGTTGATCTTGTTCGGATTGGCTTTGGCGTAGGCGATAAACTGCGGAAAGGTTTTGGCCGGGAATGCGGGATTGACCAAGAGCACCATCGGCAGCCGGATCAAGCCGGCGACCGGGACGATGTCGCCCAAAAAACTGAAGCTGAGATTGTGGTAGAGCGACGCGTTGATTGCATTTGCCGACAGGCAGGTGAGCAGCGTGTAGCCGTCCGGTGCCGCTTTGACGACCGCCTCGGTGGCGATATTGCCCGAGGCGCCGGTTCTGTTGTCGACGACGAACGGCTGGCCTAGACGCTGCGTCAGCCACTGCGCGATGAGCCGCGAAATCAAATCCGGCGTGCCCCCGACGCCGAATCCCTCGATGATGCGGACGGCCCGCACCGGATAGTCGAGCGCCAATGCGAACGTCGGAAGGATCGCGACGGCGACCATTGCCAAAACCAATTCCCTGCGCCGCGGTCTCACGACGTTTCTCCCGAAAAGCCCAATACGCGGGTCGGCATATTCTCAGATCGATCATAGCAACAGCACCCCTCGCGCGTACACCGACGAGGTTCTGCAGCCCGCAGGCGCAATTGCCGCACAGGGAGATAAGAGTCGGCATTTATGTATAGAGGATTCAGGATGCTCGGCAGTCGCCGTAGTCGCTCATATCGATCGCGGCTGCGACCAGAATTCCTTGGCGCTCGCCATTGACCAGGGGATTTCGTAGCGCTTGTTGCCGGCCCCCCTGAGCAACCCGCCGGGCTCAAGCGGCGGATAGTTGCGCAACACGGCGTAACGGGGTGAACGAGATCTACGGCGGCAATGGCAGCGGGCGCATCGAAGCTCGCCTTCCGCAAAATCCACGTCCGCGAGTTCTGCGACCGCTACGTCGCGACAATCTGTATGGAAAATACTCGTCAGTTCGATGAGGACGGAAGTTTTGCCGTCCTCATCCGGGCCCACCCAGCGGTGGCGCCGATCGTTAGCTTTAGTGCGGGCTCATGCGGGCCGAGCCCGGCTGGCCAGGCACTTTGAAGTGCTTGCCGGTGTCCGTCACCTTGGTGCCGTTGACGCGGAGAATGGAAAAATCCTTGTCCATGTAGTTGCCGACGTAGATGTAGCGGCCGTCAGGCGTGAAGCAGATCGCCTCCGGCAACGCGCCGACTTCGACGGTGCTCAGCCGGGTCACCTTCTTGCCGTTCACCCCGAAAACCACGACCTCGCCATGCGGGTGATAGTACCAATCGCTCTTCGGATGGTTGGAGCCGGTGGCGTCGGCTGAAACCGCGAGATTGCCCTTGGGGCTGAAGGCCAATCCTTCGGGGCTGTCGGGCACGGTGATGTGGTCGATGACGTGCACCGGCGCCGTCAAGTCGATGACGCTGACTGTGTCGACGTTGCCGTCGGATGTGCCATTGTTGCCGTTATCGGCGGTCAACGCGACCGAGCCGTTCGGCGCGACGACGATGTTGTAGGGAAAGATGCCGATCGGCAGATCGTGCTTGGTGTAGCTCACCTTGTCTCCGTCGACGTCGAGCAGCGCGACCTTGTTGGAGGACGCCTTGGTTGCCAGCGCATGCTTGCCGTCCGGCGTAAAAACGACGGCGGAGACTGGGGCGCCCATATCGATGGTGCCGATGAGTTTCACATCGGTGCCATGGATGGATAGAACCGAAATGGATTTGCCCGCGCGGTTGGTAACCAGCGCGAGATTGCCGGCCGGATTGATCGACAGACCCGACGGCTGCTTATCGCCCTCGATCGTGTTGATCAGTTTGGCCGGTTTGGCCTTGAGATCGATGATATAGATTTTGTTGTCCGAAACCTGCTTGTAGGTGTCGCCGTCTTTGACGACGTTCATCGAGTCGGCGACGATGGCCACCGAACCGGTCGGATCGATGTCGAGATTGACCGGTGGGCCAACCACCGAATTCTTCAGCGGCAGATTGGCGACGATCTTCGGGTTCAGCGGATTGGCGACATCGACGATCAATACGTTATCGTTGCCGGCTGGAGACACTACGGTCTTGCCGTCTGTAAAAGATACCTTTTCGTCGTCGCCGACGATCATGAACGGTGCTGCTCGCACAGCGGTTACGCCGAGCACGACACCGAACGCAGTGGCGAGCTTCAGCGCCGTAAGCTGAAAGCGCATGAATTCCTCCCGGCTTGTGGGGTCTTGAGGCCCCTGAATTTGATCTTTGCGCTTTGGCGTCACGACCGCAAGTGGCGGCGAGGCCATCCCGGCCCAGCTTTGTTCTCAGCACTGCCGCAACGCCGCTACTCCTTCGGCTCAGCATCGAGCCGCGCCACCCAGCCCTCGAGGCCGGGCCTGGCCGCCGGGTAGCGCGCCAGCACCAGCGGGTCGTGACCGGGCACCACATGACGCGGCGAAGTCGCGAGCTTTTTCAGTATCTGGTAGCCCTCGACCACCTCTTCGACGTTATAGGTGAGCG
>JASHRW010000359.1 GCA_030037065.1 Xanthobacteraceae bacterium
CCGCCGAGCTTCGTGCGCGAACAATTGCACGCCGCGGCGGGACGGCTTTTGGTGCTCGAAACCAACGGCGACAGCATGGCGCCGACCATTGCGTCGGGCGAGCGGGTGATCGTCGATACCGGCCACAAGACGCCGACACCAGACGGCCTCTACGCCATTCGCGACACCTTCGGCAGCATCGTGGTCAAGCGTTTGCAGACGCTGCGTTCGACCCGGCCGACGCGGGTGAAGGTCATCTCCGACAATCCGACCCATCCGGCCGAAGAAATTCCGCTCAGCGAAATCGAAGTCGTCGGCAAGGCGCTCTGCTGCATCAAGCTGTTTTGAGCGCCGCGGGCACGGTCGCCATCCGCGGCTGAAGCGGTTTTCTCCTATCGAATCGATTGCTCCGTGATTCGCGCCCGCGCGCCGCGCGCCGAAAAAACGCATGACCGGATCGGTTACGGGTATTGACTAAAGTCTCAGGTAATACTATCATATTTGGGGACAAATTCGACGCCGAGCATCCATGCCCTATCGCCCGCGACGCCAGCGTGACCTTGAACGGGCTCGCTGCGCCGCCGCCTCCGTGCAGGCGCAAGGCAGGCCGGCGATCGAGGTGGCGACGGCGCAGATCGGCGCCGCGTTCGATGCGGCCGCGCTCGTCAACGCGTTCAAGCTCCGCGTCGAGCGCTCGATGCGGCTCGGCCCGCAGCACCCCGCCGTGCGGGCGCGCTTTGGCGCCCGCGCCGAAGTGTTGCGGCACCGCAGCCTCGACGCGGCGATCACGCTGGCCGAGCGCTGGTGGCGCGCCGAGCGCAAGGCCTTCCAGATCGCCAGCGCGCTCGGCCGCGGCAACAGACTCTCGCTCGACGTCTTAGCCGAGCTGCGCCTCATTCTGCGGCTGATACGGCGAAAGCGCATGCGCGCGGAGTTTCCGGCCATCGTCGCCGCGCTGTGCGATGACGCCATCGCGGAGGCGGCGGAATGATTCGGAACTTGCCGATTTCAGCCCGGTCCGGGCGGAACGACGCGGATGTGCAGCTCGCGCAACTGCTTGGCCGTGGCTTCCGCCGGCGCGCCCATCATCAAATCTTCGGCGCGCTGGTTCATCGGGAACAACACGACTTCGCGCAAGTTCTCTTCGCCGCACAGCAGCATGACGATGCGGTCGATGCCTGGCGCGATGCCGCCGTGCGGCGGCGCGCCGAGCGACAGCGCGTGCAGCATGCCGCCGAATTTCTGCTCCAGCACCGCCTCGTCGTAGCCGGCGATGGCGAACGCCTTCTTCATCACGTCGGGCCGGTGATTGCGGATGGCGCCGGACGACAGCTCCACGCCGTTGCAGACGATGTCGTACTGGATCGCCCGGATGCTGAGAATTTTGTCGCGGTCTCCGGCGTCGAGCGCGAGAAATTCACTCGGTGGCAGATTCGGCATCGAAAATGGGTTGTGCGAGAAATCGATTTTCTTCTCCTCCTCGTTCCATTCGTACATCGGGAAATCGACGATCCAGCAGAACTCGAAGCGGTCCTTGTCGATCAGACCGAGCTCCTCGCCGATTTTCGCGCGCGCGGCGCCGGCAAACTTGAAAAAAGCCTGCGGCTCGCCGGCGACGAAGAACACGGCGTCGCCATCGCTGAGGCCAAGCTGCGCGCGCAAGGCTTCGGTTCTTTGCGCACCAAGGTTGTTGGCCACCGGGCCGCGACCGACGATCACGCCGCTGTCGGCGGCAAAGAAGATATAACCCAGCCCGGGCTGCCCCTCGCCTTGCGCCCACGAATTCATGCGATCGCAGAAGGCGCGCGAGCCGCCGCGCGGCGCCGGGATCGCCCACACCGCGCCTTTCGCGCTCGTCTCAAGGATGCGCGCGAAAATCTTGAAACCCGAGCCGCGGAAAATCTCCGAAACGTCGGCCATGACGATCGGGTTGCGCAAATCGGGCTTGTCGGTGCCGTATTTCTCGATCGCCTCCTTGTACGGAATGCGCGGAAATTTCGCCGTCACCGGCCTGCCGTCGGCAAATTCCTCGAACACGCCGCGGATCACCGGCTCGACCGCGGCGAACACGTCGTCCTGGGTGACGAAGCTCATTTCCAGATCGAGCTGATAGAATTCGCCGGGCGATCGGTCGGCGCGCGCGTCCTCGTCGCGGAAGCAGGGCGCGATCTGAAAATAGCGGTCGAAGCCCGACACCATGATGAGCTGCTTGAACTGCTGCGGCGCCTGCGGCAACGCGTAAAATTTTCCCGGATGCAGCCGCGACGGCACCAGATAATCGCGCGCGCCTTCCGGCGAGGAAGCGGTGAGGATCGGGGTCTGAAATTCGAAAAAGCCCTGCTCCTTCATGCGCCGCCGGATCGAATCGATGATCTGGCCGCGCTTGATGATGTTGCGATGCAGCCGCTCGCGGCGCAGATCGAGGAAGCGGTATTTGAGCCGGATGTCCTCGGGATATTCCTGATCGCCGAACACCGGCATCGGCAGTTCGGCGGCCGGTCCCAAAACCTCGATCTCGCGCACGTAGACTTCGACCGCGCCGGTCGGCAGGTCCGGATTGTCGGTGCCCTCGGGCCGGCGGCGCACCTTGCCGTCGACGCGCACCACCCATTCGGCGCGCAGCGTCTCGGCGGTTTTGAACGCCGCGCTATCGGGGTCGGCCACCACCTGGGTGATGCCGTAATGGTCGCGCAGATCGATGAACAGCACGCCGCCGTGATCGCGGATGCGATGGCACCAGCCCGAGAGCCGCACCTCGGCGCCGATGTCGGCGGCGCGAAGCGCGCCGCAAGTATGGCTGCGATAAGCGTGCATATTCAATTCGCCGAAACAGGAAATGGCGGGCGCACAAGCACATGGCGCC
>JASHRW010000360.1 GCA_030037065.1 Xanthobacteraceae bacterium
AGGCGCGCCGGGCAATTTGTCGGACGGGTCGCCGCGCAGCGCGATGAAATCCGGCACCTGCCGCGGCTCAACGCCGTAGCGCGCGAGCACTTCGGCGGGCCCGATGCGCTCGACGCCGCCGCCGCGCACCGGATAGAGAATGGTGGTGCACGGCGAAGCGAGTTGGAACGAGTCGCGCTCGCCGGACGCGACCAGCATGCGCCTGCGCCGCTATTCCTCACCGGCCGACGCGGCGGCGAGGAAATCGTCGGCCTCGTAGCCAGCGCCGCGCGCGTTGGCGAAGCCCAAAATGGCACCGGCCGGCCGGTTACCCTTGCGGCGGACCGTCTTCGGCAACGCGTGGTAGGCGCGGTGGGCGAACGAATCGCCGTCGATCGCCAACAGCGGACGGGTGGTTGTCTGCTGGCGCGGCGGGCGGGACGACGGTTTCGATTAGACGACATCATCGTCGTTCGTCATACCAAAACCTCCCCCTGAAGTGCTCGGCGCGTTGGCGCCGAGCCTCGAAGGGTGCCGGCGCGAATGCCTCGGCCACATCCTTCGAGGGCCGCTTCGCAGCCGCCTCAGGATGACGGTATCATCGGTGTGCGTAGCAATGCGTTTCCGCGTGCATACATAAGGCTGGCATTCACCGCCGGCCCCTTATTCTCATGAAAAAGATCGGCTTCCTCTCATTCGGCCATTGGACCCCGTCGCCGCACTCGCAAGTGAGAACGGCATCCGACGCGCTGTTGCAATCGATCGAGCTGGCCGTCGCCGCCGAGGAACTCGGCGCCGATGGCGCGTTCTACCGCGTCCATCACTATGCCCGCCAGCTCGGCTCACCGTTCCCGCTACTCGCCGCGGTCGGCGCGCGGACCAAGCGCATCGAAATCGGCACCGCGGTCATCGACATGCGCTACGAGAACCCGCTGTACATGGCGGAGGACGCTGGCGCGGCCGACATCATCGCCGGCGGGCGCCTGCAGCTCGGCATCAGCCGCGGCTCGCCCGAGCAGGTGATCGACGGCTGGCGCTATTTTGGCTACGCGCCACCGGAAGGCGAGACCGACGCCGACATGGCGCGGCGCCACACCGAAGTGTTTCTTGAAGTCTTACGCGGCCAGGGCTTCGCCAAGCCTAATCCGCAGCCGATGTTTCCGAACCCGCCGGGCCTCCTGCGCCTCGAGCCGTATTCGGAAGGCTTGCGCGAGCGCATCTGGTGGGGCGCGGGCTCGAGCGCCACCGCCGAATGGGCTGCCAAGGTCGGCATGAACCTGCAAAGCTCGACTCTGGTCTACGACGAGACCGGTGAGCCGCTCTCCGTGCAGCAAGCGACCCAGATCCGCAAATTCCGCGAGGCCTGGAAGGCGGCCGGACACACCCGCGAGCCGCGGGTGTCGGTCAGCCGCAGCATCTTCGCGCTCATCGATGATCGCGACCGAGCGTATTTTGGGCACGACAACGGCGGCGCCGATCAGTTCGGCTTTCTCGGCGACAACAGACGCGCCGTGTTCGGTCGCTCCTACGCGGCCGCGCCGGACGTGCTGGTCGAACAGCTCAAGCAGGACGAAGCCATCGCCGAAGCCGACACGCTTCTGCTCACCGTGCCCAATCAGCTCGGCGTCGATTACAACGCCCATGTCATCGAGGCGATTTTCAAGCACGTCGCTCCGGCGCTCGGCTGGCGGTGAAGCATGCCCCTCATGCGCGCGGTGCAGCGCCCGCCGCATCGCAGGGTGGATTTGCCGTGGCAAAGTACTTACGCTTCGACACGGCAGCCCGGCGAAAATTTCCGGAGCGATTGAAAAATCCAAGCGCTGAGGAACTTCGATATGCTCACAGTCAAAGGCAACGACGCCATGTTCGCGATGCCGAATGTCGACCTCGGCGAAATCATGGAGCATCTCAAGAAGACAGGAAAGCGCACCCACCAGCTCTGGCTCAATGACGAGTCGCTCGCCTTCATCGCGCGCGGGCGTGAATACCGCAACGAATTTCATCTCAATCCGAGCTATGAAATCCAGTACTCGCTCAAGGGCGATCTGAAACTCCACTATCGCGATGCACAGAACAAGGAACATATCGCCGACGTGCCAGAAGGCTCCTGCCTGTTCCAGCCGCCTATGGTGCCGCATTCGCCGCGTTTTTCGCCCGAGTCATTCCAGCTCGTCATCGAACGCGCACGGCAGCCGGGCGAGATCGATCGGTTTCATTGGTATTGCGACAATTGCGACAACCTGCTGCATGTCGAGACCTATACGGTCGACGACTACAAGGCCGATCCGGTGTCACGCGCCTACGAGCGGTTCAACGGATCGGCGGCATTCCGCACCTGCAAGACATGCGGCACGGTGAAGCCGGCAATCAAATTGTAGACGTCAAGGCTGTAGAGGGCGGTGCCGGGGAAACGGCGCGCGCTCACGCCCGTTCATTCTCCATCACAAGATTGCCCTCGTCGTCCACCGACAGCCCGGTCCGGCGCGCTTCCTCCAGCACGGACGGATGCCAATCGACCTTGCCGGCATCGGGCCCGCCGATGATCGCCATCAACAGGGCATCGGGCCGGTCGGTCAGGCTGCGGAAGCCGCGGTAGATGCCGATCGGCACATTGACCACGTCGCCTTCGTCGAGATCGATCGTGCGCTCCTCGTCGTCCTCGAGCCAGAACACCTGCCAGCGGCCCTTGACCGGAATGAAGACTTCCTCGGTCGCGTGGCGGTGCAGCGCCGCGCCCCTGCCGCTCTTGGCACGCACGTAGGTGACGGAGAAACCGTGCGCGCCCTGCCCCACGTTCGGCTTGAGCGCCGCGTTCTCGGTCACGCCCATGCCGACCATGTTGATGATTTCGCGCTCGTAGCGCGGGATGCGTTGGTCGAGGAACGCCACATCGAGCGCATTGGCGTCGTGCGCGCGGGCGACGCAGTCGCGCTCCATCGCCGCGCGCGAAATGCGTGGCACGGGCTTTCCGGCAATGCGTGGATCGACGACCGGCATGGTTTCCTCCCTGATGATTAGGCCGCGTCGAGCAGCGGATCACCAACGCTACCGCGGTCGCAGCGCCGGCGAAATAGCCGCCCGGCGGGCCGACCGCAGCCCGTGAATAATTCCACTATCGTCGAATCCAGCCCGCCCCTATGCTCCACCTGATGAAGATCGAAGACATTGAAGAAGTCATCCTCCGGCTCTCGCCTGCGGACTTGGCAAAATTCCGCGTTTGGTTCGTTGAGTTCGAATCCAGCATGGCGGCGCCGAAAGCTCAAGAACCGGCCGCCGCCAGGATCGGACGCCTCGCTGGCCGGGCGGTCGCTGAGCTGCGCAGACGCGTGCGCGAGCCGTAGTGTTGCCAGCGCCATGGACCGGCCTGCGCCAGATGAAGGAGTGTACACATTGCCCCTGCTTTCCTCGATGGCGGCCAATTGGCAAAAACCTCTGCCGCTCCTTGTCGCGATCGGCTTCGTCGCGTGGATCGCCGCGTTCCGCCACGCGCCGTTGAGCGAGCGCGCGCTGTTCGCAGCGCTGCTTGTGATCTATCTGGTGCACCAGATCGAGGAGCATCTTTGGCCCGGCGGCTTCCGCCAGTTCGCCAATTCCCATGTTTTTAAAAGCGGCAAGGACGATTGGCCGGTGACGATCGATGGTGTCGCCCTGGTCAATACCGCTTTTGTCTGGCTGCCGGTCGGGCTAGCCGTGCTGTTTCCGCAAACGCTGCGCTGGCTCGGCTTGGCATGGGTCGGGCTGACCCTGATCAACGGCATCACTCATATCGTGACTACGGTGCGGCTGCGCATTTATAATCCCGGTTTGGTAACATCGCTTGTCTTGTTTCTGCCGTTCACGATTTTCGTGCTGGCGCTCGAAATTTCGCGCGGCGCACTCACCGCGGCAGAGGTCGGCCTGATCGTGCTTGCCGGCATCGTCCTCCATATTCCTGTGGCCGCGCTGTTTGTTGTACCGTATCTGCGCCGCCGGCCGGCGGCCGGCTAATCGCCAGCCGCCCACCGCTCGACAATGCTCATTTGATTCGTCCGAAAACAGCACACTGGCGCCGCGTCCGGTAAGGGCGGGCGGCAAGTCGGTGCCATCGTGGCCGCAGGCAGCAGCTAGAAGACGATCCAGCGCGGCAGATATGAATCGGCTCAACGGCGCGCTTTGCGCCTTTTGCCAACGTATGACAGTTTAGCGAAGTCCTTGCCCGGGAGTCCCGCCATGCCCGCAAGCACCGTCAAAATCCCTTCCTCATCCGGCGGCGCCTTCGATTGCTATCTCGCGCTGCCCGCGGCCGCCGGCAAGACACCAGCCATCGTGCTGGCCAATGCCATCGTCGGCGTCGATGAAGATTTGCGCGGCATCGCCGACGAGTTCGCCGCGGCCGGCTATATCGCGGCAGCGCCGGATCTGTTCTGGCGCACGGTGCCGGGGCCGCTCACGCACGAGGATCCGCGCACCCGGCCGCGCGGTCAGCCGCGGCTGGAAAAGATCAAGACCGGCGAGGCGGACATGGCCGACACCCTCGCCTATCTGCGCACGCTGCCGCAGCACAATGGCCGCGCTACCGCCATGGGTTTTTGTTACGGCGGCCCCTACGCCGTACTCGGCCCAAAGCGGCTCGGCTACGACGCCGGCATCTCCTGCCACGGTACGCAACTCCTCGATTTCATTGCGGAGTTCGACGGTCTAATTGCACCGGTCTGCATCATGTGGGGCGACAAGGATTTTGCCGCGCCGGCCGAGGTGCGCGACGCCTACCGTGCGCTGGCGGCACGGGCGAAGAACGTCGAGGTACACGTCTTTCCCGGCATCGACCACGGCTACATGCTGCCGCACAGCCCCGCCGCGTTCGATGCGGCCACCCGCAAATTCTCCATGGGGCGGGCGCTGTCGATCCTGGAGACCTTGCGCGGCGGGCAGCGGCAAAAGGCCGAGGCGGCGGAATAATCTGCGCTGTCCGCCCCCCGGGGAGAGGGTAATTTTGCAAACCTCGCGTGCGTACCAAAGGCTCCCCGCAGACAGGGGCAGGTGGTATGCAAACCCGATGCTTTTGAAGCGGAAGGCTTGAGGCCATCGAAGTGCCAGCGAAGCGCCCCATCGTCGGCGTGATCGGCAGCGCCCACAAGGTCGAGAACCGATTTACCGCGCAGCGCGTGGGCGAGCGCAATCTGCGCGCGGTCACCGAAGTGGCCGGTGCGCTGCCGCTGATGTTCGCCGGTACGCCGGAGATCACCGACGCCGAGGCTTTGCTTGAAACTGTCGACGGCATCCTACTCACCGGCGCCCGCGCCAACGTCCACCCGACCCATTTCGGCGAGAAGGAGGACCCGCGCTACGAACCCTACGATCAGAACCGCGACGCGCTGGCGCTCGGACTGATCAGGCTTTGCGTCACGCGCGGCGTGCCGCTTTTGGGCATCTGCCGCGGCTTCCAGGAAATGAACGTTGCTTTCGGCGGCTCACTGCATCCGGAAATCCGCGAATTGCCCGGGCGCATGAACCATCGCATGCCGCGGCTGGCGAACGGCGAACCGCACCCCGATCTCGCCGTCATCTTCGCCGACCGTCACGACATCACCCTCACCCCGGGCGGCGTGTTCGCAAAACTGCTCGGCTGCGCGACGATCCGGGTTAATTCGCTGCACGGCCAAGGCATCCTCGAGCCCGGCAAGCGCATCGTGGTGGAAGGCGTGGCCGAAGACGGCACGATCGAGGCCATCCGTGTTGCCGACGCGCCGGGCTTTGCGCTTGGCGTGCAATGGCATGCCGAACACGAGGCCAGCCGCAATCCGGTCAATCGGAAAATATTCGAAGCGTTCGGCACCGCGCTGGCCGCCTACCAGCGTGCGCGGTGATCGGCGCGGCGAGCCCTTTACTCTCCCGTCCAGTTCGGCGGACGCTTGTTGAGGAAGGCGTCCATGCCTTCGCGGAAATCGCGGCTCATGTAGCACATGAGGATGAGGTCCTCGCCCTCCTCGCGGGTAAGCCGCCGCATCAGCCGGGCGAGCGCTTGTTTGGTGGCGGCGAGCGTAAGCGGGGCGTTGCCGGCGACCGTCGCGGCAAGCTCGTCGGCACGCTTCTGCAGCGCCGGCAGATCGCCGACCACCTCGTTGAGGAGACCGACATTGTGCGCCTCATCGGCGCCGATCAGCCGGGCGGTGAAAATCAGGTCTTTGACGCGGGCCGGCCCGATCAAGGCGGTGAGCCGGCTGATACTCGCCATCGACAGGCAATTGCCGAGAGTGCGGGCGATCGGAAAGCCGATCCGCGTCGTCTTGGTGCCGATGCGCAGATCGCAGCAACAGGCGATTGCGCCCCCGCCGCCGGTACAGGCGCCGCTGATCGCAGCGATGGTGGGTACACGGCATTGCTCGAGCGCGGTCTGCACCCGGTCGATCCGAGCCTCGTATTCGAGCGCGTCCTGCGGACCTTTGAAGGCGCGGAACTGGTTGATGTCGGTGCCCGAGGCAAAGGCCTTATCGCCGGCGCCCTGCAGCACCAGCACCTTGATGGAATGGTCGCCGTTCGCCTGCTGGCAAATCTGCGCCAAGCGTTCGTACATCGCGAAAGTGAACGCGTTACGCGCTTGCGGACGATTGAACGTGATCTTGCCGATGCCGCCGCGCAACTCGAACAGAAGATCGTCGGAAGAGGCCGTTTGCTGCTGCATGATGACAATCTCGCCGCGCTGCGACCTTAATGCGCCGTGGTGCTCTCGACGCCCTCGATTTCCTCAATGACGACCTGCCCGAGGTGACGAACAGCTTCCGCCATCAACGCGGCCCACTGCTCCTTCGGTCCAAGCATGATGGTTTCAGCCAGGCTTTCCGAGATTCGCGCCACCATGTCGGCAAGGTCCACGCTTTCCTGGCCCTCGATGCGCTCGCGGACGAGTTCGTTGATGTCGCAATGCAGGCAATCGCTCATCGGATTACTCCATGAAATCAGGCACAAGCTTACGCCACGATGCCCGCATCAGCCCTCGGCGGCGTTCCCGGTGTTGCGGGGTACAGCGAGGCAATCCACTGAAGTTGGATTGCTTCGTTGCGGCGGCCCTCGCAGACACGTGCACCAATCGAACCGGCTACGCCTTTATATGCCGGCCGACGAAATCGACCATGCGCGCGAACATATCGCCGGACTTGCTCAGGTCGGGTGAATGGCCGGTATGGCGGTCCATATCGATATATTCGAGCGCGATCTCGCCGCCGGCTTTTTTGTAATTGGCGCAAAACCGCTGCGGCTCGTTACCGGGAAAATCCGACTCGGGATCCTTGTAATCGTGCACGACGTCGCCGCGGCCCTGATACCATACGGCTGGCGGCAGGCTGACCTTCTCGCCGCGCTCAAGCGCCAGAACCGGATTTCCCTCTTCCATGTTGGCCTCGTTGCGCCAATAGGAATCGTGTCGACCGATGATACCCTTCGCCCAATCTCCGCCGCTCGCCAGCGCGCGTTTGGCGTGACGATACCGCGACAGCGGGTTGATCACCGGCCATGACATCACCACGCAGCGCACGCTGGCGTCCTGTGCGGCATCGGCCGGCAGCGCGATCGCGCAATAGCGCGGATCGCGCGGGCGCATAGCGACGAGCATTGCCAGGTGGCCGCCGCTCGATTGACCGGATATGCCGATCAGGTCGGGCCGGGTCTTCAGTTCGCTGGCGTTGTGCTTCGCCCAGCGCACCGCGTAATTGATGTCCTGTACCGATGCGGGATACGGGTCCTCGTTGCCGGAACGAAAATCGAGCGCAATCGATACGATGCCATGAGAGGCCATGTATTCATGGCGCAGATGCTCGGTGAGCCGGTCGCTCATGCACCAGGCACCGCCATGGCACTCGACCAAAGCCGGAAATGGCCCCGTCCCGCGCGGCTTGTAGACGCGCGCCAGCAGCGGCTTTCGCCCGTGGCGCAGATATTCGACGTCGTTCACGTCGAATGCCGTGGTCTTGGCTTCGAGGGTCGCGGTGGTCATGCGGCTTTTCCTTTAGAATGGAACGGGTCGAGCGTGGAGAAACGCGGCGGTTTTGCCACTCTACCGGCGCGCCTTGGCACGCTCAACCCACCTCACGACCCCGCTTCGGCCTTCAAGATCACCGCGCGCGTCATGGTGGCGAGCGCGATCGCACCGATGACGAGAAGGATACCGGCGATCCAAAGCGCCCAATCGTAGGAATGCAGGGCAGCCACCACATAGCCGGTGATGATCGGCGCCAGCAGGCCGCAAAGGTTACCGCTCAGGATGGTCAGGCTGATCGCTTTGCCGACGTCGCGAGCGCGGTGGACCAGGTCGGTGACCAAGGTGAGATTGAGCGAGATCGCGGCATTGATGCCGGAGAGCGACAGTGCGAACAGCGCCAGGATCAGGCTGGTGTTGTCGGTGAACGGCACGAATACGATCACGGCCGACAACAGCACGCAGACGATGACGATGGCGCGGCGGCCGCCGGCGAGCAGCGTAGGCGTCCGGAGCAAGCGGTCGCTCAGGATGCCAATGAGGATGCTGACGGGCACCGCAATCGCCCACGGCACTGCCGTGTACAGGCCGGTCTTCATGATGGTCAGGTGCTTGGTCTGCTGCAGGTAGCTCGGCAGCCAGAACAAAAGCAGGTACAGCGTGTAGACGCCGGCGGCTTGCGCGATCATCGCACCCCACATCGACGGTGACCGCAACAACTCGAGCACCACGCCGGCACGGCCATGAATGGCAATCTCGTCCGGCGAACCGGCGGAACGCTCCGTCAAGATCTTGTGGCGTTCATCTTCGGTCAGCCAACTGACCTTCTCCGGCCGGTCGAACCAGATCAGATTGCAAATAAGCCAGATAAAGCCGAGTACGCCGAGCCCAACGAAGGCCGCGCGCCAGCCAAAAGCGCTGGCGATCGAAGCGGTGATCACCGCGCCGATGGCCGGGCCGACGAAACTGCCGGCGCTCCAGACCACGTTGGCAACGCCGCGTTCCTGTGCCGGCATCCATTCGCGCACGATGCGGCCGCTAGACGGAATCGAGGTCGCTTCGCCGGCCCCCATAAGGAGGCGGGTCACCATCAGGCCTGTAAAGCTGCCTACAGCGGCGGTCGCCGCCATGACGAGCGACCACAGCGCGATGCCGATGGAATTGATGTTCCTCGCCAAGAAGCGATCCAGCAGGATGCCGACGGGCAAGATGCATAGTGCATACGTCCACAGGAACGAGGAGAACAGATAACCCATCTCGACCGGCGAGAGCTTGAATTCGGTTCTTATTGCCTGCGCAACGATGGCCAGCGCCGACCGGTCCATGTAGTTGATCGTGACCAACGCCAAGAGAAGCGCGTAAATCCAGCCGCGCCGGAAATGCGTGGCCGGGCGCCCTTGCGTTTGTGTGCTCGCCATCCCTCCCCCCTTTCCTGCGCCCGGGCTTTGACAGCCCTACGCCTATTGCAATCGATTACTCACGACTGGGACTGCAGCCACGATCGGGCCGTTCTAACCATTCGGTGTGCCGCGCGGGTCGTTTTTATTCGACATGCATCGTTCGATAAAGCGCTGGCGCTCCTTGCCAGCGAGCTTCGGGCCACCGCCGTTGGGATGATCTGCGCCGAACTTGCAAGTTTCCATCTTCTGCTTCGCGGTGATGGCAAGCGCCGGCGCGCCTGGCAGCGCAATCGTGCCAAGGACGAATAAGATTGCGGTCATGAGAGCAAATCGATGCATCGCGGGTCTCCTCACTGACAGAGCGACAATTTTAGCATCCAGGGGCTTCGTTGCGGAACAGCCGATCATCGAATTTCCGCGCACCGGCAGCGGAACTTCGCGAAAATGGCGACAACCGAGTGTGTGGCGGTTATGACATGATTCCCGAACCCAGCCACCGGATCGCCATGTCCCCGATTCAAAGAATAAACCCCGTCCTGGACCGCGTTAGGCCAAGGCTTCGCGGAACCTCCGACCTTGTCGTCGAGCCCGAACATACCGCGCCGTTTGTGGGCTCCGGCCGGATAGCGGTGCTGGCCACGCCAGTGATGATCAACGTGATCGAAGCTGCAGCGCTGGCGGCAGTCGAGCACTTGCTGCCGGCCGGCCATCAAAGCCTCGGCATTCACCTCGACGTGAGCCACACGGCAGCGACGCCAGTCGGCCTGCGGGTGACCGCCAGCGCTGAAGTTGTGCGTGTCGAAGGCCGCACGATCACCTTCCGGGTCGAAGCCCGCGATGAGTTCGAGCCGATCGGTGGCGGCACCCATCAGCGCGTGGTCGTCAGCGTGGCGCGGTTCGACGAACGCGTGCAGCGCAAGCTCGGCCGCGGTACCGGCTGAGGGCGACGGCGAACGGGTGCCGTTCTACGCGGTGCGCCGCGGGCGGCCGAAAAACCAGCCGAGCACGAACAGGACGACGGCCGCCACAGCCGCCGCAAGTGCATGAGTGTGATGAACATGCGTCGAGCCCGCCGTGTAGCCGGGCATGAACGTCGGCAATTGGCCGGCCTGCATCGTGTAATACATCACCGCAAAGATAACGCAGACGATAGCCAGCAGATAAGCGAGCATTCGCATTGGATGTTCCCCCGTTCCCGAAATTCGGCGCCAGCGCGCGCGCCGTCACTTAGCATGACGGCAGCGGAGTTGGCGAGCCAAGGGTGGCGAGATGAAGACCGGCGCATGGCAATTTTACTTCGCGCGGGCCCGCTTGTG
>JASHRW010000361.1 GCA_030037065.1 Xanthobacteraceae bacterium
GCCCGGATTGTTGGCAACACGCATGTTCAGCTCTTCGAGCACGACCTGCAGTTCGGGTCGCGCCACCGCGTCGCTGAGCACGAGGCCGGTCATGCGGTCGGCTTCGAACGACATCATCTCCTTGAGATGATCGCACGGCACACGCTCGTAGAAGCCGGTATAGTCGCTGGAAGTGAAGGCGTTTTGCTCGCCGCCGATCGCGGAAACGGCCTGCGTGAAGGTGTTGCCCGGATTCTTCGTGGTGCCCTTGAACATCAGGTGTTCGAGGTAGTGCGCGAGGCCGGATTTGCCGGGCGTTTCGTCGGCGGCGCCGACCTTGTACCAAATCATGTGGGTCACTACGGGAGCGCGATGATCGGGCAACACCACGACTTCAAGTCCGTTAGAAAGCTTAAAGTCGGTCACCGGCGCCTCGGCGTTGGCAGACGCAACGCCGGCGGCGCCGCCGACAACGGCAAGCACAAGCAACAACGCTGTTCGCGACGGCATTTTGGACCGGTAGCTATCGGACAAGACAAAGCCTCCGCAGGTTCGAGCTAAAGCGCGCCCCACTCCAAAGAACATCCGACACTCGTTGGCAGGCAGAACCTTAGTTGCCGTCCGCAGTGCCGCCGGTTGGTGTCATACGGTCGGCGACAGTCGGCACCTTATATTTCTTGTGCTCCGGGCCGACGCCATAGGGCTGATCCGGCGACGGTGTGAGATAGCCAGGCGGCGGGTCCGTGAGGCTGGCCCGCTCGGGCTCTCCAGTGAATGTCGCGTATTCCGTCTTGTTAGGATTCAAAAAATCGAGGCTGCTGAAAAGACTCTTCTTGCCGGGCTGAGTGATGGCGGGACTGGTCTGTTGCGCCTCAGGATCGGCATTTGCCGGACGGCTGCCGGTGGACGCCGGTATCGGTCCGGGCACATTGAGTGCGGCGGGACTGAGTACCCGCGAGGAATCGATCACGTAATCCGGGTGGGGTTTCGGCTTTTCCTTGGCCTTGGCTCGCTTCTGACGCTGTATGTCCGGATCCTTGGGCCAATCCGGTACCACCGGCGGCTGGTCCGCCATCGGCGGCGGCAAATCGCGCGTCGGCGGTACCACCAGCGGCGAGCGTTCGCTGTATTGGATGTCAGACCCGCCCTCGACGCCGATTATTTGCAGGAACTTGTCGTAGAACGAAGTGCCGGTACTCATCGTATCGTCGCCGGCGCGCGCCATGGCCGTGCCGGCGCAAATGACTATGGCCGTCAGCGCAACGCCGCGCGCAACACGCAGCAGCGGCGCGGTCCGAGCGAGCTTGCAGGCTTCGATCTTAACTTGCGGCATACCCTCACCCGAGGTGCCGGTGCGGCACGCATCCCGAGGGCTTTAGCCCTCAAAGAATACCCCAGCAGGCCTTTATATAGCCGATCAGGGCGCTTTTACGGCACCCCCCTGGCGCAAGGAATCATATAAGAGACCGACAACGCCGGCAACGATGGCTACGTCGGCGAGGTTGAATACGTACCAGCGAAAGCTGAAAGCGGCGGTTTCTACGTGCAGCAGCACGAAATCCATGACCCCTGGCCAATGCAGACGGTCGATGGCATTGCCGACTGCCCCGCCGATGATAAAGCCGAGCGCCAAGCCGGTTAGCCGCGACGGCGCCCGCGACAGCCAGACCCACAGAAACACCACGGCCGCGATCTTGAACGCGAGCAGCGCCCACGGTCCGATCGGCCCATTTTGTGGAAAGAGCCCATAGCTGATGCCGGTATTCCAGGTCAGCACCAACTCGGCAAAGGGCGTCAGCACGACCGGCACGTGGCTGTTGAGATGCATGTCCAGCAGGAGCCAAAACTTCGCCGCCTGGTCGATGAGGCAGGTGACGGCCGCGACAAAGAGTCCGAACGCACTCAATGACCCCCATAGGTAGGGGCGAGCGGCCTTGGCCGGCGCCGCGTCGGTCATGTCCCCCTACTCCGCCGCCTTGTGCATGGCTTCCCATTCGCGCAGCGCCTGGGCATCGCGCGGGGTCACGTCGGGGAATTGCGGGTCGAGGCCGACGGCTTCAGTGATTTTCCATGAGCGGGCGCATTTGCGCCCCTGGGCGAGCCGCGGCTCGACAGCGACGCCGCGCACGTCATCGAGTCGGAACGCCGAAGCCGGCCCCTCGCTTTCCACCAGCGTCGCAGAAGAGGTGATGCACAATTCGGCGAGATCGGCATCCACCGCCGCAGCAAACAGATCGGCATCGGCCGCGTAGATCAGCGGCGCGGCTTCGAGCGAGGAGCCGATGTGCTTGGCCGCCCGCTCAAGTTCGAGCGCGCCGGTCACCACGCGGCGCAGATCGCGCAGCTTGCGCCACTTCTCGGCCAGCGTATCGTCACGCCAGGAGGCCGGTACCTCGGGAAACTGTTCAAGATGCACCGACGTTGCGGCGGGATCGCGCGCGAGCCAAGCCTCCTCGGCGGTGAAGCAGAGCATGGGCGCGAGCCAGATCACCATGCAGCGGAACAAATGATCGAGCACCGTGAGGCAGGCCTTTCGCGTGGCCGACGAATACGGATCGCAGTAGAGCGCGTCCTTGCGAATATCGAAATAGAACGCCGACAGATCGGACGTCATGAAGGCGTTCAGCGCGGCGAAGATGCGCTTGTAATCGAAATCCGCATAGGCGCTGCGGACGAGCTGATCGAGTTCGGCGAGCCGATGCAGCATCAGCCGCTCAAGTTCCGGCATTTTGTCGGCGGCGACACGCTCGGTGGCGTGAAAATGTGCGAGATTGCCGAGCATCCAGCGCAGGGTGTTGCGCAGCTTGCGGTAAGTGTCGACGGTAGTCTTGAGAATTTCAGGCCCGATGCGCAGATCGTCCGCATAATCGGCGGCGCATACCCACATGCGCAAAATGTCGGCGCCGGATTCCTTGATCACGTCCTGCGGCGCGGTGACGTTGCCGAGCGACTTCGACATTTTGCGCCCGTGCTCGTCGAGCACAAAACCGTGGGTGAGCACCACGTCGAACGGCGCGTGGCCGCGCGTGCCGCAGCTTTCCAGAAGCGAAGACTGAAACCAGCCGCGATGCTGGTCGGAGCCTTCGAGATACATCACCGTGTCGGGCCCGCCGTCGGCCTTGCGCTTGATGCCGGCGAGGCCGGGAAAATGCTCCGCGTCTTCCAGCACGAAGGCGTGCGTCGAGCCTGAATCGAACCAGACGTCGAGAATGTCATCGACCTTTTGCCACCCGTCGTTGGCGCGCTTGCCCAAAAAGCGCTCCTGCGCGCCCGGTGCATACCAGGCATCCGCCCCTTCCACCTCGAATGCCTCGATGATGCGGACATTCACTTCGGGATCGTCGAGAATGTCGACCGAACCGTCCGGCTTCTCCTTGATGAACACCGTGATCGGCACGCCCCAGGCGCGCTGGCGCGAGATCACCCAATCGGGACGCGACTCGATCATTCCGGCGATGCGTTTCTCGCCCTGTTCCGGCACCCAGCGCGTCGCCTGGATCGCGGCCATTGCCAGCTCGCGAAGTGTCTCTCCCCTCACCTCTCCCCGTTGGAGAGAGGTCGACGCCGAAGGCGTCGCGTGACGGGGGACCGGCCTTAAGTTCAGCGCCCCCTCACCCGCTCGCTGCGCTCGCGACCTCTCCCCACTGGGGAGGGGTGAAAAGGGGGCGGCCATCGGCTTATCCATCGCGATGAACCATTGCGGCGTGTTGCGATAGATCACCGGCTTCTTTGAGCGCCACGAATGCGGGTATTGATGCTTGAGCCTACCGCGCGCGATCAGCATGCCGGCGTCGATCAAAGCCTTGATCACCGCTTCGTTGGCGTCGCCCTTTTCGCCGGTCTCGGTGAGCACGCGCTTGCCGGTGAAGCCGGGTGCCTGATCGGTGAAGCGGCCGTCGGCGTCGACGGTGTAGGGAATCGTCGTGTTGATGCCCCATCGAGAAAGTTTTTGTGCGTTTTCCGTCCAAACATCGAAATCTTCTCGACCATGACCGGGTGCGGTGTGAACGAACCCTGTACCCGTATCTTCGGTCACATGCTCACCTGCAAGCAGGGGAACACGAAAATCATAGAACGAGTTCATTTTTGCAAACGGGTGAGTTGCGTCAGAATATTCCAGAATCTCATCGCTCACTGAATCCAGGCGTTTTAGCGAATCGATTTTTGCAGCTTTGCGAACCTCTTCAGCGAGGTTGTCAGCAACGACGAAGAGCTCGCCAACCTTAGCCCAATTGCCGGCTGGCGCTTCGGTCACTTCGTAAAGTCCATATTTTATTTTGGATGAAAACGCGATCGCGCGGTTCCCTGGAATTGTCCAGGGTGTTGTCGTCCAAATTAGTATTGATGCTCCGAGAAGCTTATCGGCAAACGCTTCCGCGCGTGCAGCTCCGCTTCTTGTATGTGTGCCGGTACTTGCCTGACGAATTGGAAACTTCACCCACACCTGATCCGAGACATAATCCTCGTACTCCACCTCGGCCTCGGCGAGTGCGGTCTTCTCCACCACCGACCACATCACCGGCTTTGAGCCGCGATAGAGCGTGCCGTTGGCGACGAACTTCATCAGTTCGCGCGCGATCTGCGCCTCGGCGGCGTGCGCCATCGTGGTGTAAGGGTGCGCCCAGTCGCCGACCACGCCGAGCCGCTCGAATTCCTCGCGCTGCACCTTGATCCAGTACTCGGCGAATGCACGGCATTCTTTGCGGAATTCCACCAAAGCCGCCGGCGTCGATAAATCCGGCTTGGCCTTGCCTTTGGAGCGATAATTCTCCTCCTCGATCTTCCATTCAATCGGCAGACCGTGGCAGTCCCAGCCCGGCACGTAGTTCGAATCGAAGCCGAGCATCTGCTGGCTGCGCGACACCACGTCCTTGAGGATCTTGTTGAGCGCGTGCCCGATATGGATGTTGCCGTTGGCGTAGGGCGGGCCGTCGTGCAGCACGAATTTTGTCCGCCCCTTGCCGGCCGCCCGCAATCGCCCGTAGAGGTCGAGCTTGGTCCAGCGCGCCAAGATTTCCGGCTCGCGCTGCGGCAACCCGGCGCGCATCGGAAAGTCGGTCTTGGGCAGAAACAGCGTCTCGCTGTAATTGCGCGCTTTGGTCGGCGTTTCGTTCATGCGCCGCCTTCTAACAAGGGCTTGCCACAGCGCAAAGCGATTTCATCAACCCGACCAAGGTGCCGGCGGATTATGTTCAACCATTTTGTGGTAAGCGCCCGCTCTGGCATTCGGGATTGGGACGGGGCTGAACAGGGCGGCTCTTGCTGTGCCGCGATCCATCGTCGGCCTCGTGGTCTTCAGCCATTTGTTTCCGCACGACGAGGTGAAACTGCCGGATTGACCTGCCCTGATCGTCTATTGATATTGGTCAATGGAACTTTCTGGCCCTTGCCTGATTGTCGGGGCAGCGCGGCGGCGGTTTTACGGAGAATTGGCATGAGTGCTTCAAATCCTTCGCAAAGCGCTCGCGAAACCCTGAAAGAGGTGCGCGAAGGCGCGCGCGAGGCCGGCGACGCCGCTGCCGCGGCGTCGGGCAATATTCAGAAGGACTTGCAGGCGCTGCGCGACGACTTCGCACGGCTTGCCGAACAAGTCGCCGATATCCTTTCCAACAAGGGCAATGCCGCATGGCGGCGCGCCAAGACCAGCGTCGACGACGTCGTCTCCGATGCTCAGGCCAAAGGACAGGAGGCAGTCGGCGCCGTGCGCGAAGTATCCGATCATTTCGTCGATGCGATCGACGAATCGATCAAGGAGCGGCCCTACACCACATTGGCCATCGCCGCCGCCCTCGGCTTCTTCTTTGGGGCCACGTGGCGACGCTAGTCCGGCGCACTTAAGCGCATCGCGAGGCTCCCATGCTTAAGAGCTTGATGCGCGAAGTGACGCTTGCGGTCCAATCGAAGACCGGCGCCACGCCCGCCGTCTTCGTCTGGCTCACGTTGGCGACAATTGCCGCTGCGACGGCGTTCGCGTTCCTTTGCGTTGCAGCCTACGCTTGGCTCGACACCCTGTTCGGCAGCATTTTCGCCGGCCTGATCGTGGCCGGCTTCTTCATTTTGGTTGCCGCATTTGCCGCTATGGTTGCGGCGCTGACGCGGCGGCGGGCGAAGGAGCGCGCCATTCTCGAACGCGCAGCGCGCGCCCATGCCGGCTCGTGGTTGCTCGACCCGAAGATTCTTGCATCTGCCCTGCAGATCGGCCGCTCGCTCGGCTGGCAGCGCATCCTGCCGGTGGTGTTGCTCGGCTTCATAGCCGCGCAATGGACACGCGAGCATCGCGAAGAAGCCGGCAAGCGCGACGAATAACGGGCTTGTCTGCGGCCGAAATCCGCAACCTAAACTCCCTTGCGCCGCTCGCGCGTTTGCCGCCTTTTGCGCGCCTCCCTTTGCCTTCTCCGGCGGGCGGCGCGTTTCTTGCGGCAAGCCGTGCAGCGGCAGCCGCCGTTCTGCAGGAAGTAGTCCAGATATTCGTCGCCGTAAGAGTA
>JASHRW010000362.1 GCA_030037065.1 Xanthobacteraceae bacterium
CCTCTGCCACACTTGTGGCGCCGCGAATCAAACAAACAGCAAAAAAATATTTGCGTCCCTTCAGGGGGATAGGTGTGGTTTTCCGAATCATTTGAAATCGCGCCGCGCGGCGAACTAAAAAGAAATCATCTCGCTCGCTGAAGGGCACATTCCGGATGCGATCCGAAAGGTGGAGCGAGTGCGGTTCCCGCGGGCGGCCTCGCACGCCGCTCCCGGGCGGTCCGGGCATCGTCCCCGCCGGCATTACGACCGGCGAGCCAGGTGTTTGGCTTAAGCGCGCTGCAAAGGCGAAGGTAACGCCTTCGGACTGCATCGCGCGAAGCGCGGCCTGGACCGAGTCGTCAGCGTTCGCCCTGCGACAAGAGCCGCGACGGAGCGCCGAAAGGCGAGCGCGCCCGAAGCACCTTCAGGTGGCAACATCTGAGAGTGTGGCGCGCGCCGCGCCCGCAGCATCAGCAGACGGTAACGCCTGTTGGTGTGGCGCGGCTCTTGACGACGCGCCTTCCGGCGCTCCGCCTCCCTTCTTTATTGGTGGGGGATGAAAAGTTTGGGCAGACCTCGGGGCGCGAATCAAAAATCGCGCCGCGAGAACGAGAGTCTATTTTCACCTGCGTGCGGCCCGCCTCCGCTCGCTGGGCGAGCTTCGGCGGGTTTGGGTCCGCCGAAGCGCGGAGCGCGAAGGCGGAGGAGAGGTCGGATTGCGAGCGCAAGCGAAGCAATTCGGGTGAGGGGGCACCGACGCAATGCAGGGCCGCGAGGCTGAAATGTGCCGCGACGCCCCCCTCATCCGGCTCGCGGCATTGCCGCTCGCCACCTTCTCCCCGCACGGCGGGGAGAAGGAAGCGATGCGCGCCGCGAGAACGAGATTGCTTTGTTCTTCACCCTCCCCCCATTCGCGCGGCGAATGGCGGGGAGGGATGGCGAATATCGCGTCAGCGATATGAGCCAGGGTGGGGGGAATGACCCGGAGACTTTCGTTGCGACTAAAGAAATTGCCCCCACCCCTAACCCCTCCCCGCCACTCGCTTCCGCCTTCGCGCTCCGCGCTTCGGCGGACTCAAACCCGCCGAAGCTCGCCCAGCGAGCGAAGGCGGGGCGCTTGCGGGGGGGAGGGGAAAGAAAGATGCGCGCCGCAAGAACGATTGCGCTTGGTCGCTTGCAACATGCGCACCGCTACGCGACGAAATCACGCAGAAACCACCTATTTTTAGGATATTTATCTCCCCGGGCCCGGTCCAAAATACGAATAATTTCCATCAGCAATTGGGAGAACGCCGTGAGGACGCGAAGAGCATTTTTACAAGCCGGCCTCGGCACGCTGACCGCTGCTGCCGCAGGCAGTCGGACGACGGTGCGTGCCGCCCCGGCGCTGCAGAAAGTCAAGTGCGTCATCCCGCAGAACAGCGTCTTCTGCCTGAATTATCTGGGCGCAAAGGACGCCGGAGTGTTCGCCCAACACGGCATCGACATCGATATCGATCCGCGGCCATTTGCCGGCTTCCTCGCCGGGCTGCCCAGCAAGGCCTGTATGGCCACCACCTATTCGGGCATCGACGCTATCCAGAAGATCAACGAGGGGGTCGGCTGGGCGATCATCGGCGGCGGGCTCACCGTCGTGCAAAACATTCTCGTGCCGAAGAACTCGCCGCTCAAGTCGCCGGCCGACCTGCGCGGCAAGCGGTTCGGCACCTTCTCCACCGGCGCCGGCTCGTTCAAGTGCGTCAGGGCGGCCTTGATCGACGGCTTCAACCTCGATCTCGTGAAGGACACGAAGCTGCAGCAGGTCGCCGGGCCGGCGTTGACCAAATTGCTGGAAGACGGACAGCTCGACGCCATGATGAACATTTCTTCGCTTAACCTTGCCGCCGAAGCGCAGACCGATAAAATCCGCGTCCTGTTTTCCCCGAATGAATACTGGGAGAAGAAGACCGGCTACCCGATCGTGTGGGCGGCACCGATCGTGGCGTGGCAAAGCTGGGTCGACGAGGACAAGGCGCGGGCGAAAAACTTCGCCGCGGCGGTCACGGCTTCGTTCGAATGGCTGGAGAAGCCGGAAAATCTCGACACCGCGGTGAAGAATCACGGCGCAATTGCCGGGGTAACCAAGCCGGGGGATGTCGCCGAATACAAGGATTGGCTGGCGCACAAAAACATGTTCATGACCGATTGGAGCCGCAAGGCGGTCGACGCGCAGTGGAAGTTCCTGGACGTCTGTCAAAAGGGAGGGGTCCTCGATAAAGTACCCGCCGAAGACAAATATGCGCTGTTTGTGGAGAGCTGATTGCACGGAAAGCTGCCGCTGAGAAAATCCAAGCGCGGGATCTTACCCGATCCGGTGCGCCGTATGCTGCCGGGGGCGCTGACGCTCGTGGCCGCGATCATCGTCTGGAAAGCGATCTCGCTGGCCTTTATCCCGATCTTTTTTCCCGGGCCGGCACTCCTGGTTAAGCGCATAATCGAGATCTACAGCGATCCGGCGTCCTATGTGGTGGTCGGGCAGACGCTGGCGCGAATCTTTGAAGGCTTTGTCATTTCGATGCTGGCCGGAATGGCGATCGGCCTGGTGATGGGACTCAAGCGCAGCATCGAAATCTTCTTCGACAGCTGGATCATGGTCCTGCTGACATTTCCCGCGGTCTGCTGGGCGTTTCTTTCAGTCTTGTGGTTCGGCCTTTCGGAGACCGCGCCGATTTTCACCATCGTGCTCATCGTCGTGCCTTACGTTGCGATGAATATTTGGACAGGCACCAAAGCGGTCGAAAACGGCCTGATCCAGATGGGCACCGTGTATAAGGCCAATCGTTTTCTGATGCTGCGCAAGGTTCTCATTCCCCAGCTCATGCCCTACATATTCTCCTCGTTGCGGATATCGCTTTCTTTGTCGTGGAAGATTGCGCTGGTGGCCGAGGCCTTCGGCGTCGGCAGCGGCGTCGGCCAGCGGCTGACCTATTGGTTCCAGGAGACGCGGGTGGACATGATGCTTGCCTGGGGCGTGAGCTTCATGATCATCATGGTCTTGATCGATCTGCTCGTCTTCCGCAGCCTGTCGCGCCGCATCTTTGCCTGGAGGCCGCAATTTGCGACCTAAAGCATGATGGTGTTGGATTCATTCGAGCCGGAGCGCGCTTTTCTTCACCTCTCCCCGGAGGGGAGAGGAAGCGCGCCGCGTCAAGGTCATCACCCTGACCTAAAATCATCGTGCCTTAACCCACCAGCCGGCGTGACTTTCGAGTTTTGCGGCGCGATCAGGCCGGCAGCGCCGCCGACGCTCGATTTTCGACGTTAATCAACAGGCCCGGAACATGTCCGCTTATCGTACCGATGACGCTGAACGTATCAGCCCGGCGCCGCGTGTCATTTCGGGAGATGCCATGAGCCAAGGCGCGAAGGCGTCATCAGCCATTACCATCGACAAGCTGATAAAGAAATTTCCATTGCCGGGGTTGGGCGAAAATTTCGTCGTTCTCCACGATATCAGCCTGACGGTGGACGAGGGCAAGTTTGTCAGCATCGTCGGCCCGTCCGGTTGCGGGAAATCGACGCTGCTCAACGTGATCGCCGGGATTGAGTCCTATGATGGCGGGACTGTCACCATTCATCCCAAGGGCGGCCGAGCCACCGCGGAACCGCGCATCGCCTACGTCTTTCAGAGCCCGCGCCTGCTCAACTGGCTGACCGTCGAGAACAATATCAATTTTGTGCTCGAGGCGCAGAAGGTACCGCGGGCGAGATGGCGGGAGCTGGTCGCCAAGAACTTGGAAATGGTCGGTCTCGCCGGTCAGGAGCGCAATTATCCGCTTAATCTATCGGGCGGGATGCAGCAGCGTGTCGCCATTGCGCGGGCGCTGGCCATCGAACCCGATATTCTTCTGATGGATGAACCGTTCAGCCATCTCGACGCCATCACCGCGAGAAAGATGCGCTTCGATCTCATGGAGATTCTCCAGCGTGCAAAGCCGACGATCCTGTTCGTGACCCATGATTTATCCGAAGCGGTCTTCTTATCGGACAGCATCTATATGATGAGCACGAAGCCGGCGCGGATTTTCAAACAGGTCTCGATCGATATTCCGCGGCCGCGAAAGCCGGAAGACTCGACGATCCTCGATCTGGAAAAGACTCTGGTGCGCGACTTCTTCAGCGTCGTGGAGGCGCAAGGTTAGATGGCGTCGGCCTTAAGAAACATCGCTCTGCGCACCAGCTCGATCGCCGTGCTCCTGCTGCTGTGGTGGGCGGCATCCGCAGCGATGCACGATCCGGAGGTGCTGCCGGGACCGTGGGTCATCGCGCGCACGATCGTCGCCGACTTGCGGACGCCGGGTCCGGAAGGAGAATCGGCCCTGTTCGATATTGGCATCACGCTCCTGCGAATCTTCATTTCCTTCGCCGCATCCATGGTGGCGGGCATCGGCATTGGCCTGGCTATGGGGCTCAATCGCCTGTGCGAACGCTCACTGCTGGCATTGATTCCCCTGATGCTGACGACCCCGACCATCCTCATGGTCTTCGTTGCCATCATGTGGTTCGGCTATAGCCAGGCCGGCGCGTTGGTCGCCGTCATGGCAGTGGTCACGCCCTATGTGTCTGTCAATATGTATGAGGGCACAAAGGCGATGGACAAATCGCTGATCGAGATGGCGGTGACCTTCAAGGCCAATCGTTATCTGCTCTTGCGCAACGTCTATATTCCCCAACTGATGCCCTATATCTTCTCGGCTTTCCGCTATGCGTTCGGCCAGAGTTGGAAAATCGTGGCGCTGGCAGAGACCTTCGGCCTCAAATTCGGCATCGGTTACATGTTTTTCTTTTGGTTCCAGCAATTCGATATCAAGCAGACGCTGGCCTGGATCATGATGTTCGTTGTACTGATGCTGCTCCTCGAACACGGGGTATTCGCCCGGTTGGAAAGCCGGGCATTTGCGTGGCGAACCTCCTCGCTCGCCCGAGGCCGCGCATAGCGCTATGCAAGGCGCGCCGGCGGCGCATCGTGTAAGGTCGGGCGCGATTACGGGCGAGCAACAGCGGCCGGCTCCGGCGTTTGTCAAAAATCATGTCTGCGAAACCGGCCGGCCAGCGTCTATTGCTTTTCGTCCTGCTCTGGTTCGTCGGCGCCTGCCTGCGGCTGACGGTCCTGGCAGTACCGCCATTGGTGCCGCTCCTGCACGCCGACCTGCACCTTTCCGAGACGGGGATCGGCTGGCTGTCGAGCCTGCCGCCGATGCTGTTTGCGGTCGCGGCAGTCCCTGGTGCGCTCCTCATCGCGCGCTTCGGGATGGTGCCGGCGTTGCTGGTCGGCTTGCTGGTCAATGCCGTGGGGTCGGCGGCGCGTGGAGCGGTCGGGGACGCGGCCTTTCTCTACGCTTCCACGATCGCCATGGGTGCCGGTGTCGCGATCGTGCAAACGGCCATGCCGCCCTTGGTGCGCTCCTGGTTTCCGCAACGCATCGGGTTCGCGACGTCGGTCTACACAAATGGCCTTCTGGTCGGCGAGGTCATTCCGGTCGGTCTCACCATCCCGCTGGTCTTGCCGCTCCTTCACGGCAGTTGGCGGCTGGATTTCGTGGTCTGGTCGGTCCCGGTTCTGGCCACGACCTTGCTGTTCGCGATGTGCGCGCCGCGCGGCGCGGCGGCGACGGCCAGAATTATACCGAACCGGCGCTGGTGGCCTGATTGGCGCGATCCGCTGATCTGGCGGCTCGGCCTCATTCTCGGCAGCATCAACGCCATCTATTTCGCGACCAACGCTTTCCTACCCGATTACATCACCGCTGCCGGACGACCGGACCTGGTCAGCAGCGCGCTCACTGCGCTCAATTTCGGCCAATTGCCGGCATCCTTTCTGATGCTGCCGCTGGCCGAGCGGCTCGTCACCCGGCCGTGGGCTTACGTGGTGACCGGCGCATTGTCGTTTTTCTGCGTCGCCGCCATAATGCTCACGAAGGGCCTCTGGATCGTGTTCTGGGCAGGCATGCTCGGCTTCGTCGGGACGCCGACACTGATTATGGTATTGGCGCTGCCATCCATTCTCAGCACCCCCGACGACGTTCATCGCAGCACCGCCGGCATGTTCACCATCAGCTACAGCTGCGCCATGGCGCTTTCGGTATTTGTCGGTTGGTTGTGGGACTTCACCCAGTTGCCGATCGTGGCGTTTTCGCCGATCGCGCTCTGCGGACTCGTTATTGTCGCATTGTCGTCAACGGTCAAACGGGCGGACCGCCGGCCGCTTTTGCTCCAGTAGCCGGCAATCCGCAGAAAACCAAAGAAGCGTTCCAGCAGCATTCAATCAATAGCCAACCGCCAGCGCGCCGCCCTCGCGCGGGTCGGCGGCGCCGACGAAGGCGCCCGGCGTAATCATGATCGAATTTGCCGAGGTGAACGGCCGCTGCGGGACGATCTTGTCGCCGCGCGCCCGCAAGGCGGTCAGGACATTCTCCGGCAGCCCAGGCTCGGCAAAAACCTGATCGGGCACCCACTGATCGTGGACACGCGGCGCCGACACCGCGTCGGCGATGTCCATGCCGCGGTCGATGACGTTGACGATCACTTGCAGCACCGCGGTGGTAATGCGGCTGCCGCCGGGCGACCCGGTGACGATGAACGGCTTGCCGTCTTTGAGTACGATCGTCGGTGTCATCGACGATAACGGACGCTTGCCGGGTCCGGGTGCATTGGCTTTGTATCCGGTCAGTCCGAAGGCATTCGGCGAATCCGGCTTGGCGGCAAAATCATCGAGTTCGTTGTTGAGCAGAATACCGGTGCCGTCGGCGACCATGCCAAGGCCGTAAATGAAATTGAGCGTGTAGGTATTGGCAACGGCATTGCCAAAGCGATCGACCACGGAAAAATGCGTGGTGTTGCGCCCTTCCGGCTCGATAATGCCGCCGGCGTGGATCGCGCTCGCCGGCGTCGCCCGCACGGGATCGATGGTGGCGCGCCACTTCGCCGCGTAATCCTTCGACGTCAGCCGCGTGACCGGATTTTGCACTTCGTCCGGATCGCCGAGATAGAGTGCGCGATCCGCGTACGCGCGTTTCATCGCCTCGATCATCAGGAACAATTCCTGCGCCTGATCGTCATGCGCGAGATCGTAGCCTTCGAGAATGTTAAGCATCTCAATGAGTTCGATGCCGCCGGAGGATGGTGGCGGCATCGAGACGATATCGTAGCCGCGATAGGTGCCGTGCACCGGCGTACGCTCAATCGCGCGGTAAATTTTCAGATCGTCGGCCGTCATGATGCCACCGGCCGCTTGGACGGCGGCCGCAATTCGCTGCGCGATAGGACCCTGATAAAAGGCTTGCGGTCCGCCCTTCGCTATGACATCGAGCGAATTTGCCAGGTCGGCTTGTATTAGCCGGTCGCCGGGAGCGAAGGCGCTGCCGTCTGGTTTGAAAAATATTTTCGCCGAGGACGGCCAGCGTCTAAGCCGCGATGGATCGAATGGCGCCGGCGCCAGCGTTTGTCCAGTCAGAACGATGCCGTCGCGGGCGAGCGCGACTGCCGGCGCAATCAGATCGGCCAACGTAAAGCGGCCGGAGCCGTATTTCTCCTCGGCCAAAGCGAGACCGGCGACGGTGCCGGGCACGCCTATGGCAAGCGCCGAATTACGCGATTTCTGCGGGTCGGCATTACCGTTCGCATCGAGGAACGATTTGTCCGTGATCGCCTGCGGTGCGGTCTCGCGGTAGTCAATCGCGGTATTCCGCCCGTCGGCGAGATGTATCACCATAAAGCCGCCGCCGCCGAGATTGCCGGCGCGCGGGTAGGACACCGCCAACGCAAAACCGACCGCAACCGCGGCATCCACCGCATTGCCGCCTCTTTGCAGAATATCAACGCCGATGCGCGCCGCGGTGCCCTCCTGCGCAACCACCATGCCGTCGTGCGCGATGGCTTGCTGGGCATGACCAATCTGTTCCTGACCGAGCGCTGCAACCGGCAGCGCCAAAAGCCCAATCAGCGCCAGCGAGGCAAAGCGCCCGAACAAACGTCGGCGACAATTCAACATTGCGCGAATCGAAATCGACACGCTCACAACATCGACGGTAAGACGCGATCGGGCGGGCGATGGCCATCCATGAACGTCTTGATGTTGACGATGACTTTATCGCCCATGTCGACACGACCTTCGAGGGTGGCCGAGCCGAGATGCGGCAGCAGCACGACCTTTCCGGTTTTCGCGAGTTTTACCAGCTTCGGGCTGACAGCAGGCTCACGTTCGAACACATCGAGGCCGGCGCCGGCGACCTCATCGGATTCGATGAGCCGCGCCAGCGCATTTTCGTCGATCACTTCGCCGCGGGCGGTGTTGACCACATAGGCCTCGGGTCGGATGAGCTTCAGCCGCCGCGCCGAGAGCAGGTGGTAGGTCGCCGGAGTATGCGGACAATTGACCGAAATGATGTCCATGCGCATGAGCATCTGGTCGAGGCTTTCCCAGTAGGTCGCGTGCAGTTCCTCCTCGATACGCGGCGCCACGCGGCGCCGGTTGTGATAGTGGATTTTCAGGCCGAACGCCTGGGCGCGCCGCGCCACCGCTTGGCCGATGCGGCCCATGCCGACGATACCGAGCCGCTTGCCCCAGATGCGGTGGCCGAGCATCCAGGTCGGGCTCCAGCCGGTCCAATCGGCCGCACCGACGAGCACATTTGCGCCCTCGACCAATCGCCGCGGCACCGCGAGGATCAGCGCCATGGTCATATCGGCGGTGTCCTCGGTAAGAACGCCGGGGGTGTTGGTAACGGTGATGCCGCGCTGCACGGCACTCGCTACATCGATATTGTCGACACCGTTGCCGAAATTGGCGATCAACCTCAATCGGTCGCCCGATTGGCTGAGCACGGAACGGTCGATATGATCGGTTACCGTCGGCACAATCACGTCGGCGGCCTTGGCGGCTTCGACCAACTGTCCCTGGCTCATCGGCGTGTCATCGGCATTCAGACGCGCGTCGAACAGTTCGCGCATGCGCATTTCGACGCTGTCCGGCAGCCGGCGGGTGACGACAACCAGCGGCTTCTTGCCCTGTGCCATTGCCTGCCTCTTGCAAGTGGGCCTGAAAGCGAGATTGCGACGGCGGCCGCTGAACCCTCCCCCTTCCCGCTCGCGCAGGCAGGGAGCCTTTGCCGCATCCGCGCGTTCAGTTCTCCTTAACTCCGCTCACCGACACTTAAGGCCGGGAGGTGGTTCATCAATTTTCTCTAGCAGATGGGCTGCGTTCTCACCAAGCGCGCCGGGAGTTCCCCGGTCGTACTACGTATCGAACTAGCGATAGGGCATGTCGCGGCCACATTGCGGCATGGGAGGCGGATGATCGCTTGGCTCCGAGCCGTCTTTGCGGCTCTGCTCACATTGGCCTCCGGCGTGGGGCCGACCCACGCCGGCAACGAGGCCGCGACCAACGCCCTGCCGGTACCGCGTTTCGTCAGCATCAAGGCCGATCGGGTCAACGTGCGCGGCGGACCGGACAAGGATCACGACGTTTCCTTCATCTTCACACGCGTCGGCTGGCCTGTCGAAATCACCGCCGAGTTCGAGAACTGGCGGCGGATTCGCGACTCCGATGGATCGGAGGGCTGGGTCTATCATTCGCTGCTCTCCAGCAAGCGTATGGCCGCCATACAAATGAAGGAAAAATCCGACCTTGCGCCGCTGCATGAAGAGCCCAACGTCAAGAGCCCGGTACTGGCCAAACTAGAGGTTGGCGTGCTCGGCACAGTCAAAACCTGCACTGGCACGTGGTGCCACCTGGTCGGCAGGAATTTTGACGGCTGGGTCGAGCAGGACGACCTTTGGGGCGTTTATCCGAACGAAAAGATCGAGTGATCCGTCATTCCGGGGCGCGCCAGCGGCGCGAATTCGGAATCCATAATCACGACGCGCAAAGACGGCGCTCTGACGTCACCGCTTGTTCTTCGATTTCTGTTGTGAATTCCGGCTCGTGTGCGCGTCGCCCGGCCGGAATGACGGGCTTCAGCCCCGCTTCCGTCGCAGCCGCACCACAACGTCGATGCGAGCGATCTCATAGCCCTCGGGCGGAGTTGGCGCCCTGCCGACGACCACGTCCCTCGCAGGAATATCAAAAAGATTGTTCTCGTCTTCCACGAAGAAGTGGTGATGCGCCGTATTATTGGTGTCGAAATAGGCCTTTGAGCCGTCAACCGCGACTTGGCGCAACAGACCCACCTCGGTGAATTGGTGCAGGGTGTTGTAGACGGTGGCGAGCGAAACCGGCACCTTGGCGTGGGTGGCTTCCTCGTAGAGCATTTCCGCCGTCACATGCCGATCGCCCTTGGCAAACAGAATCCAACCGAGCGCCATGCGCTGCCGCGTAGGACGCAAACCCACCTCGCGCAATTTCGATTTGACGTCGTGCCAGGGACAACCGGTGAGGTCACTGTGCGCCGGCGGCGTGCGCGATGAAAAAGCGGGGCCGTAAGCGGCTGGACGCGACTGAGTCATTGCTGCTCCAAACGGAGCCTCGCCTCTGTACGGGGCGGGGGCCAAACGAGATCGTTGCAAGTGAAATCATTATACGCCGCCCGGCGGCGGCTGCAACTACCTTGCCACTGATCCGGCCCGTTTCCCGGCCTGCCGCCTGAGAGCACTATCGGGATGCGGCTTTGCCGCTTTCTCCCCATATGTTAGGGAAGCGGAAACTACCCGGTTGGGCTGGGGCGAGACGACACGGATGCAGGAACGCCGTTCGAATTTCGAATACGAGGATCTCCTGGCTTGCGGCCGCGGCGAGCTGTTTGCCGAGGGTCCGCAATTGCCGCTGCCCCCGATGCTCATGTTCGACCGCATCTCCGAAATCGCGGAAGCAGGCGGCGAGTACGGCAAAGGCTTGGTGCGAGCGGTCCTCGAGCTCAAGCCCGATCTTTGGTTCTTTCCTTGCCATTTCAAAGGCGACCCGGTGATGCCGGGCTGCCTCGGTCTCGACGCGCTCTGGCAATTGCTCGGCTTCTTTCTCGGCTGGATCGGAGCGGCAGGCAAAGGCCGCGCCCTTGGCATGGGCGAGATCAAGTTTTCGGGGCAGGTGCTGCCGACGATGAAAAGCATCGTCTACGGCATCGATATCAAGCGCGTGATGCGCTCGAAGCTCGTGCTCGGCATTGCCGACGGCTGGCTCTCTGCCGACGGGAACATTATCTACCGGGCTCTCGATCTCAAAGTCGGGCTGTTTCACAATGAAGCGCCACAGGCGAGCGGTGCCTAAAGTGCGATCCGAAAAGTGGATTGGGGTTCTCGGGCCGATCGCGCTCAATCGAAAAACTAGCCGCGCCTGACGGGATGCGTTTGGCGGATAAGGGCGGACGAGGCGAAGATGAGGCGCGTGGTCGTCACCGGGATGGGCATTGTCTCGTCTATCGGCAACAACACGCAGGAAGTGCTGGCTTCACTGCGTGAAGCCAAGTCGGGAATTGTTCGCGCCGACAAATACGCCGAACTCGGATTTCGCTGTCAGGTGCACGGCGCACCGACGCTGGACGCGAGCGAAGCGGTCGATCGTCGCGCCATGCGGTTTCTGGGCGGCGGCGCCGCCTGGAACCACGTCGCCATGGAGCAAGCGATCCGCGATTCCGGCCTCGAACAATCCGACGTTTCCAACGAACGCACCGGCATCGTCATGGGGTCAGGCGGGCCGTCGACGCGAGCCATTGTCGAAGCCGCCGACACCACGCGCAGCAAGGGGCCGAAACGCGTCGGGCCGTTCGCCGTGCCGAAGGCAATGTGTTCCACCGCCTCGGCGACGCTCGGCACCTGGTTCAAGATCAAAGGCGTGAGCTATTCGATCTCGTCCGCATGCGCCACGTCCAATCACTGCATCGGCAACGCCTATGAACTCATTCAATATGGCAAGCAGGACATGATCTTTGCCGGCGGCTGCGAGGAGCTGGATTGGACCTTGACGGTGCTGTTCGACGCCATGGGCGCGCTATCGACCAAATATAACAACACGCCCGCCAAGGCCTCGCGCGCCTACGATGCCGATCGCGACGGTTTTGTCATCTCCGCGGGCGCCGGCGTGCTGGTGCTTGAGGAATTGGAGCACGCCAAGGCGCGTGGCGCGCGGATTTATGCGGAATTGGCCGGTTACGGCGCGACATCCGACGGCGCCGACATGGTGGCGCCGTCCGGCGAAGGTGCGGCGCGCTGCATGCGCATGGCACTCAATGGCGTGAAGCCACCGGTGGATTACATTAATCCGCACGCCACCTCGACGCCGATCGGCGACCTCAAGGAGATCGAGGCGATCCGGGAGGTGTTCGGCTCCGGTGACAAATGCCCGCCGATCGCGGCGACTAAATCACTCGCCGGTCACTCTCAAGGCGCGACCGGCGTGCACGAGGCGATCTACTCGCTGCTGATGATGAACAACGGCTTCATCTGCGAAAGCGCCAATATCGACAATCTCGATCCGGCGTTTGCCGATATGCCCATTGTGCGCGCGCGGCAGGATAACATGAAGCTGAGTTGCGTGCTCTCCAACTCGTTTGGCTTCGGCGGCACCAACGCCTGCATCGTTTTCAAGCACGTGGATGCGTGACTTGTCCCTCCGTCATTCCGGCCGAGGGCAGCGAGAGCCGGAATCCATAATCCCGGTGCTGCAGCATAACACCCGATGCTGGGGCTATAGATTCCGGGCTCGGCCCTTTGGGCCGCCCCGGAATGACGACACAGGAATCAATGTATGCAGGCGCTGATGCACGGCAAACGCGGCCTGATCATGGGGGTCGCTAACGATCACTCGATCGCCTGGGGCATCGCCCGAACGCTCGCCGCGCACGAAGCCAAGCTCGCCTTCACCTATCAGGGCGACGCGCTGGGCAGGCGCGTCAAACCGCTCGCCGCCTCGGTCGGCGCCGATGTGGTGTTGCCGTGCGACGTCGAGGACATCGGCTCGGTCGATGCCGTATTTGCCGAATTAAGCCGCGCGTGGGGCGGAATTGATTTTTTGGTCCACGCCATCGCCTTTTCCGACAAGAATCAGCTCGCCGGTCGTTATGCCGACACGTCGCGCGAGAATTTTGTGCGCACCATGTTGATTTCCTGTTTCTCGTTCACCGAGGTGGCCAAGCGCGCCGCCGCCTTGATGCCGAATGGCGGCGCTATGCTCACGCTGACCTATAATGGCGGCTTGCGGGCCATGCCCAACTACAATGCGATGGGCGTCGCCAAGGCGGCATTGGAAGCCTCGGTGCGGTATCTTGCAGTGGACTTCGGCGGCGGCCGCATTCGGGTCAATGCCATTTCGGCCGGGCCGATCCGCACGCTCGCCGGCGCCGGCATCGGCGACGCGCGAGCGATGTTCGCATTCCAGCAGCGGCACTCGCCGCTGCATCGCGGCGTCACGCTCGACGACCTGGGCGGCGCCGGGCTTTATCTTCTGTCCGACCTCTCAAGCGGAGTTACCGGCGAAATCCACTTCGTCGATTCCGGCTACAACGTCATCGCCATGCCGCACCCGGACGCGCTGCGGGCGGACGCAAAGCAGGGGCAGGATAACGGTGGGTAGTCGCGCTATTACCTGATGTATTTCTCCACTACTTATCTTCCTTCCGTTTGGCGAGCAGAGAATCGAGTAAACCCTGGCGATAGTGGAATGACGTGGCTTTCAGCCGTGTAAATGCCTCGACGAGGTCAATCAGCCCGCGTCGCGCAGCAAGATCAAGCACGCCGAGCGTACCGGTAACCGCAAAGCCTTGACTGCGAGCAAACGCCACACCATCGCGGTCGTCCATGATGATTAGGTCGGCATGGGCGGCGATGGCGAGCGCAATCGCCGCACGTTCTCCTTGGTCCAGGATTGACGGGGCATCACGATATTCACGAATTGGATTTGGCCTGATCTCAAGCCAGGACGGGACGTCCGCAACCCAAACACGTATTGCAGCCGGCGTTCCCAGACTGCTCAACTCATCGCGTACCGCATCAGGCACAATGATCGTGCCGAATAATTTCGGCAATAGGTCGATCAATCCAATCAGTATCAGATAATTGAGCGGGCCGGTGTCGGCGACAACGACCTGCATAGAATTCAAAATCCCAGTCGCCGCAAGTCTTCGCGGTCTCGCTCCAGATCGGCAAGCGTGTACGAACCAAAGACCTCACGCTTTTCGAGAAATTCGTCGAGCTCAGCGCGTGTTGCTAGTCCGAGCAGAATGCGAAGCTCGGGCCTGCTGAGCCGACCTCTCTTATATTCTTCGACAGCTAGAGCCTCGAGCGCGCGGCGCGAAAGATCTCCGCCTGCGGCTTTGAGCCGCTGCGCAAAATCGTCGGGAATTTCAACAATCACATTCATTTTGCTATTTTAGTCAGCCCACACGCTCGGAGCAAGCAATTGCCATCACAGTTTCGCCAGATGCGGCATGATTTCGGTGCTGAATAGCTGCAGCGAGCGCAGCGCATCGGCCAGCGACATGGTGCCGAGGAACAGATAGGTCAGCAGGTAGTTGACCCCGAGTTCTTTCACCTGCTTGTCGATTTCGCTCCGCACGGTCGCCGGCGAGCCGGCAATCGCGGTGCCGTCGATAAGGCAAGCCTCGAAATCCGCGCCCCGTTCCACGTTCAATCGCTGCGTCAAACCGGTCTGGCCGTGTTTGGTGCGCAGCCAGTTGATGTTTTCAAGATGCACCTCCATCGCCGGCTTGGCGTAGCGGCGCGCTTCCGCGTCGGTGTCGGCGACGAAGATGTGGCGCTGCACGCCGATGACGGCGCCGCCCGGAAACTCCGACTTGGGCTGCACCGGGCCACCGCCGCGCTTCGCCAGCGCGCTCTTGTAGGCGGCGATATTGGCCTTGGCGAGCGGCGTCGGTCCGAGCGTCACGTAATGCAGGCCATGCTCGCCAGCCCAGGCGGAACCGATCTCGTTGGATGAGGCGTACCAGAACGGCGGATGCGGCTGCTGCAAAGGGCGCAAAGCGATGGGTACGTCTTTGTATTCGTAATGCTCGCCTTTATAGCTGAGCGAGTCGGTCACCAGCCCGGCGCTGACGCATTGGAACGCATCGATGAAAATATCGCGCGAATCCTGGTGCTCCACTTTGTGGTACCTCAGCTCGTAGGGCGAGACGCCGCGACCGATGCCGATCTCCAGCCGGCCATAGCTCAGATGATCGAGCATGCAGATTTCTTCGATCAGGCGCAGCGGCGAATAAAGCGGCAGCAGATAGACGAGCGGTCCCAACCGCATGCGTTTGGTCGCCCGCGAAAGCGCGCCCATATAGACGCCGGGCACCGGCACCATATTGAGCGGCGTCGCATGGTGCTCGGCAAG
>JASHRW010000049.1 GCA_030037065.1 Xanthobacteraceae bacterium
GCCGGTGCTTCCGCCGGCTATCGCTGGACCGGCGACTATAATGGACGCGAGCAGGAGGGCTTCAGCCGCTGGCAATCGACGATTCGCAATGGCCGCCGCTGCAGCGCGGCGCTCGCTTATCTGAAGCCGGCGATGGCGCGGACCAATCTTCGCATCGAAGTCGGCGCGCTTGTCAGTCGCGTACTTATCGAGCGCAATCGGGTGGTGGGCGTCGAATATTCTTCGCGGAAGCGTGCGACGGTTCGAGTCCATGCCGCGCGCGAAGTGATCCTTGCCGGCGGTGTTATCAATTCGCCGCAACTGCTGATGCTCTCAGGCATCGGCGACCCGGCCGAACTGCGCGCCTACGGCATCGATGTGAAAGTACCGCTGCCCGCCGTCGGCAAGAATTTACAGGATCACATTTCAGCCGGACTGATCTACTCGCGCAAGAGCCCGGGAAGTTTCCACAAGGCGATGCGCCTCGATCGCATTACCCGCGAGCTCGCCAAGGCGTATCTGTTCGGCACGGGCTTCGCCAGCGACCTGCCGGGCGGACTCTTTGCGTTTCTGAAGACCGATCCAGCGGCCCCGCTCCCCGACGTACAATTTCTGTTCAATGCCGGATCGATGGCCGCAAAACCGTACTTGCCGCCCTTCCTGCCGGCCTTTCCCGACACGTTCGGCTGCCGGGCGGCATTGCTGCGGCCGCAAAGCCGCGGTCGCGTCGCGCTTGCCTCATCCGACCCGCGCGCGCCGGTACGGATCTTTCAGAACTTCCTGACCGTCGAGGAGGATCTCAAAGTGTTACGCGCCGGCATGCGCATGGTGCGCGAAGTCGGCCGGCAGAGTCCTCTCGCGCCGTTTGTCGGCGCGGAAGTAACGCCGATGACTTCGGACGCCGAGATCGACGCTCATATCCGCGCAACGGCGATCACCGTGCATCACCCGGCCGGCACCTGCCGCATGGGCGCTGACGGCGAATCCGTCGTCGACCCGGAGCTGCGCGTGCGCGGCGTCGAGGCGCTGCGTGTGATTGACGCCTCGGTATTCCCTGATCTCGTCGGCGGCAATATCAATGCGCCGGTGATCATGATCGCCGAAAAGGCGGCCGACATGATCCGCGGCCGCCCAGCGCCGCCGCCAAGCAATGCATGATACAAGCCGATACGCGTGGGGAGATCTTAGTTGCACACACCAGCGACCATTAAAACGTCTTGGCCGGATACGATTTTTGCCCATTTCCGCCGCGTCGGTATCCGCCAGGTCGGCTACGTGCCCGATGCCGGCCACAGCCGGCTGATCAGACTCTGCCAGGACGACGCCAATATCGCTGACGTGGTGTTGACCAGCGAAGAGGAAGGCGTCGGCCTCGTCGCCGGCGCGGCGCTCGGCGGCCAGCGTGCGGCTTTGTTGATGCAGTCGAGCGGAGTGGGCAACTGCATTAACATGTTTTCGCTTCTCCGCAACTGCGGCTTTCCTTGCGTCGTTCTGGTGACCATGCGTGGCGAATTCGGCGAATTCAACCAATGGCAGGTGCCGATGGGTGCGATCACGGCCGACGTGCTGCGGCTTGCCGGCTTTCTCGTTTACAGCGTCGAAAGCGCAGACGACATTGACGACATCGTCGGCGCCGGCTGCGACATGGCGTTCGACGGCAATCTGCAGGTCGCCATTCTGCTGTCGCAGCGGCTAATCGGCCGCAAGCAATGGGTGCGCTGATGCTCGACCGGCGCGAATTCGTCCGCCGGCTTCTCATCGACCGCGGCGATCTGCTCGTTGTCAGCGGGCTTGGCTCGGCAACCTATGACGTCGCCGCCGCGGGCGATCATTCACTGAATTTCTATCTGTGGGGCGCGATGGGCGGTACCGCCATGATCGGGCTCGGGCTGGCGCTGGCGCGGCCGGACAAGCGTGTCGCCGTGCTCACCGGCGACGGCGACATGCTGATGGGACTGGGCAGTCTCGCCACAATCGGCGTCAAGCAGTCGAACAATTTGGCGATCGTCGTGCTCGACAATGCCCATTACGGCGAAACCGGAATGCAGGCGAGCCACACGCAATCCGGTATCGATCTCGTCGCCACGGCGCTCGCCTGCCGCTTCAAACAGGCGCGCGCGGTTTCGCGCCTCGAACAGGTCGCCGCGGTGCGCAAGCTGCTTCACTTCGGCGAAGGCCCCATCCTCATCAACGCTCGCATCAGCGACGAAGAAGCGCCGCGCGTGCTGCCGCTGCGCGACGGACATGCGATCAAACAAAGATTCATCGAAACGTTGAACGCGATCTGACGACTTCAGCAGCGTTCCAATCCGGGATCAGATTTGGCCAGCGCACGGCGCAACTCGGCCGCATCGATCTCGCGGCCGGTAAAAATGCGAAAACACGCCACGCCTTGATACAGCAGAAGCTCGTAGCCGCCCATGATTGACAAGCCGGCGGCGCGTGCGGCGAGCAGGAACGGCGTATCCATCGGCGTATAAACTGCGTCGAACGCCCAACGGCGCCCGCGGAGTACCGGATCCGGAAACGCAGTGCCGCCAATGCCGCCCATGCCTGACGGCGTACAGTTGACGAGTCCATCGGCGGCTTCGCACGCCTGCGCAATCGAGCGGGCGATTTCAACGTCAAGATCGGGGTACGTGCCGGCGAGTGCTTGTCTCAATTTGTCGGCCTTCGGCAGGTCAGTATCGAACAGGTGCAGCGCCTTCGCGCCTAAGCTGGCCAGCGCAAAGCCGATCGCCTTGCCGACACCGCCGCATCCGGCCATGGCCACGTGTCCCGGCAAAGCTCCGCCAAAGTTGGCGCGGTACGCCGAAAGGAACCCGAGGTAATCGGTATTGGTTCCGATGGCATCGGCGGAGTTGAACACGACCGTGTTGCAAGCGGCGATCGACTGCACCATCGGCTCGTCGACCCTGACGCGCGCCATAACTCTCTCTTTATACGGGAAAGTAATATTCAGTCCGCGATGGCCGTCGCGGCGGGCACGCTCAAAAGTCGCCTCAAAGTCGAGATTGAGGTCACG
>JASHRW010000050.1 GCA_030037065.1 Xanthobacteraceae bacterium
AATCCAGATCAGCGATCTTGCCGCCGAGCCGGGCTACGCGAACGACGACTACCTTATCAGGCTCACGGTGGATGTCGGCGGCGGCCGAAGTTTGGTCGCAGTGCCGATGCTCAAGGAAAACGCGCTCATTGGCGCCATCGTCATATTCCGTCAGGAGGTCGAGCCCTTTACCGACAAGCAGATCGCGTTGGTACAGAACTTCGCCGCGCAGGCGGTGATCGCTATCGAGAACGCGCGGCTGCTCAACGAACTGCGCGAGTCGCTGGAGCAGCAGACGGCGACCTCGGAGGTGTTGCGAGTCATCAGTTCGTCGCCTGGCGAGCTGGAGCCGGTTTTCCAGGCCGTGCTGGAGAACGCAACGCGCATCTGCGAAGCCGGGTTCGGTACGCTGCTTACGGTCGAGGGCAATGCCTGCCGCGCGGCGGCGACGCATAATGCGCCGCCTGGATACGCTGAATACCAAAGAGCGCGTGGCGCATTCCAACCGCGCGCCGGCCTGCCGCTCGATCAGGTCATGCGTACGCGAAAAGTGATCCACGTCCTCGACTATGCCACCGAGTTTACACTCAACGAATCAGCGAGGCTGCGCGGCGCGCGAACGACCGTCTGGGTACCTATGCTCAAAGAGGACATTCTGGTTGGCGTCATCAGCATTTTTCGACAGGAGGTGCGCCCCTTCACGAACAAACAAATCGAATTGATTAAGAACTTCGCCGCCCAGGCGGTCATCGCCATCGAGAACGCGCGGCTGCTCAACGAATTGCGGGCGCGCACCGACGAGCTGGCGCGCTCAGTCGAGGAGCTGCGCGCTCTCGGCGAAGTCTCGCAGGCGGTCAATTCGACGCTCGATCTGCAGAATGTGTTGTCCACCATCGTCGCCAAGGCGGTGCAGCTTGCCGGCACCGAGGCGGGCGCCATTTATGGCTACGACGAAGGCACGCGCGAGCTTCACCTGCGTTCCACCCACGGTATGGACGCCGCCTTGATCGAGGCGCTGACTCGGCAGCACATCCGCATCGATGACGCGAATCTAATGGCCGCGTTTGCGCAAGGCGAGCCGACGCAGATCGCCGACTTGCGTGAGGAGCCGCGCTCGGAGGTGAACGATATTATCTTGAGCGCCGGTTTTCGCGCGCGTTTGCTGGCGCCGCTGATGCGCGGCGATGAAATCGTCGGCATGCTGGTGGTACGCCGCGAGACGCCGGGCGCGTTCCCGCAGAACATCGTCGATCTGATGAAGACGTTCGCCGCGCAATCGGTGCTGGCGATCCAGAACGCCCGGCTGTTCCACGAGATCGGCGAAAAAAGCCGGCAAGTCGAGGAGGCGAGCCGGCACAAGTCGCAATTCCTCGCCAACATGAGCCACGAGCTGCGCACGCCGCTCAATGCCATCCTCGGCTATACCGAGCTGATCTTGGACAACATTTACGGCGAGGCCCCGCAAAAAATGCGCAATGTGCTGGAGCGGGTGCAGACCAACGGCAAGCATCTGCTCGGCCTCATCAACGACGTGCTCGATCTGTCGAAGATCGAAGCCGGGCAGTTGACGCTGTCGCTTGTCGATTATTCGATCGGCGACATGGTGCAAGGCGTCTATATGGCGGTCGAGCCGCTGGCGGCGAGCAAGAAGCTCAAATTCAGCATCGAGGTGCCGCCCGGTCTGCCGCCGGCGCGTGGCGACGATCGGCGGCTTTCTCAGGTGCTGCTCAATCTGGTCGGCAACGCCATCAAGTTCACCGATACCGGCGAAGTCGCGGTGAAGGCCGCGGCGAGTAATGGCGCCTATACGATCGCGGTGCGCGACACTGGTCCGGGCATCGCGGCGGAAGATCAGAGCAAGATTTTCGAGGAATTTCAGCAGGCCGAGAATTCCCAGACCAAATCCAAGGGCGGCACCGGCCTAGGCCTGTCGATCGCCAAGCGCATCGTCGAAATGCACGGCGGCCGGCTGTGGGTCGAGTCAAGCCCGGGACAGGGCGCCACCTTTTCTTTCACCGTGCCGCTGCGGGTGGAGCGCGAGGCGGGGCGGTGATGAGCGGAGACGCATTTATCCGCCCCCGCTTCGCGGGAGCGGATAACGAGAGGCATTCATGAGCAAACGCATTCTCGTTGTCGAGGATCAGGAGGACAACCGGCAAATCCTGCGCGACCTGCTCGGCAGCGTCGGCTACGCGATGATCGAGGCGGCCGACGGCGAGGCGGGCGTCGATGCGGCGAAGAAGGAGCGCCCCGATCTCATCCTCATGGACATCCAGCTGCCGCTGCTCGACGGCTACGAGGCGACGCGGCGCATCAAGGCCGATCCCGATCTGAAAAGCATTCCGGTGATCGTCGTCACCTCCTACGCACTCTCCGGCGACGAGGTCAAAGCGCGCGCCGCCGGCTGCGACGCCTACGTCACCAAGCCGTACAGCCCGCGGCAACTGCTGGCGAAGATCAGGGAATTTCTGCCGTGATTTTTGCGTCATTGCGAGCGCAGCGAAGCAATCCAGCGCTGATCGCCAGCCGCCCTGGATTGCTTCGTCGCCATGCTCCTCGCAATGACGATCCGAAGCGGGCTTAGCTTTCCGATGAATACCCCCGCGCGCATCCTGGTTGCCGACGACAATGAGACCAACCGCGACATCCTGCAGGCGCGGCTGGAAGCGAATGGCTACGAGGTGCTGCATGCGGGCGACGGCGAGGCGGCGCTCGCGGTCACGCGCGACCAGCGGCCCGACCTTATCCTGCTCGACGTCATGATGCCGAAGCTCGACGGCATCGAAGTGTGCAAGCGGATCAAGGCGGATGCGGCGCTGCCGTTCACGCCGATCATTCTGGTCACCGCCAAAGCCGAATCCGGCGACGTGGTCGAGGGCCTCGACGCCGGCGCCGACGAATATTTGACCAAGCCGATCGATCAGAAGGCGCTGGTGGCGCGCGTCAAGGCGCTCCTTCGCATCAAGGAGCGCCACGACGCCGGTGCTCCAAAGGCCAAGCCCGCAGCCGCGAACGGCACCGATTTGTTTGTCAGCTACTCGCAAAAGGACATGGCGGCAATCAAAGCGCTCACCGTCGCTCTGCAACAGCGCGGCTGGTCGGTGTGGTTTGACCAGGAGCTGAAGGCCGGCACGACGTTTGACCGTGTCATCGAACAGGCGTTGACCAATGCGCGCGCCGTGGTCGTCGCCTGGTCGAAGAATTCGGTGAACAGCGACTGGGTGCGCGCCGAGGCGGCGTTCGCGCTGCAGAGCGCTAAACTCTTTCCGGTCCGGCTCGACGACGTATCGCTGCCGCTGCGTTTCATTCACGTGCACACGCTCGATCTCTCCAAGTGGGACGGCAGCAGCGGGCATCCGGCGCTGCAGGCGCTCGTGGCTCATCTTGGCGAAGCAATCGGCAGGCCGGGCGGCGCGTCTTAGCGGATTCCGGCGCGCATAAAGCTCTGCACGAATTGCCGCTGGAACAAGAGGAACGCCAGCAACAGCGGCGCCGAGGTCATCAGCGTGGCGGCGGTGATCACCGACCAGTCGATACCTTGATCGGTGGAGGCGAAAATCTGCAGGCCGACGGTGAGCGGTCGGGTGTTGACCGAGTTGGTGACGATCAGCGGCCAGAGGAAATTGTTCCAGTGGTAGCTGACCGAAACCAGTCCGTAAGCGATGTAGACCGGCTTGGCGAGCGGCACGTAGACCTTGAGCAGCACGGTGAGCGGACCCGCGCCCTCGACGCGGGCTGCCTCGTCGAGTTCGCGCGGCACCGACTTGAACGTCTGCCGCAACAAAAAGATGCCGAACGCCGAGGCCATGTACGGCAGCCCGATCGCCGGAATGGTGTCGACGATGCCGAGCGCACTCATGGTGCGATAATTCTCGACGATCAGCACGTCGGGCATGATCATCAGTTGCAGCAGCACCAGCACGAAGGCGATGCCGCTGCCGAAGAAGGCAAAGCGCGCGAACGCGTAAGCCGCCAGCGTGCAGAGCACGAGCTGGGCGGCGAGAATCATGGTGACAAGCACGAAGGTGTTGAGGAAATAGCGCGCGAACGGCGCGGCGTTCCACGCCTTGATGAAATTGGCGAGCGTCAGCGGCGCGTCGAGCGTGAAATGGGCCGAATAGGCGCTGGGATGGATCGCCGCCCACAGCGCGTAGGCGAACGGCGCGATCCAGATGAGAGCCAAGAGCCAGGCGCCGGCGGTTTCCAGCGCGGCACCGAGGCGACTCGGCGCATACAAGGAATTGCTCGGCGCCGCAACGCTCATTGATAGTGAATCCGTCGGTCGAGAATAAGGAATTGGCCGAGCGCGAGAATTGCGAGCAGCATCAGCAGCACCACCGTCAGGGTCGCCGCATAGGCGGTATCCCAGAACTTAAAGCCCACCTCGTAGATGTAGAACAGGAGCAGCGCGGTGGCGTTGTCCGGTCCGCCCTGGGTCATGACGATGATATGGTCGACCAGACGGAACGAGTTGATGATTTCGTTAATCAGCACGAACAGGGTCGTCGGCATCAACAGTGGGAAGGTGATGCGGCGGAAGAAATACCAGCGGCTGGCGCCTTCCAGCGCCGCCGCTTCCGCCAATTGTGGCGAGATCTGCTGCAGCGCCGCCAGATAGAAGATCATGAAAAATCCGGCGTCCTTCCAGATCGCCACCGCGATCAAACAGGCGAGAGCGGTGTGCTGATCGCCGAGCCAGTTGTGCGCCGAAAAGCCGAACAGGCTGAGGATTTGATCGAGCAAGCCGTAGCTCGGTGCATAAAAAAACAGCCAGATATTGGCGACCGCGATCATCGGCAGCACGGTCGGTGTGAAAAACGACAGGCGCAGGAACGGTCGGCCGGCGATCCTGCCGTCGACCCAGAGCGCCATCGAAAGCGCGAGCGCGATGGTCAGCGGGATCACGCACGCCGCGTAGACGACATTGTTGAACAGCGCGCGGACGAATACCGGATCAGCGAGCATGGCCGCATAATTGTCCATGCCAACGAAGACGGCGCCGCGCACGCCGCGCGGGGTGGAGAACAAGCTGTCGAAGATCGTTCGCACGGCGGGGTAGTACGTGAACGCCACGAGCAGCACCGC
>JASHRW010000363.1 GCA_030037065.1 Xanthobacteraceae bacterium
GCCGCAAGTCAGCGGCAAAGGTCAGCAACAGACCGGGGGGACATACGTCATTGGCGACATGAATGTCCGCAACGTCGGGATATCCATCGGGTCCGCGGCGGCTTCGAGCTCTGTGTCGGACACGTCGGCGGCGAGGAGGTCCTGATCGTTCCGATCGAAATCGTCGTCAGCGGCGTCGTTCATGGCAAGGCGCCTTAGGCCTCAATGAGGCGACGCCCGCACTCTAATGGAATTGACGACAAACGGCTACCGGCAGCCCAAATCGGCGTGGCGTGAATGACCGCTTCATCAGGCGGGGTAGCTCATGCGCGGGGGTGTTCGACGCCGGCCCGACGCGGATGGTGCCACGCGCGGTGGTGGCCGCGGAGATGGACTTGATGAATCCGCCCGCGCCTGATCGGACGTTCATGTCCAATCGAGATGGGGACGTCCAGCCTGCGCCGCGATCGCTCGTCACCGATCAGCGTTTGCCCGCGCAAGCTGACGCCGATATCGTGTAAGTCCGGTACAGGGAGGTCGCTATCCGAAGATGGGGGTGTCATTTCCGCTAATTTGGGCCAGTGCGCGATGCCGGCGTCCGCGTCGGCAAGGCCGGGATTGGGCGCAAGCGACTCTTTGACGTCGAAAGCCGCTGCATCGGGGGCCGGCAGTACCGCGCGATCCGGCGCGAGGTCCACATTCGGCCGCGGCCAGGCCGGTGATGCGCCGCCGGCGTCGACGATACCGGCTTGCGGCATCGCCGCCGCGCGCGCCCACACTTTCGGCCCGCCCGCCAAGTCCGGGCTGGTCGGCGCAGGCGGCACCACCTGCACGACGTGGAAGCCGTTGTCCTTCAATTCCTTCAAAAGCTCCGGCAAGGCGGCGACGGTCCAGGGATGGATGTCGTGCAACAGCAGAATGCCCCGGCCGCGTTTTTCTAACCGGCTCATGGCGCGCTGCACGATCTGCGCCGGTGTGATGTGATGGAACCAATCGTCGGCGACCACGTCGGCGGAAAAAACCACGAGCGAACGATCGGCAAGCGCGTCTTCTACGATCGGCGACCGACCCAGACCGGGGATGCGAAAGAACGGCGCCAGTTCCTCGGGATCGCCGAGCGCGGAATCCACCGCGGCGATGCCGCCATCGATCTGGTAGGCGAGCTTCTCGCCGGACAGTTTTTGGAAGCCGAGCGGATGATCCTCGCTGTGGGTGCCGATCGTGTCGCCGGCCTCGTATTCGCGGCGCACGATGCCCGGGAATTCCTGCGCCATGCGGCCGATGATGAAATAGGCAACCTTGACGCATTGCGCGTTGAGGATGTTGAGCGCCTTGTCGGACCATGGCGGCAGCGGCCCGTCGTCGAAGGTGATCACCACCTCGTGGTCGGCGAGCGGCAGCGTGTGCTTGTACTGGATGGTGCCGAGCCGCTCGTAGTCTTCTGGCGAGACGACGAGCACGCGGCTGGTCCCCAGCGCATCAGGATGTCCAGGACAATTTTGCGCACGCGCCGGCGCGGCGGCGAAAACGCCAGCCAAAAACATCGCAGCGGAAAAGATTGCCCCAGCTCTGTACATGCCCACTCCGGCCCCGGGTCTCGTCGCCGCATTTCCGGAAGCCGCCGCACCAGATCAATAAGTTGCTAGTGTCCTTCGCTTCCGAAGTTCGCAAACGAGCTTGCCGCCCAATGATGCGAACTTCGGAAGCGGGACACTAGGTGCACCTTAAGGAGCCGTGGGCTTAATGTCATGTTAACGATAACGCGATTGCGGCCCGCGACGGCGATAATTTGCGCGGCGTGGTGTTTTGGCAACGGTCGCTGCATCGCTTTACCGTCCCGTTAATCGTGCGCCTTTACCTTCAAGGCCGTGAGCGTGCGAGGGGCGTGGGTGATGCGAGTGGTTGTGGCAGCGCGACAATGGTGGGCGGCGCGCCGCAAGCAACCCGAGGTGCAATGCGGCGCGCGTTCGTTCGAGCGGGCGTTTACGCCAGCGGCGGCGTCGAACCCGCACACCACCGGCGTGTTGTCCCCTCTGATCATTCTGATAATTCTCGCGGCAGCGGCGATCGCCTGCGCCGCAATCGGTTCGGCGCTCACCCGCTATGAGGCGCGGCACTTGGCGATCGAGCGGCACGCCGCGCTTTCGAGTGCGCTCGACGATCTGCACGCGGTATTCGGCGACGTTCACCAGATCGACCGTTCCGAGCTTGATTTTATCGCCCGGCGAAGCCGATTGCCGGACCTGCGTTTCGCGGTCGAGCCGGCGCAAGGCGGCGGACGCGGGATCCAATCGCTGCTCGACGCGCGCGGACGCATCGTCGGCTGGTTCTCCTGGGCGCCGGACAACGCGCTGATTCGGAGCATGCGTTGGCTGTGGGTGCTGGCCGGCGCGCTGGGCGCCGCGCTTGTGTGTTGCGCGATCGTCGGCGTGCGAGCGACGTGGCGGCTCATGCGTGCGTTCTTGCGCAGTATCGAAACGGCGCGCAAGCTCACCAGCGAGGACGCCTTGACAGGACTGCCTAATCAGCGCGCTGTGCTCGAAAGCCTCGACCACATGCTGCGGGTCTCGCGCGCCCTGGGTACGTCGGCACGGCCTGGGGGCGGAGGCGGGCGATATATCGCCTTGGCGCGGATCGGCTTCGACGGCTTCCGCGAAGTCAATGACACGCTGGGGCAGCAGAGCCGCGACACGGTGATATTGGCGCTCGCCGAACGCCTCAAGGCAAGCCTGCCCGAAGGCGCGATCCTCGGCCGCTTCAAGCGAAACGAGTTTGCCGTGATTGCCAGCGGCGACAGCCCGCAGACCTCCAACAATCTCGTGCAGGCGCTGCGCGCCGCGGCTTTCAGCCCGGTCGTTGCCGGTCGATCGTGGCCGATCGGCGCCTGCATCGGCGTTGCGCAGGCGCCCGAAGACGGCGCCACCGATGACGAATTGGCCCGTCGCGCCGGCCTGGCGCTGCGCGAAGCCAGGCGGGATGGGCATGGCGCGGTGCGCCGTTTCGCCTTGCAAATCGAGAGCGAGCACGCCGACCGGCTCTTTCTGTTGCGTGAGCTTCAAGGGGCGGTAGCCGCGCAGGCTTTCGCATTGCACTACCAGCCGATCGTTGCGGCGGCCGGCGGCGCCGTCATCGGCGTCGAAGCATTGCTGCGCTGGACTCACCCGGAGCGGGGGGCGATCGCGCCGGCAACCTTCATTCCGCTCGCCGAGCAGCACGGTCTGATGCGGGAGATCGGCGAATTCGTGCTGCGTCGCGCGCTCGCCGATGCGGTGCGCTGGCCAAGTCTGTTCGTCGCCGTCAATCTCTCACCGGTGCAGATCCGCGATCCGCATTTCGTCGCTCTGGTCCGCGGCATCCTGGCGCAAACCGGCGTCGAAGCCTCGCGCATCGTGCTCGAAATGACCGAAGGCGTGCTGGTCGACGACCCGCAGGAAACTCAGTCGCGGCTCGAAGCCCTGCGTGCGCTGGGCGTAAGACTTGCGCTCGACGATTTCGGCACCGGCTATTCGAGCTTGAGTTATTTGCAAAAATTTCCGTTCCACCAGCTTAAGATCGATCGCGCTTTCGTCGCCGCGCTCGGCGCCGCCGGCAATGCGAGCGCCATCATTCATTCGATCGTTGCGCTCGGTCATGCGCTCGGCATGAAGGTGCTGGCGGAAGGGGTGGAGACGGACCAGCAGCGCGTGCTGCTTCGGCTCGCCGGCTGCGATGAGATGCAAGGCTTCCTGTTCGCGATGCCGCAGCCGGCCGCGGCGATCGACAGCATCGAGGCGCGGTCCGCTTCCGGCCGCGGCGTCAAGGAGCTGGCAGTCGCTGCCGCATCCTGACAGACCTTTCGGCAATCATTATTTTGTAGTGTGCCGGACGCAATGCAGCACGTAGTGGAACGGAGTGGTGCACTGCAGAACCGGGACCGTTGCAAACCTGGAGTTTGGGACGATCCCGGACCAGCGGCGCACCGTTTCACGCTGCGCCGCATCCGGGAAACGGGAGACGTCCGATGATCTCCAACTCTTTGCCCGGCCTCGATTTCGGATTGGGCGGCGACATCGACATGCTGCGCGACACGGTGCGCGGCTTCGCACAAGCCAAGATCGCCCCGCTCGCCGCCGAGATCGACCGCGCCAATTCGTTTCCGCGTGAGCTGTGGCCGCAACTCGGCGCGCTCGGCCTTCTCGGCATCACGGTGGAGGAGGAGCAGGGCGGTGCGGGTTTGGGCTATCTCGCCCATTGCGTAGCGATGGAGGAAATTTCCCGTGCCTGCGCGGCCATCGGCTTGTCGTACGGCGCGCATTCCAATCTCTGCGTCAACCAGATTCGCCGGAACGGCAACGCCGAGCAGAAGAAGCGCTATCTGCCGAAACTCATTTCCGGCGCCCATGTCGGCGCGCTGGCGATGTCGGAGCCGGGGGCCGGCTCCGACGTGGTGTCGATGCGCACCCGCGCCGAGCGGAAGGGCGACCGCTTCATTCTCAACGGCGCCAAAATGTGGATCACCAACGGACCGCTCGCCGACACGCTCGTGGTCTATGCCAAGACCGACCGCACCGCCGGCTCGCGCGGCATCACCGCCTTCATCGTTGAGAAGAAGTTCAAAGGCTTTTCCACCGGGACAAAGCTCGACAAGCTCGGCATGCGCGGCTCCGACACCAGCGAGATCGTGTTCACCGATTGCGAAGTGCCGGCCGAGAACGTACTCGGCGCCGTCGGCAACGGCGTCAACGTGTTGATGTCCGGCCTCGATTACGAGCGCGCGGTGCTGGCGGCGGGGCCGCTCGGGCTGATGCAGTCCTGCCTCGACCTCGTCATTCCCTACGTGCATCAGCGCACGCAGTTCGGCCAACCGATCGGGCGCTTTCAGCTCATGCAGGCCAAGCTCGCCGACATGTACGTGACGCTCAACGCCGCCAAGGCGTATGTCTATGCTGTGGCGCGCGCCTGCGACCGCGGCGAGACCACGCGCGAAGACGCCGCCGGCGCCATCCTCTACGCCGCCGAACGGGCGACCTGGATGGCGCTCGAAACCATCCAATGCCTGGGCGGCAACGGCTACATCAACGACTATCCGGCCGGCCGGCTCCTGCGTGACGCCAAGCTCTA
>JASHRW010000364.1 GCA_030037065.1 Xanthobacteraceae bacterium
AAAACGGTGAGCGGCAACATACTTTACGGCCTCGAACGTCAGGGGCACCCGCGCGCCGAGCGCGAGCGCCGCGCCACGGCCTTCATCGACCTGGTCGGATTGAAGGGGTTCGAGGACAGCTATCCATCGCAGCTTTCCGGCGGCATGAAGCAGCGCACCGCCATCGCGCGAACGCTCGCCTTCGATCCCAGCATACTATTGATGGACGAGCCGTTCGGTGCGCTGGATGCGCAGACGCGCTCGCTGATGCAGACCGAGCTACTCGGCATTTGGCAGCGCACGCCAAAGACCGTTATTTTTGTGACCCATGATGTGCAGGAAGCGGTCTATCTCGCCGAGCGCGTGGCGGTGATGTCGGCGCGGCCGGGACGCATCAAGGCGATTGTCGACACCAAGTTCGGCAAGCGCGATCCGAACATTTTTCGCAGCAAAGAATTCATCGAGAAAGTCGACGAGTTGTGGAACTTGGTACGCGTCGAGGCACTCAAGGCGCAGGAGGACAAGGCGCCGTGAAGTCAGCGTTGTTGCGCTATCTGCCGCTCCTATTGCTGGCACTTCTCTGGGAAGCGTTGGCGCGGTCCAATATCGTGGATTCACTGGCCCTGCCGCCATTGAGCAAGGTGGCGGTCGCCTGGGTCGGTCTCATCCGCGACGGCGATCTCGTCGACAACGGCGCGGTCTCGCTCTATCGCCTGTATGCCGGCCTCGGACTAGCCATCGTCATCGGCGGCGGCCTCGGTATAGCCATGGCGCGCTGGCGAACGCTCGACGTGTTCGTCAATCCGCTGGTGCAGCTGTTCTACCCGCTGCCCAAATCGGCGCTCATTCCGGTGACCGTGATCTGGCTCGGCTTCGGCGACGGCTCAAAAATTCTGCTGATCTTCCTCGGCTGCATGATTCCAGTCACCATCGGCGCCTATAACGGCGCACGCGGCAGCGAGCAGGTGCTGGTCTGGTCGGCGCGCAGTATGGGCGCGAGCCGGCTGCGCATGATGTGGGACGTGGTGATGCCGAGCGCGCTGCCGGAATTGCTCAACGGCATCCGCACCGCGTTGGCGCTGGCGTTCATCTTGATGGTCAGCTCCGAACTGATCGCGGCCCAGCAGGGGTTCGGGTACCTGATCGGCTATCTCGGCTCCACCGGCGCCTATGAAGCGATGTACGCGGTGGTGCTCACCGTCGCGCTCCTCGGCTTCGCCAACGACCGCATCTATCAAGCCCTCATGCAATGGCTGCTGCGATGGCGCGAATAGAAGATCAAGCCTCACTCGGGTTGGCGGAGGCCGAGCTGACGCAGGCTGCGGCGCGACGGCTCGATCGCGCGTTTCGCGGCGGTGCCGCGGTCTTTTCCATCCTCATGCTGCTGGTCGTCTGGGAGCTGATTGCCCGCAGCGGCAGGGTGACCATGTTCATGTTGCCGCCGTTTACGGTCGTCGCCAAATACATCTTCAATGACGCGGTCTCCGGCGTTCTTTGGACCAACCTTGCGGTGACTCTCTATCGCGCCATGGTGGGCTTCTTCATTGCCGCGATCGGCGGGATCTTGCTGGCGACGCTGATGTCGCGCGTGCGCCTTATCCGCTGGTTCTTCGATCCGATCATCTCGGTCGGCTTCCCGATGCCGAAAATCGCCTTCCTGCCCGTCATCATCCTCTGGCTCGGCGTCTATGACGTGTCGAAAATCTGCATCGTGGTGTTCGACTCGATTTTTCCGGTCCTGACCGCGACCCTGGCGGGCATCGCCACCGTCGAGAAAGAACTCTTGTGGTCGGCGCGCAACATGGGCGCCAACGAACGAGAGCTGACCTGGCAGGTCATCCTCCCGGCGGCCTCGCCGCAAATCCTCACCGGTCTTCAGGTAGCGCTGCCGATCGCGCTCATCGTCGAAATCGTCGCTGAGATGGTAATGGGTGGCTATGGACTGGGCGGCGCCATGATGACCGCGTCGCGGTTCGCCAACTCGGCTGGCGTATTCGCCGGTCTGGTCGAGATCGCCGTGGTCGGCTTCGTTCTGATCAAGGCCATGGCAATGCTGCGGCGACGGCTGTTGGTATGGCACCAGGAGGCGGCCGAGCCGACAACGACGTAGCCGACGGACCGGCAGGTGCGGCAAGTCAGACGCTTGCGCCGCGTCGCGCTTTGCGCCCACAATCCCGATCAAAGACCGGCGCTGCCGCCGACGATGCGGCATAAGCGGCCAATCCGGGAGGACACAATGCGTAAAAGCACAGCCGCACTTGGTGCGGTCTTGATTGTGCTCGGCCTCGGGCAGGCCCATGCAGATCCCGTGAAAATCCGCGCCGCATGGGTGGCGATCTCCGACTGGCCGGCCATATGGATGGCGAAGAAGGATCTCGCGGTCCATGAGGGCAAGTCCTACGTGTTCGAGCCCGTCCACTTCGTCGGCACGCCCCCCATGGTCACGGCCATCGCCAACGATCAGGTTGAGATCGGCAATCTTGCTTTTTCCACCTTGCCGATTGCGGTCGAGAATGCCGGGCTTGACGACATTCGCGTGATCGGCAGCGATTTCGAGGACGGCTTCGACGATTATTTCACCAACCACTTCGAAGTGCTCAAGGACGGTCCTATTCATAAAGTCGAGGATCTCAAGGGTAAGGTGGTGGCGACCAACGCCGAAGGCGCCGCGGTCGACATTGTTATGAAGGCGATGCTGCACAAGCATGGCCTGGAGCAGAACCGCGATTACACTGAAATCGAGGCGCCGTTCCCCGCCATGAAGTCGATGCTGGCTGAGAAGAAGGTCGATCTGATCCCGGCCATCCCGCCGTTCGTGTACGATCCCGGTCTCGAGCAGATTGGGCGGACCCTGTTCACCGCCAAGGACGCGATCGGTGAATCGCAATTTATCATGATGACGGCGCGCGAGCCGTTCATCAAAGCGCATCGCGCCGCCCTTGTCGATTTCTTGGAGGATACAATGCGCATTGCGCGCTGGTACATGGCCCCCAAGAATCACGACGCGGTTGAGAAGATCCTCTCGCAACTCACCAAACAGCCGCCGGACCGTTTCGGCTGGGCCTTTACCAAACAGGACTTCTATCGCGATCCTAATCTGCTGCCCAATCTCGCTGCGCTGCAGAGAAACGTTGACACGACCCAACGGCTCGGCTTTGTCAAGGCGCACCTGGACGTCAAGGCACATTCCGACCTCAGCATGGTCGAAGAGGCGGCACGGCGGCTGAAATAGGCACTACACACTTGGGAGGAAACAATGCGTGTGATGAAATTTGCAATGGCGGGCTTTTGCGCCGTGGCCTTGGTCGGCGCGGCCAATGCCGATCCGTTGAAGATCAGCGAAGGCTGGGTCGCGCCCGGCAACTGGGCGTCGATCTGGTTGCAGAAAAAGGACCTCGCCAAACATTTTGGTAAATCCTACGTGCTGGTGCCGGAGCATTTCCAGGGCACGCCGCCCATGGTGACGGCGTTGGCCAATAATCAGGTGGACATCGCCAACCTCGCCTATTCGACGCTTGGCATCGCCATCGAAAACGCGGGGTTGAGCGACCTGCGGATTATTTGCGACGAATTTCAGGATGGCGTGCCCGGCTACTATTCGCAGGAATTCATGGTGCTCAAGGACAGCCCGATCAAGAAGGTCGAGGACCTCAAGGGCAAGGTTGTCGCCACCAATGCCGAAGGCAGCGCCGTCGACGTTGCCATGAAGGCGATGCTGCACAAGCACGGACTGGAGCCCAACCGCGATTACACCATCGTCGAGGCTCCGTTCCCGGCCATGCGGCCCATGCTGGCCGAGAAGAAAGTTGATCTCATTCCGGCCGTGCTGCCGTTCTCCTATGATCCGGCGTTGCAGTCCATCGCTCGCGACCTTTACACGGCGAGAGACGCCCTCGGGATCAGCGATTTCGTCGTCTGGGTCGCGCGCAAGCCTTTCATCGACAAGAACCGGGCTGCGTTGACGGACTTCTTCGAGGATACGCTGCGCATCACCCACTGGTACGAGGATCCCGCAAACCATACGGCGGCGATGCAAATCCTCGGCGATTTGGTCAAGCGGCCGCCGGCGATTTTCGACTGGGCGTTCACCCACCGCGACGTTTATCACGATCCCAATATGCTGCCGAACCTCGCCGCGTTGCAGAGCAACGTCGATATGACCCACGAGCTCGGCTTCACCAAGGCGACCTTCGACGTCAAAAAATATACCGATCTGGGCATCGTCGAAGAGGCGGCGAAGCGGCTGAAGTGAACAGGGTGACGGACCACGACCTCAATGCATCGCCTTGCCGCCGTCGACGTTGATGGTCTGGCCGGTCATGAAATCGCTCGCCGGCGATGACAGAAACATCACCGCGCCGACCAGATCGGCGGGGTACTGAACGCGCTCGATGGCGCGGCCGGCTACGCGGGCGGCGAGATAATTCCCCGACGAGGAGGCGACCTGCGTCTCGCTTTGCGTCATTCCCGGCGTCACGGCGTTGACGGTGATGCCGAACTCGCCGACTTCGCGGGCGAGCGCGCGGGTAAGGCCGAGGACGCCGGCCTTCGAAGTCGTGTAGTGCAGGCGGTTCGGCGTGCCCTCCCACACTCTCGAGGAGGAGATATTGACGATCTTGCCTCGCTTCTGTGCCTTCATCGCGGGAAAGGCGGCGCGGCAGGTGAGAAACGTGCCGCGCAGGTTGACCGCCATGACCCGGTCCCACTCATCGACGGGAATTTCAAGCCACGAACGCCGCGGCAGGGCGCTCATCAGCGAAGCGTTGTTGATGAGTACGTCGATT
>JASHRW010000365.1 GCA_030037065.1 Xanthobacteraceae bacterium
TGCGATCCGAACGTAAAGATGAAGGTATTATAGAGCGTTTGCTGGAAGGAGGGGTCTTCAAGGACGTCTTCGAAATTCGACAGACCGACAAAGCTCCAAGAAGGATCGTAAATCGTGTAGGCGCTGAGCGAGTAGTACACCGCCATCAGGAACGGCACGCCGACCAGCAACAGCACGTACAGGATCGCCGGAGCGACCATGATCGAGCCGAGCACGTTGCGCCGGTCGAGGATGAACCGAAGCCGCGCGGCTGGCTTAGGGACTGAATCGGCGATTGCGACCATTGGCGAAAATGCCTGCTAGTGGCGGCTTGTTCGCTTGCCGTCATTGTCGAACTGGCGCAGCGCGTTGTCGCGCACGGCGAAGGGATGCCACTCGCCGGGCCGGATCCATTCGTCGGCGACGTGAGCGGGAGGAAGTTTTGCCGTGATAACCTGCTTCGGATCGAAGCCGTCCAGTATACCGTAGACTATCCGCTCGGAGCCAAGATACTCGGACCGATCGACGCGGAACTTGAATTCCGTGGAAGCGCCGTCCTTGACCATGTCCTTGGGCAGGAAATTTTCCGGGCGGAAGCCGAGATAGCCGCCATTGCGCGCGACGATATTCATCGGCGGGGCGCCGACGAAGGTGGCGACGAAACGGTCGGCGGGATCATCGTAGATTTCCGACGGCGTTCCTACTTGGCGCACCTGACCGCGATCAATAACGGCAATGCGGTCGCCCATGCCCATGGCTTCGACTTGATCGTGCGTCACGTAGATGGTGGTGACGCCCACCCGCTGCTGGAACTGCTTGATTTCCTGGCGGGCGGAGGTGCGCAATTTGGCGTCGAGATTCGAAAGCGGCTCATCGAGTAAGAGCGCGGTTGGCTCCCTCACCAGCGCCCGCGCGAGCGCAACCCGCTGGCGTTCGCCGCCCGAGAGCTGACGCGGCCGGCGATCGAGCAGATGGGCGATGCCGAGCAACTGCGAAGCCCACTCGACCTTCTTGCTGATCTCGGCGCTGCGAATGCCCTGAGTCTTTAGCGGAAAGGCGATGTTGTGGCGTACCGTGAAATGAGGATAGAGCCCGTAGCTCTGAAACATCATCGCGACGCCACGAGCGCGCGGCGGAATGTCGTTGACGAGGTCGCCGCCGATCAGGAGGTCGCCGGTGGTCTGCCGCTCGAGCCCGCAAATGATGCGCAAGAACGTGGTCTTGCCGCAGCCTGATGGCCCGAGCAAAACCATGAACTCACCGTTCGGTACCGTGAGCGAAATGCCGTTCACAGCGGGGACCTCGCCGAATTTCTTGACGATGTCCCTGGTTACAACCGCAGCCATTCAACCTCCAAGATCAACATGGCAAACGTGCCCCGCCGATCCCATTCGGCGGAGCACGTGATATCAGTCCGATCAACGGCCCGGACCGCGCTGCGAGCACACGATCCGGGCGCATAATATCAGGTCCTGCGAGCCCACTTCTTGAAGATGGCTTCGCATCGCTGCGTCGCCGCTTTGACTGAATCTTCCGCGCTCGACTGGCCCGTCGCCGTCTTCGTCATCATGTCGTTGAGGATGAAGGCATAGTAGATTTCGTCCGTCGCGGGCGTTGCCGGACCCGGATAGCCCGGGATGGCGGACCACTTGTCGGAGTCCTGCAGGATCGCGAGCTTGGTGGGCGGGGTCGAGGTCGGATCGTTCGACAGGATCGGCATGGGCTTGGGCACAAGATTGGCGAAGCAAGGATTGTTGTAGCCCTCGCTTGCCTTGAAGGCTTCTGGCCAGTTGTCGCGATAGTACTTCAGGAATTCGATTGCCGCTTCCCTGTTCTTGGCAAACTTCCAGATGCCGTAGAATTCGGATGCGGCGCCCATGATCTGCTTCACCGGACCCTTCGGCGGCTCTATGACGAAGATGTCGTCGGCCAACTTCTTATTGGACTGCTGAATCGTCCGGTAGGCCGAGATCGGGTTGATGATGTAGGAAGCGACGCCGGAGGCGATGTACTGGTTGTTGCTGGCATCGTTCCAAGACAGCACTTCCGATGTCATCGCCTCCTTGTAGAGCGCGGCGACAAACTTGGTCGCCTCGATCGTTTCCTTGCTGTTGAGGACAACTTTCTTGCCGGCCTCGTCTTGAATGGCACCGCCGTAGCTCCACAGCAGCCCGCGCCAGGTCGTGCTTGGGTCGTTGCTGTGACCGAGCGAAATACCGACCGGTTTGCCCTTCGCTTTCAGCTTGGCGCCGCCAATGCGCACGTTATCCCACGTATCGGGCTTCATCCCAATCTCATCCCACAGGCTCTTTTGATACATGCCCGGAAAGTTGATGTAGAAATCGGGGAAGGCCGACCACGATCCGTCGTCGGCGTTGTAGCCGAGCTGCTTGCCGATGGTGGTGACCTGGCCGTACTTCTTCTCGGTTTCCTTCACCAGATCGGCGAGATTGATAAAAAATTTGCGGTAGAGATGCGCGCCGCCGGAGCCGTTGAAGCCGAAAAGATCGTGTCCCGATTGCGCCGAGACCTCGGCGGCCGCCCTTGCGGGAACGTCTTGCACTGGGATGTGATCGACCGTGACTGCGATCTTGTTCTTCTCGCCCCAGTCCTTGGCGAATTTATCGAACCAGGTGTCATAGGCGGGAACGAAGTGGCTCCACTGCACGATCGACAGCGACGTGTTGTCGGCCAACGCGCGAGACACGAACGGCGCTGAAATCACCGGTGTCAAACCGGCAGCTCCGGCTGCTAGGCCGGACGTCCTAAGAAACTGCCGACGCGTGACTGAACGTTTCTGGTTATTTCCTCCCGATTTCATCGCACACCTCTCTGTTCTAAGTGGCTAATGGTGGTGCTTCCGATACATTATGCTTGAGCATATAATTATGGCAATCGCTAAAACGTCATATTATGAGGGTTGGGGAGCCGGGCCCCGACGCGATTCTGAGCCGACGATCGCGATTGAAGCGCCGCCTCGTTGCATTCTTTCGTTATAAAGTTGCGCGGATGCCCGCACAGGCGGCAAACGGCATGCCCGGCAGGAAGGTACGCGGATCGGTCAAGTTCAAATAAGGAAACGAGGAAGTCTGGAAAAACGTGCCATACACATAGTAGTGCTGATCGAACAGGTTTTTCACCTGGCCGAACAGCTCGAAGTGATCCGACAGCTTGTACGAAGTGTGCAGGTTGACCACCCAGTAGGCCGGCACTTGCGGATTTTGATTTGATTCGTCGCCCACCAGATATTGGCTGCCGATGACGTTAAGATCGGCGCCGAGCCTCCAGGGATCGGTGATCTGATATTCGGCGCCGAGTTTGAAACGGTAGTCCGGAATGCCGGTAAGGTGGTCGCCCGGCAGGCGGCTCACCTGCGACGGAGAATCCTGCCGCCAGCCGCCATCGTTGATGGCGTCGGCGGTGACGTAGCCTGAGAGATTGCCGGATTGGCCTCCGGCTTGCATCGAGGCGCCGATGCGGCCGAAGGAGCCGCCGCTTAATTCCGTCTCGGCTCCCTGATAGGTGAAGCCGTTCTTCATCTCAAATGACAGCGCGCCGCCGATGGCATTGAGTCCATAAATCGGGTCGTTCGGCATCAGCGTCATCTGTCTGATGGCGTCCTCCGGGATGAAGTCCCAGTTGACGATATCACCGAGCACTTCGTTGATGCGGACACCGTTCTGATAGACGGCGAGACCTTGCGGCGTGCCGATCACCGGCGAGGAGACGAAGCCGCGATAATTGAGATCGAGCTGGAATTGATTCCCGGTTTGATCGCTCAACGCGACGCCGGGCAGGTCGCGCGCCAGATCGTCGAGCAGGCTCGGCGCAGTGGCGTGGTCGAAATCGGCGGTCGACAGCGTTTGCACGTTGGCTGGGACTTTGTCGATGTCAACCGCGCCGGGTGGGGCCGGCGCCGCACTCGGTTGGTTCAATGATCCCGTAGGGCCGCGCGCGGCGGCGGTCGCAGGCGCAGCAGGGCGACGCTTGACAGGCTTGGGTGCCGGTAGCGGCGTAGTCGAAATGACGTGGATTTCCGGCAGCGGAATCGTGCTTTCCTGGGCGCGGGCCGATTCTGATCCGACGAGCGCGACAAGGGCGAGCACGCCCGACGTGAACCGGATGCTCGTGCACAGCACCGACAAGTTCGAACCCCGCCCCACTGACCGATGCGCGGCCAGTATTCAAGCATGTCTGCCGATCGTCCGGTAGCAAATAGATTTAGCTCTATACTGGCCTCAGCAAGCTTTCCGGCGAATTGGCGCTTGGTGTGGCGTGCGGAAGACGGGCGCGGAGAGCCTGCTTCAAGCCGTGTGATCAAGCGTGCCGGGGAGATCGGCGGCGTTTTTGGATACTTTGGGCGGACGTCGCGTCATCCGGCAGCCACACCAGAGAAAGAGAATGGCGAGCACTAAGATGAGCCAGAGTGCCGCATCGGCAACCATGTCGCTCTCCATGGTCGTCGCCCCCATGCGCTAAGGAAAAGCGCGTGCGTGCCGCAAAAGCTCCGTGATTTTGTGTCGCATCGCAGCGGCGTGATGACGCAGAGCCGCGCAACACCCGGGTCGCTCGCCCCGGACCTCTCATCCAAGGTGAGACGGCAGAACGCACTCACTTGCCGGCGGCGCGCGACTTTAACCAATGATCCAAAAATGCCGCGCGGCGGTAAACAAACATGGTATAGTTTGTTCGTTGCGGCGGTCGGCGAGAGTGATTGAGGCCCATTCTCGCAGCTTAAGTTTCAGCACTCCTGTCACGAGCGCTCGCGCAGCCGCCGCGGGCGCTCGACCATTGCACCGGCCACCTGCGCCGACACGATTGTCAGATTGGATTCAATACAGTTTTTTGCCGTCTGCTTTCGCGGGCGAGACATCAAACTGATTAGAAAATGCGCCGCGATGTTCACAAAACATCGAAGTGAGGTAGAACGCGCGCAATAAGCAG
>JASHRW010000366.1 GCA_030037065.1 Xanthobacteraceae bacterium
CTCTCCCCGGTGGGGAGAGCATAGGCGTCCTTCGGACGCCGTTCTTAGTGCCAAGAACGCCGATGCAAGGCATCGGCTATGCTTGTGAGCGGAGCGAGCAAGTCGGGTGAGGGGGAACTGACTATAATGTTTTCTCCCCCTCACCCGGCTCGCAGCTAACGCTGCTCGCCGACCTCTCCCCGCCGGGGAGAGGTGAAGTGGAGAGGCGCGAATCAAAAAATCGCGCGGCGAGAATGAGGATGCTTGTTCTACACTCCCCCTGCCACTCTCCCCGATCAAGTCGGGGGTCGCGGGGGGAGGGAAAGAAAGGGCCGCGCGACAGGAAAATATGCCACTGTCGCGAAGGCACCCGGGGAGGAATCTCAATGTCCAGCGCTTTGCCGTTGACAAGGAATACGCTGCCGCTGACCGAACAAACGATCGCGGCGCGGCTCGAACGCCTGCCGAATTCGCGCTGGCACGTGATTGTCACCATCATACTGGGCGTTGCCATCTTCTTCGACTCGTTCGATTCGCTCGCCATCGCCTATGTGCTGCCGCCGCTCATCCACGCCTGGCACATTGCCCCGGCTAAAATCGGCGGACTGATCAGCATCGCCAATTTCGGTCAGGCGCTGGGCGCCTTGACCATGGGCTGGGCCGCCGAGCGCTACGGGCGGCTGCCGGTGGCGCGGTTCGCCATCGGCCTGTTTGCCGTCGCAAGCCTCGCCTGCGCGTTCACCCACAACTACGATCAGCTCTTCGTGTGCCGTTTCCTCGAAGGCATCGGCCTCGGCGGCGAGATTCCCGTGGCCTCGACCTACATCAGTGAAATCCTGCGCGCCGAGCGGCGCGGCGGCCGTTTTCTGGCCTATCAGATGATCTTTCCCGCCGGTCTGTTGGGAGCCGGCATCGGCGGCGCGATCATGGTGCCGCGCTTCGGTTGGCAGTCGATGTTCATTCTCGGTGCGGTGCCGGCCTTTGTCGCCCTGTTCGCGCAGCGCTATTGCCCGGAGTCGCCGCGCTGGCTGGCCGCGAAAGGCCGGCTATCGGAGGCGGACGCCATCGTCAACGCCATCGAACGCATCGTGTCGCGCAACGGCGCCAAGCCGCTGCCTCCGGTGCCCGATCTTGCCCTGCGACCGCTCGGCAACAAGACCCGCTGGCAGGAACTGTTCCAGGGCCGCTATCTGTCACGCACCCTCCTGGTCTGGATCCTGTGGGCGAGCGCGTACATCATCACCTACGGCTTGGCCGGGTGGATCCCCACGCTTTACCGCGAGGTCTATCACCTGCCGCTGCAACAGGCGCTCGATTATTCGATCGTCGGGCCTGCCGGCAATCTGATCGGCTCGATCATCTGCGCCTTCATGATCGACTGGACCGGCCGCCGCTACTGGTTCACCGCCGCGTTCTTCCTCACCGCGGCCTCGCTCGTGGAACTATGGGCGTTCGGCTCCACGACCGCTTTTCGCATGCTGCTCGGCTACGGCTTCAGCCAGATCTGGCTCGGGTCCGTCTGCATGAGCATCTTCCTCTACACTGCGGAAATCTACCCGACCCGCATGCGCGCGCTCGGCGTAAGCTGGGCGAGTTTCTGGCTGCGTCTGGCCGCGACTATCGGGCCGCTGATCGTCGGCTTCGTGTTGCCGCGTTACGGCATCAGCGGCGTGTTTCTGACATTTTCCATCTTCGGGTTCATCGGCTGCATCGCGGCGATCTTCATGATCGAGACCAGGCGGCGCGTGCTCGAAGAAGTCTCACCCTAGGGGCGTGCATGCGTAGAGATCAAAGCCCACATGAGATATGGCCCGGTCGTTGATTCGACCCCCTGCGCGGGACTAAGGTTCTGTAACCGATTTGTCGCCACTTCAAGCCGTCCGGAGACAACAATGAAGAAGCTCGTTTTGGAAACGACCGCGCCGTTCCAGGGGCTGCCGGAACTGGTCGCCTACGACGAGGGGCTGTTCGCCAAGGAAGGGCTCGAAATCGAATGGGCCGATCGCGAAGCCGGCGTGGAAAAGAAAGTCGAGGTCGACGTCACCTCGCCGAAGGGCGTGAACCCGTTCGCCAGCCACGGCAAGCTATTGGAGCAGGGCAAGGCCGACATGTACAACGCCTGCGAGTGGGGCAATTACTGCCGCGTCCAGGATACCGATCAGAACAGCCGCCAGCTCGGCCGCCGCGCCATCGTCGCCTATTCGGCGCTCGTGGTGCGGCCGGATTCGCCGGTCTACACGCCGCAGCAGCTCGCCAACCGGCTGATCGGGTTGCCGTTCTATTTCGGCACGCACTACATCGCGCTGCACATGCTGGAAGGCTTTCTGCCGCGCGAGATGATCAAGGTCTGCCGGGCGCCGAACGGCTCGCGCTATCGCCTCGACGCGCTGATGAAGGGCGAGATCGAAGCCACGACGCTGACCGAGCCGCATATCACGCTGGCCGAGAAGAAAGGCTGCCGCACCATCTGCTCGGCGTTTTTCCACGGTACCGAAGTGGCCTCAAACCGCGTCGACGCCGAAACCTACGCGGCGTTCAACCGCGCGGTGCGCGAGGCGGTGCAGCGCATCAACGCCAACAAGAAAGCGTACATGCACTACTTCATCGACTATTACGCCAAGAAGGATCCCGAGATCGCCACGCTCAAGGTCGAGGATTTGCGCGAGAGCCGACTCGTGGTCTGCGATCCGGCGCCGATCCCGGCCGACGAGATGCGGCGCACCTACGATTGGCTCAAGAGCTGGGGCATGCTGGAGGAAACCGCTTCGCCGCTGCAGCTCATCAATGCGCAGGTGCAGAATTACGCGCACCAGACCGCCGCGGAGTGAAATCTTTTTCCGCCTCATCCTGAGGCGCTCGGCGCGCAGCGCCGAGCCTCGAAGGACAAGGCGGCCCGGGCACAGCAGCATCCTTCGAGACGCCCGCTTCGCGGGCTCCTCAGGATGAGGCGTGTCAGAGCGCGCTGATACCGAGGGCTCCCCATGCATGACGGACACGCCGATGAGATCGGCACGCTGATCGAGCCCGGCCGGGTGCATCGGCGCGTCTATACCGATCCCGACCTGTTCGAGCTGGAGATGGAGCGCATTTTCGGCCGCGCCTGGCTTTATGTCGGCCACGCCAGCCAAGTGCCCAATCCGGGCGATTACATCACCACCGAACTCGGCCGCCAGCCGGTGATCATGGTGCGTCACCGCGACGGTTCAGTGCAGGTCCTGCTCAATCGCTGCACTCACCGCGGCGCCAAGGTCGTCAACGAGCGCAGCGGCCACGCCCAGCGGCTGACCTGCTGCTATCACGGCTGGTCGTTCGACACCGACGGCACGCTCGCGACCGTGCCGGTGCCGGAAGGCTGCGGCGAAGGTTTCGACAAGAATGCACTCAGTTTGGCGCGCGCTCCCCGCGTCGGCGAATACCGCAACTTCGTGTTCGCCAGCCTGGCCGACAAAGGCTTGAGCTTCGAGGATCATATCGGGCCGATGAAGGGCAACATTGACGATCTGGTTGACCGCGCCCCAGATGGCGCGCTGGCGCTCGATGCCGGCATGCACCGCTACGTCTACAACGGCAACTGGAAGCTGCAGGTCGAGAACGTGCTCGATTCCTACCATGTGCCATTCGGCCATGCCTCGACGGTCAACAAGCAAGGCGTGCAGTTTGCCCGCCGCGAAGGCGATCAAAAGGGCGCCGCCGTCATCGAGACCGAGAAGAAACAGACCGCCTCGTCCTGGAAGGACCGCAAGAGTTTTATCGCCGGCAACGGCCACGGCTGGACCAGCAATACCGCGCTCGACGATGGTAAACGCTCGAGCCCGGTATTCGACGACTACAAGCACGCGCTGGCGGACAAGGTCGGCGCCGAGCGGGCGACAGAAATTCTCACCCCGCGGCTGCACAATTCCTTGATCTATCCGAACATGTCGATCATGGGTTTGAACATCCATGTGCGGGTGATCAAGCCGATCGCGGTAGATCGCACCGAAGTGAATGTTTATCCGATCCGTCTCGTCGGCGCCCCGGAGGCGATGAATTCGGCGAACATCCGCCTGCTCAATGTCACCCATTCAGCGGCCTCGTTCGTGCAGACCGACGATCTGGAATCGTTCGTCCGCGCGCAAAAAGGCCTGCAAAGCCGCATGACCGACTGGGTCGATATCTCCCGCGGGCTTGGCGCCGAGGAGCCTGACCGCGCCAGCAACGCCACGCGCGGGCTCGCCACCCACGAAATGGTGGTGCGCGCGCAATACAGAGCTTGGCTCGGCTACATGCATGAGGCGGCGTGATGGCGTTGGCGACGCGCAGGCTCGCGCTGGCCGCCGGCATCGACCGCGGCCCGTTTGAGGATTTTCTCGTCGACGAAGCACGCTTGCTCGACGAACGGCGCTTCCGCGATTGGATGGCGCTGTTCGCCGATGACGGGACCTACTGGGTCCCTGCGGTACCGGAGCAAAAAAGCCCTTTCGAACAGGCCTCTCTGTTCTACGACGACCGCGAGCTGATGAAGACGCGGATCGAGCGGCTGGAGCATCCGCGCATCCACGTGCAGACGCCGCCGTCGCGAACCGCGCATCTGGTCGGCAATGTCGTCATCGAGCATGCCGACGACGGCAAAGGCGAATTTCTGGTTGGTTCGACCGTCATCATGGTTGAATACCGCGACGATACCCAGCGCATTTTCGCCGGCCGCCAGCGCCATCGCCTGCGCCGTCACGGCGACACGTTTCGCATCGTGCAGAAACGTGTCGATCTGATCAATTGCGACGCCGCCTTCGAGGCGATGGCGGTGCCGATTTGAACGGTCTCGCGCGGCGCCCTGCGCGATGGCGCCTGGGATCATTTCGGTCTAAACAAGCTCGGAGACCGAAGCCGGACGTGGGGACCGCATGAACGGCAATGTCGTACGCTGGCGGCGTGCCGGACTTCTGTTTTTGGGACTGTTGCTTCTGGGCGCCTGCGCCGGACACCGCTTCGGCTTCGGCGGACACAATGGCGACGACGGCGAGATTAATGCTTATCCGGTGGACTATAAATCCGACATCCTCGCCGCCATGCACGCCTACTTGAACGATCCGGCCGGGATTCGCGATGCGGCCATTTCGCAACCGATGCTCAAAGAGGTCGCTCAAGGCACGCGCTACATCGTTTGCCTGCGCTTCAACGGTAAGCGGGACGACGGCATTTATATGGGCGTGAAGCAGATTGCGGCCATCTTCCTGGCGGGAAGGTTCCAGGATTTCGCCGATGTACCGCGCGAGCCTTGCCTCTCCGCAACCTATGCACCGTTTCCCGAGCTCGAACAGCTCAAGCCCTGAACGATCAAAATCTTGCCGCGAACCGGGTTGAAATTGCGGCCGTTCTTTGCTCGACTTGATCGGGGCATGCCTGCGTGAGAGGTGAACCATGAGATTCGCATCGGCTGCGGTACTGGCCACGGCGTTCGTGGCGATGTCGAGTGCCTGCGCTTTCGCAACGCCGGGCGTCGTCAATACGACGGTCAATCTCCGGCAAGGACCAAGCACGACGACCCCGGTGGTCACAAAAATTCCCGGCGGATCGGCCGTCAACGTCGCCGGCTGCAAAGGCGAGTGGTGCCAAGTCGCGTTTGCAGGCCATAGCGGCTACATCATCGCAACGGCATTGGGCGCGGGCGGGCCGCCGCCGGGGGCTCCGCCGCCCGGTTATGTGCCGCCTCCGGCCTATGGTTATCCGCCGCCATATTACGGCCCGTACTATTACGGCTACGGACCCTATTGGGGTCCCGGCTGTTGCTGGCACGGCGGCTGGGGCAGGGGTCGGCGCTGGTAGTAGCGGCCGGAACGGCAACTCGCTGCGTCTGCCGGCAGGCTGTGCTCAGGCGCGCTCTTGCCGGCTGACATAGACCGACGCGCCTGACGTAACCAGACTCGCGGCAACGATCGCGAAAATGCCGGCGACGCCGGTCGCGGCGGCGACGAGGCTCGCGAGGAACGGCAGCGCCGCCTGCCCAAGGCGGTTGCCGGTGATGCGCAGCGACATGACCGTGCCCATGGCCGCGGCCGATGCGAGATCGACCACGTTGGTCAGACTTAGCGTCGTGGCGATGCCCAGCGCGAAGCCTAAAAAGATCATCGCCGCGTACATGGCGGCAAGCGGGATCGGCAACGCGAAGCAGGCGAAGCCGATCCCTGCGCCGGCCATAGTGATGAGCGTCAATTTCTGCCGCTCGATCAGGCGCAGCACGCGCGTATAGGACAAGCGGGAAACCAGTGCGGCCACCGAGCGCGCGGTAAGCAAGGCGCCGATGTTGCGGACGTCGATGTTTTGCTCGGTGCCGAGTAGCGGCAGATAGATGGTGAGCAGATCCTGCGAGGTTATGGTGATGACGCTGGCGATGAGTACCGCCATCAATCCGCTCTGACGGAGCAGCGTACGCAGCGGCACGATCTCGCCCTCCTTGCGCAGCCGCTTGTGCTTCGGCGCCGGCCGAATGGCGCCGGCGACGGCCAGCGAAATGACTGCGGCGATGAGGGCGACGCCGAACAGGCGGCCGGTCGCCGGTACCGTGGCTGAGCCGCCCAGCCAAGCGATCAGGTAAGGCCCAAGGCCCTGGCCGACCGCACTGCCGACGACGTAATTGCCGAACGCCGAGTCGCGGCCGCGCGGGCCGGAGCTGCGAATGCACAGCATCTGCTGGCTCGCCATCAGAAACAGGTGACCTACTCCGAATAACGCCGTGAGCAGGAGCAGCGCCGTGAGCGAGTTGGCAAAAAAGCAGAAACCCGCACAAACCAGGACGAAGACGGCGGAGCCGAACCAGGCGGCTTGCGCGTCGTAGCCGCGATCGAGGAGACGGCCGACCCATACGGCAAGCAATGTCGGCGGCATGGCGAAGGTCGCCGAGATGACGCCGAGCCAGACCACCGGCAGATCAAGCTCGATCGCCCGATAAGACGTCGTCACCCGGACGATCGCGTAGATCGTCTGCACGGTGGCGGAATACAGCACGAGCGGAACGAGCAAACGATAATCGATATCGCTCGCCCGCCCGCGGGACGCCAAGATTTCTGACCAGCGATTCGACACCGCGCCCCGCGTTCGTGCCAACCCGGCAACGATTGTCTCTTTATCACCGCAGCGCGGGAGCAAAATAGCGCGCCTGGCGCTAAAACCCCACGACTGCTTCCAGCGTTTTGCCGGCCTGCGCGCGGCGGACGGCTTCGAGCTGTTCCGGCGAATGACGAAGCTGACCCACTTCCTTGGCAAATTCGGGCATGGCGCGCAGTTTCTCGGCCCACGCATGAACGTGGGGATGCAGCCGCGCGAACGGGTAGCCGGCAAGTGTCAGGCGGTGCTCGTAGATGAACCAGGCGATGTCGAGCACGCTTAAATCGTCACCCATCAGGTGCGGCTGCGTGGCCAGGGTTCGATCGAGTTTCTCAAACTCGTCGCGGAATTTGCGCGCCGAGGCGCGCGCCCGCTCTTCGGTGAAGCCCTCCTTCGCGGCGCGCTGCCAAAATTCGATCTGCACGTCTTTCTCGTGGTCTTTCGCGCCGCCGACGGTGCCGGTGCCGTTCGCCGCGTAGCTTTCGAGCGCGACGGCCGGTTTCGGCGGACCCGGCAGCGCAAACACGAAACGAAAGCTCAAGGTGCGCAGGTCGAGATGCAGATCGTCTTCATGCTTGAGCAGCGCCGCCACTTCGTTCTCGTGCCCGACCGGGATCAGTTTCGGAGTCGGAAATTTCTTTTCCAGATACTGAATGATGTCATTGCTCTCGATATGAACGGCGCCGTTATCGACCAGCACGGGAACGAGCCCGCGCGGGTTGATGCCGAGAAACCATGGCTGCATGTTCTCATAGCCCGGCAGATCGATCGGATGCGACTGCCACGGAATCTTTTTCAGGTCGAGGAAGATGCGCAGCTTCTGCGAACATGACGAGCCCATGAAGTGCAGCACGTGCACGCCCTTCCAGCCGAGCACCTCGCGCGTCTTGATGTCGCCGTCGACGAGCTGAACCATGCCTCACAGCGCCTTCTCTGCTTCCTTCCATCGCTGCGCGGCGTTGGGGCCGGCGACGATGTCGTCGACATTGGCAAGTTTGACGCGGTCGCGCACCAGCCCCTTATAGAAATCGGCCTTCGACACCGGCGGCACGTCGGCGATGATGGTCCAGCTCTCGCCTTCGTCCAGGCTCTCGAAAACTTGGCCGTCGGTATCGGCGGCGTACAGCGAGTAGCCCGTGTCGTGGACCTCGATGGTCAGCGCGGAGAATAGAGCGCGCTGGCCGTTGGGCAGGCCGCCGAGCAGGCGCTCCCAGGTCTTGCCGGCATCGCGGCTCCTGAAGATTTTGCCGCGTGCGCGGCCGAGCTCGTACCAATGCACCGGCCAGCCGACGCCGGCCGACATGAAGAGGAGATCGGGATTGTCCGGATGCAATACGACGGCGTCCGGATAATTGGCGTCGGCCGGCATTTTCATGCGTTGAAAGCTTTTGCCGCCGTCTTCGCTCGCCATCATGCCGACGATGCCATTGGCGATGATGATGCGGTTCCGTCGCGCCGGATGCACCAGGATGCGATGGATGTCGCACTCGCGCGGGTCGGGATCGACCGCAAGCTCGGTAAACGTGCGGCCGAAATCGTCGGAGAATTGCAGCGAACCGATCTCGACGCCGACCCACAGCCGATTGCCGTCGAGCACGATGTCCTTGACGTGGCCGATGCGCGGCGGCGGCGGAAACGTCCAGTGCGGCACCGATTTGGCGTCGCGAAAACGCGGCAGCTCGCGCCAGCTTTTGCCCCGGTCTTCGCTGACATAGAGGTGCGCCGGCAGCGCGCCGGCAAACACGACTTCGCGGCCACCCAAGCGGCCGGCGCGCGTCGACCAGAATTCGTGATGGGCGAGGCCGTCGTTGACCCAGCTCCACTTCACACCGCCGTCGTCGCTCCGCGCCATGCCGACGCCGCGGGTTGAGACGCAAAGCGCGCCGTCCTCGAGCGCGGTCACACCGGACACGAACACGCCTTGCAGCGCGCGGTTTCTTTGCGTCCAGCCGCGTTGCGATTTTTGCAGGATCACGACGCCGTCGACGGTGCCGACCGCGATCGTGTCGGAGGCCGCTTTGCCGCGTTGGATGTTATCGCCGCCATTGGACAAGAGGATCATCGAGGTACTCGGATTGGTTCGATTGGACATTGATCTATCCCGGATTTCACTGCCGCTCAATCCAGGCTAGGCTTTCGCTGTCTCGGCAAACCCAAAAGGACATCATGGCCCGCATCTCCTATATCGAAGAAAAAGATCATCCCGAGCTTGCCGAATTGATCGGCAAGGTCCGCGCCGGACGGCGCGGCGCTTTGATCAACGTCTACAAGTTGCTCCTGCATTCTCCGCCGCTCGCCGCCATCTGGCTCGATTTCGTCAGCACGGCCCGCTTCAAAACCGAGCTCGACGGCAGGCTGCGCGAGATTGTCATCGTCCGTGTCGCCGTTCTCAACCGCACCACCTATGTGTTCAAGCAGCACGTGCCGCAGCTCTCGGCGCCGGAAGGACTGACCGACGCGGAATGCAATGCGCTGGCTGACTGGCGCAAGGCTTCGTTCTTCAGCCCGCGCGAGCAGGCCGCCTTGGCCTACACCGATGCCATGACGCGCGACATTGCGGTTTCCGACGCGGTGTTCGCCGGGCTTAGGCCTCATTTCAACGAGCGCCAGATCGTGGAGCTGACCGTGCTGATCGGCCTGTATAACATGCACACGCGCGTGTTCACGGCGCTCGGCATCGACCCGGAAGCGCATCACCGCTGACATGTCCATGCCAAACGTTGTTGTCGCCGAGGACGACCGCTTTCTGCGCGTCGTGCAGCTCGTGCTCGATCCCCATGCGAGTGGCGAGCGGATCGCCGCCTACACCGACTTTTTCGCCCACGACGAACCGGATTTCGCCGGCTGGTGCGCGAGAGCGCGGCAGCAGGCAAACGGACTTTATCCCGCCGAGGTGCGGCTCGTGGAAACGCAGGAGGAATTGCGCGCCAATCTCGCCGACGCCCGTGCGATCATCGTCGAGTCGTTGTCGGTCGGTGCCGACGAGATCGCTGAAGCGCCAAAGCTCAAAGCGGTGCAGAAATACGGCGTCGATCTGCGCCGCATCGATCAAGCGGCGTGCGCCAAACGCGGTGTTGCGCTGCTCACGCTGCGGCGGCGCGCCAATATCGCCTGCGCCGAGCTGGCGCTCACCTTGATGCTGGTGCTGGCGCGCCGCGTCAACGAACTTCAAGGCCGCATCAGCGTCAAGGCACTGGCCGAGCTCGGCTATCATTACCAGCCGTTCGATCGCCGCCACACGCCGAACTCGAATTGGGGCCGCGTCCCCGGACTTGAAATCCTTTACGGCTCGACCGTCGGCATCATCGGTCTCGGCGAGATCGGCCGCGAATTCGCGGTGCGCGCGGCGGCGTTTGGCATGCGCATCCTCTATACGCAGCGTCATCGGGCGCCCGCCGAAGTCGAGCAGCAGTACCAGGCGAGCTTCCGGCCGATGGCGGACTTGCTGGCGGAGAGCGATTGGGTCGTGCCGTTGGTGCCGAGCGTACCGGCGACGCAAAACCTCATCGGCCGCGCCGAGCTTGCGCGCATGCGGCCGGGCACCTGCCTCGTCAACATCTCGCGCGCCAGCGTGGTCGAGCGCGCGGCGCTGATCGATGCGCTGCGCTCCGGGCAGCTCGGCGGGTTCGGCCTCGATCCGCTCTACGAGGCGCCCGGCCGCGACGATGACGAGCTGCTGCAATTTCCCAACGTCATCATGACTCCGCACATCGCCGCGCAGCCGCGCTT
>JASHRW010000051.1 GCA_030037065.1 Xanthobacteraceae bacterium
CACAACGTCGATCTTTCGGCGCTCGCAGTCGCCGCACTGATCCTCAGCCTGGCGCGTCCCGCGCCAGCACCAGAATGAAGGCGAGGCAAAACAGGTCCGCGCAGAACCACACCGCCTGCCAATTGGCGAAGGTTTCGCTGAAAACGATGTAGACAGCCGAGGCCGCCAGCACGAAAGCGCCGGTCAGCTCGGCGATAGCACGCGATCCGGCTGGCCGCGGTATTGAGAATACCAGCACCAGAAAGGGGACGATTCCAGCGCACAGCGATGCAAATGGTATGTCGCGGTAGCGCGGATCGAAGCACAGACCGAGCGCGCTCTCTGTCGCGAGCAGAAAAACCGCAACAAATGCGATACCGACCGCGCGGTTCAAAGCATCGCTGCTCTTGCCGCGGCAGTCCAGCAGCGCCGAAAAAGTCGGCAGCGGCCGCGGCGCCGCACAGGCGATCGCGCAGATGGTGGGGGCGATGGCGGCTACACTTGCCAGTGCAAGCGACCGCATCCAGCCGCCGACAGAGTAACTCTCAGCCGGAACGGCTTCGATCGTCCAGCCGAACAGGATCGCCGGAAGAAACGACAGCGCCGCGATCTTCAACCATAAAAAATGCGGCAACGGTTTTTTCCGCCCCGCGGCGTATGCGCCGGCGAACGCCAAGCCGGCAAGCAGAATGCCGGCTACCGCCTGGATCTTCCATTGCGGGTGATCGGACACGGCACCGCCGGACAGGTTGAATTTCGGCGCTCCCGTCCGGCGATCGAATGTGCCCCAATAACCGCCGACCGTTCCTTCGAGCGCGCGCTTCCAGGGCTGGTCGAACGCTTCGATAATGTTGACGCGGAAGTTCTCGCGCTGCGCCAGTGCCAGCGTCTCCTCGATGACGCGCGCTTGATTCGACGGCGACGGCCGTGCGCCTTCGCGCATGCGGCCGGCGCTCGGCCAACCCACCTCGCCGATCATGATCTCTTTGTTGGGAATTGCCGCGGCAACGCGCTTGCGAATGGCGTCGACATGGGCGGCGGCCAGCCGCGCCGGCAGCGGGAAATCCTCCCAGTACGGCAGAATATGAATGGTGACGAAGTCGACGGCGCTGGCCAGTTCGCTGTAGCGTAGCCAATATTCCCAAACATCGGCGTAGGTAACAGGCTCCGGAACCTGGGCCCTCACCTCGCGAATGATAGCCGCGAGATCGGGCGCCGACATGTCGCCGCGCAACAGCACTTCGTTGCCGACGATAATCGCCCGGATCGTGTCGGGAAATTTCTTGCCGAGCGCAATCGCCGTCGCGACTTGCTCGCGATCCTTCTCGGCTTTGCCGGAAAGCCATAGCCCGAGCAGGACTTTCAGACCGTGGCGCTGCGCTATCTCCGGAACCTGATCGAGGCCTTGGTCGTCGGCGTAGGTCCGCACGCAATCGGTGTAGTTCGACAGCAGCGTGAGATCGGCGTCGATCTGGGCAGCCGTGACATGGGTTCCTTCCACCAATGGATTCTGTCCGTCGCGGTACGGCGCGTACGATACGCAGTAAAGCTTGTGGCCGGCCGCGAGCGCCGACTTCGGCAATACGACCGGCCGACCAAGCCACCACCACGCAATACCGATTGCCAGCGCCGTGAGCGCGAACAGCGCAAGCGCGCTGCCGAGGGCATTTGCGTCTGCCGTGCGAACCACGGGCTTCGCATTAACCTTGCCGGCGCCTTGTGCCAAGCCGCCGCACAATTGCGAGCGGTCGTGGGACGCAGCGCCCTGGACAAATCGACCAAGTTGCGTTGTGGTCTTGCTGGCCACGTCTGAAGCGGCTGCCGCAATGGCGGCTTAATTTGATGGCCCAGGAAACGTCGCCTATCCGCTCCAAGACGCAAAACCAGACCATGCTTCACCGTGTGCTCAGCGTTGCCGGCGGCGTGTGCGCCGCGCTCCTCCTTCTTGCCGCCCCTTTGGCGCCGTCGGCTTCTCCGGTTTACGCTCAAAGCGCCGATACCAAACCGCCCGACAAGACGCCCCCGCCCGGTCAACAGCCGCCGCCAAAAAAAGTCGACGAGTACACGCAGATCCAGCATGAGGTTACCGGAGCGGCCGGCAATCCCGAATGCGTGTGGCTTGGGCGCCGGGTGGTGAGCCTGCTCTGGCGCGACGACCTCGATACCGCTTTCCGGCACCTCGATCTGTACGACCGTTTCAGTTGCCCGGCCGCGCACATTCAGGCTGCGTTCCGCTGCCTCATCCTCCATGCCGACAGCATCGATCCGAAGGCGCCCGATAGCCTCAACGGCCGGGTGGAGGCGTGTTGGATCAATCCGACCGAACCCGCGCCGCCGCCGCCGGCAGCCTCCGCCGCTCCGGGCAATCCGACAGCGAAAAAATAATGGAACCGGACGGCACCCGCCGCGTTGAAAGCTGACTGAGCGGGTTCAAAATTTTCTGTCCTGTCTTGAATTTGCCATGCCTGGCCGCTACCTATTGTCGCGCCGCTCGCAAGGTGGCCTTACCATCCTTACGACCAACGTCGAACCTTGGGGACAGGTTCGGGCCCGTGCCTTATCGCCCCGCGTGGTTGACATCCGATGCGCACCGTCGCTGCCGTGCTCGCGCTCGTAGTGTGCGCGCATGCAGGCCTGTGGGCTCTCCTGCGAACGCAAGCAACGGCTCCCGATATTAAGGGTCAGCTTGCCAGCGTCTCTTATTCCCCCTTTGCCAGCTCCGACGATCCCAACCATGGCGCCCGCCCGACCGCCGCGCAAATTCGCGCCGATCTGAAGGCCATCGCGCCGTATACAAGGGCGATACGCACCTACTCGTCGACCGATGGCGCTGAACTCATCCCGCCGATCGCCGCCGAATTCGGGCTAAAGGTCACTGTCGGCGCCTGGATCGGTAAGGACCAGGCGCGCAACAAACGGGAAATCCGTTCGGCCATCGAATTGGCCCGCCATAATAGCAATGTCGATGCCATCGTCGTCGGCAACGAGACCATCTATCGCGGCGAGCTCACTATCGATCAGCTTATTGCGCTCATCAAAAAGGTGAAGAAATCGAGCCCGGTCCCGGTGACCACTGGCGAAATCGGCTCGGTCTGGCTTGAGCATCCGGAGCTTGCCTCAGCCGTCGATTTCGTTGCCGCGCACGTTCTGCCCTACTGGAACGGCATTCCGGCCGCTCAGGCCGCCGATTACACCGTGGAATTTTACGACAAATTGCGGCGCGCGCTTCCCGGCAAGCGGATCGTGATCGCCGAATTCGGCTGGCCGAGCGCGGGCTACAACATGCACGCGGCCAATCCGGGCGCCATCGAGCAGGCGATGGTGTTGCGCGATTTCGTCTCCGCCGCCGAAGCCTACGGCATCGACTACAACATCGTCGAAGCGATCGACCAGCCATGGAAGACGGCCGAAGGCGGCGTCGGCCCCTATTGGGGCATGTTCAACGCCGCGCGCCAAGCCAAGTTTTCCTGGACCGGACCGATCAACGATCCCGACTACGTCAAGCGGGCAAGCCTTGCGGTTCTGCTTGGGCTGTTGCTGTCGTTGCCGATCCTGGCCATGGTCGGCGTGACTGCGACGCAAGCGCTCCTGCTTGCCATATCCGCCAACCTGGCCGGAGCCTGGTTCGGCGCCGTCGTCGATTTCTGGAAGGGCCACTATTTCGTGCCCGGCTCCGCCTTCGCGCTCGGTCTCGGCGTCTTGCTGCTCATACCGCTTGTCGCCATCGCGCTGGCGCGCATGGAGGAAATCGCCGCGATCGCCTTCGGCCGGCCGCCGCGCCGGCTTGGCGTATCGCCGCCGCTTGTGCCCGAGAGCTATGCTCCGAAAGTCTCGCTGCACATTCCGGCCTGTTGCGAACCGCCGGACATGCTCAAAGCTACGCTCGATAGCGTGGCGCGGCTCGACTATCCCAATCTCGAATGCGTTCTGGTGATCAACAACACGCCCGATCCGGCGCTGTGGCAGCCGATCGAACAGCATTGTCAGGCGCTCGGCGAACGTTTCAAATTTATCAGGATCGATAATCTCACCGGCTACAAGGCGGGCGCGCTGCGCCTGGCGCTGGCGAATACCGCCGCCGATGCGGAAATTATCGGCGTCATGGATGCGGATTACGTCGTCGAGGCGAACTGGCTGAAAGATCTCGTGCCGTTGTTTGCCGACAAGGGCGTCGGCCTCGTGCAATCACCGCAAGACCACCGCGACGGCGATCGCTCGCCGATGCACCACGCCATGAATGCCGAATATGCCGGCTTCTTCGATATCGGCATGGTGCAACGCAACGAGTTCAACGCCATCATCGTCCACGGCACCATGTGCCTGATCCGCCGCGCGGCGCTCGAAGCTGCCGGCGGCTGGTCGAGCGACACCATCGTCGAGGATGCCGACCTCGGACTCACCCTGCTCGAACAGGGCTGGATTTCCCACTACACCAACCGGCGCTACGGCTATGGGCTGCTGCCCGATACGTTCGAGGCCTACAAGCGCCAGCGTCATCGCTGGGCGTTCGGCGGCCTGCAGATCTTGCGCAAGCATTGGCGGCGGCTGCTGCCGGGCGTGAACGGGCTCACGCGCGAACAGAAGCGCGAATATGGGCTGGGCTGGCTCAACTGGCTGGGCGCCGAAAGCATCGGCGTTGTCGTTGCGCTGCTCAACATCATTTGGGTGCCGTTCGTGGCGTTCGCCGATATCGCGGTGCCCGACCGCATCCTGACCGTGCCGATCCTTGCCGCGTTCATAGTGTCGTTCGCGCATTTCGTGGCGCTCTACCGCTTGCGGGTGCGGGCCGGCGCCGGGGAAATGGTCGGCGCGGTCTGCGCCGCCATGGCGGTGCAATGGACGGTGGCGCGCGCCGTCGGCATCGGCCTCGTCCGCGAGCGTCTGCCGTTCCTGCGCACCGCCAAGGGCGGCGCCACCCGCAAGGGCCCGGATTTCCCGGCCTTCTGGGAAGCCGTCATCGCCGGCCTGTTGCTCGCCGGATCGGTGACGCTCGTGGCCACGAATTACAAGCAGGTGCGCGAGATCAACATTTTCGCCGCGGTTCTGGTGGTGCAGAGCCTGCCGTTCGTCGCGGCGCTCGCCATCGCCGCCATCGAGGACACGCGGTTTAATTCGTTTGCCTATTGGCGCCGCATCGCCGCCAGGGCGGCCGTGCTGCTGCCGCAGCCGAAGGCCATCGCCGAACCGCCGAAACTCCCGGCGGACAAGGCGGCGCAGTAGAGGCGCCCCTTGTGGGCGGCCACCAGGGCCGCCCCTACCGCATCCGCTGCGTGCCCTTTTGCCACAGGCGGATCGAATTGCGGCCAATGCACAGGGGATATCCCGGCGGCCGTCCGTTGTCGGTCAAGCCGCGCTTCGGTACCTTGCAGATGGAAACGGTGCGATTCCTCGGCGGGGTTTCGGGGGGACGTAGAGCCATGCGATCCGAGCCTGTTGCGGCGTTGGGCCGCGAAGCGAAAGCGCGCGGCGCCTTCGGGCCGTGGCGCGCCGCGCGCGCGGATCATTGCGCGGGCAGGCTTCGTCTGCTGCTGGCATCGAGCTCACTCGCGGCGTTGTTGATCGGTAGCGGCGCGCCGGCGGCGCTGGCCGCGCCAAACTGCAAAACCATTCAAAGCGGCGGCAGCGTCGCCGCGGTGAGCAACAGCTCGCCCACCGGCAACTGCATCCTCATCGAAAACGGGGCGAACGTCACCGGCAACGTCATCAACACCAGCACCGGTGTCCTCACCACGAACGGCACCGGCATTCCATCGCAGACCGGCATCACCATCAGCAACAGCACGGTCGGCGGCAGCGTCAGCAACGCCGGCAAGATCGTCGCACAAAGCCAGTGAATCGTCATCGACAGCAACGCGATCGTTTCCGGCGGCATCACTAATTCCGGTACCATTACCGCGCCTCAAAACGACATTGTGTTGACTGGCATTCCAACTTTCACCGGCAATATTTCCAATGCCGGCAGCCTGACCTCGAGCTTTGATAACGGCATTGCCATTAACGGCAACGGCAGCGCCACCCTGTTTGACGGCAGCATCGTCAACAGCGGCACGATCTCGGCGGGCGGTGATGGGCTTAACGTCAATAGCATCTCGACCTTCACCGGCGGCGTCAGCAATTCAGGCACGATAACCGCGGATTTCAACGGTATTGTCGTTGTCAGCATCGCTCAGTTTGATGGCGGCATCGACAATTCCGGCACCATCTCGGCCCATACCGGGATTTATGTTTCCAACATCACGCAATTCGGCAGCAGCGCGGCGGGTGGCATTACCAATTCAGGTACTATCACAGCGGGTGTGAACGGCATTGTCGTCGGTGGCAACCTCACGGTCTCCCACAGTTCCAACACCGAATCCGTGACGATTTCGACCTTCGCCGGCGGTATCAGCAAT
>JASHRW010000367.1 GCA_030037065.1 Xanthobacteraceae bacterium
CCGACACCAGCAGGAGCTGGACGTTGAACAGCTGGAAAGCGCACAGGATGACCAGATCGGCGGGCTGTTCCCATTCGGTGCCCGATGAATCGACATAGGTGACGCCGGTCGCCCATTTGCCCGAACGATCGAGATTGATGCGGGTGACTTCGCCTTCGGTGCGCGCCTCGAAATTCGCTTTGCGCAGCAGCAGCGGCAGAATGGTCGTCTGCGGACTGGCCTTGGAATAATTGGCGCAGCCGAACCATTCGCAAAAGCCGCAATAGGTGCATTGCCCGAGCGTAACGCCGAGCGGATTGGTGTAGGACTGCGAAAGATTCCCCGACGGCTGCGGAAACGGCTTGTAGCCCAGCTGCCGCGCGGCGTCCGCGAACAGCGTGTGGCCGTAGCCCTGCTTCATCGGCGATGTTGGATAGGGCCGCGAGCGCGGGCCTTCGAACGGATTGCCGCCATCCTGGATGGCGCCCTTGATGTTGCCGGCCTGGCCCGACGTGCCGCACAAATATTCGAACTCGTCGTAATGCGGCTCAAGCTCGTCGAAGGTTACGCCCCAGTCCTGGATCGTCATGTCCTCGGGCAAGAACTTGGCGCCGTAACGCTGCGTCAGATGGCTGTGCAGAACGAAATCAGTCGGCAGAAAGCGCCAAGTCTCGGCATTCCAATGCACGCCGGCGCCGCCGGCGCCGTTGCCGAGCATGAAGGCGCCCCAGGTGCGCACCGGCAGCGCCGTTTGTTTGACGTTGTTGCGGAACGTCACTGATATCTGCGATGGACGCAGAAACAACTCGTGCCGGATGCGATAGCGCAGCTCATCCTGTGCGTAGGAAATCAAAAAGTCGGTCGCCGTATCGCGCCACGGCCCGCGTTCAATCGCCACGACGTCGAGGCCGGCGTCGGTCAACTCGTTGGCCAGAATCGAGCCCGTCCATCCCAGGCCGATAACCACCGCGTCCTTGTGAGGCAGCTTACGCGCCATAGCTAATTCCCGTCACAGTCAGGCGAATCTCCAAAATAACCGGCAACGTTCTCGGCGGCCCTCATCCGGACCAGTCGGGGTGATCGGCGATGCCGATCGTCGGCAAGGTGACCCGCTGATTGTGCCGGTCGATCCAATCGCGATAGTCGTAATGGGTGCCGGGAAACCCGATCATTTTCCACGAGGCCGCGTCCTTGTTGCCGCCGTAGATCGGGTCGGCCAGAAATCCATTTTGAGTGTTTTTCAGGATGAGCTTGAAAAACTCCTTGCCGTCCAATCCCTCAAGCTTGAGCGAGCCGTCCTCGAGTCCTTTGATGGCCTCGTCTTTCTGCTCGTCGCTAAGCGCGGTGAAGATTTTACCGCCGAATTTTTGACGGCAAGCGTTGTCGAGCGCGGTCAGCGCCTTGCGATAGTGTTGCGCCGGCGTGATCGACGATTGCGGCCCCTGCTGCTTGGTCCCTTTGTGGAACGGACCGCTCATGTAATAGCCGTCGAAGCGGCCGTACGGACCGGCGAGCTGGCGGTCGATGAAGACCGCGCAACCGCAATCCTTGCCGCCGGGAGAGAGATCATCGGAGGGAATCAGACGATCGACGAAGGCCTCGACGGTCGCCGCCTCCTGCGCAGTAAAAAAATGCCAGGGACCAGGTCGTACAATTGTCGGAGGGTCGGCCGCGCCGGGCGTCCAAGGCAGGCCGCTCTTGATAAGCGCCGCGCGCGCGGCTTGAGGGATCAGCAGCAGCGCGATTGCGCTGGTTGCAAGGAGCTGGCGCCGGTTCACCTGATACACGGCTATCTTCCGGTCAAACCCCCAGCGCCGAACCTTTAATGCCGCGGCGCGATTTTAGTTCCCTATTCCAACGAGCTGCCGCAGACGGGCAGGATGCTTGCACGTTTGCGTCACAGCCACCGCGGTCAAGGCGTCAGCTTGACACCCGCCCGGCGGAGCCTAGTACAGTGCTTGACGCGCCGAATGCATCGATTCAGCCTGGCCGGAAGCGACCGGCCAAAGAGCTGATCGGGAGATCGCTCATGAGTAATAATGGACCCAAGACGACCGTCATCCGCAACGGTACATTGATTGACGCCTCGGGAAATCCCGCACGGCGCAACGACGCGATCATCATCGAGGGCAATCGCATCAGGAGCGTGGGGCCGCTGCCGCCGGATATCATCATTGATGATCGGCGTAATGTCGCTGTGATCGACGCCGCAGGTCAATGGATCATGCCCGGGCTGATCGACGCCCATTGCCACATGTCTTACGGCTATCCGATGATCAAAGGTGAAGGCAAAGGCAAGGGCACGACTCGACCGGAATTCTCAACGCTCAAATCCGCACGCAGTGCCCAGAAAGTTTTGCGCTCCGGGGTCACCAGCATCTCCGTGCCGGGCGGCACCTGGTTCACCGACGTCGGCGTGCGCGACGCGATCCGGCTCGGACTCATGGAAGGCCCGCGCATGTTCGTCGCTGGCCGCATGATCGTCACCTATGGCTGCATCGAGGATGACGAGCCGTCATGGGAAGGTACGCCGGATCATTCGATCGGCAAACTGTGCAATACCGCCGACGAGATGGTCACCGAGGTACGCCGGCAGGGCAAGCACGGCGTGAACTTCATCAAGATGGCGGACAGTCGTTCGGGCGAATCGCAGATGTTGGCGAAAGAGGAAATCGCTGCGGTGGTCGGCGAGGCGCATCGGCGCAATCTGAAAGTCGCCATCCATTCGCGCGGCGCCGGCTCGACGCGCGCCGCGGCCGAAGCCGGGGTCGACTGGATCGTGCATGCCGATCTCGCCACCGATCGCGATCTTGACGCCGTGGCGAAGGCGGGCATGCCGATCCTGCCGACCGCAACCTTCCTTGCCGTGGTTTGCGATCTCGGCAGACAGCAAAAGGTCGGCGCCGAACAGGTGCAGCTCGACTTCAATCGCATGCAGCGGCACTTCGATCTGCTCGGCGAATTGATGCACAAGGCGCGCAAGCTCGGAATCCGGCTTCTGGTCGGCACTGATACCGGCAACAATTCATTCACCCGCCATGGCGAGCTGCACGCCAAAGAACTGGAGATCTTCGTCAAGCATGGGGGCTACACGCCGATGGAAGCGATCGTCGCGGCAACGCGCGACAATGCCATGGCGGTTGGGCTCGACGGCCAAGTCGGTCAGATTGCAGCCGGCCAGTTCGCCGATATCACCGTTTGGACCAAGGACCCGATCGCCGACATCACGATCCTGCAGGACACGAAGAACCTTGCCTGGGTGATCAAGGACGGCAGGATCGTCGACATTTATCCGCGCGAAGAGATGCTGACGTTCCAGCAGGCGGCAGAATGACGGCTGCGCCGCGGGGAGCGGGCGCCGCGCAAATCGCGCGGTTGCGGGTCGAGATCGACGAAGTCACGCCCACCGTGGTGCGCCGCGTCGAGGTGCCGCTCGATATCCGTCTCGACGACCTGCACTTCGTGCTGCAGATCGCCATCGGCTGGCAGAACGGCCATCCCTTCGAATTTCGCGTCGAGGGGATTAGCGAGGATAAAAGATGGGGCTTAGCCGACAGGAGTGATCCCCAATCGCCGCTGCCGGCGGAAACCGCGACCCTCGCCGAGCTTTTGGCGTACGGCCGAAAAGTCTTCCGCTACGATTTCACCTTCGGCGAAGACTGGACTCACACGGTCGAGCTAGAAGCGATCGCTTCCGCCGCCGCCGACATGCAGTATCCGCGTCTCATCAGCGCCAAGAACCATTGCCCCCCGGCGGATATCGGCGGCCCGATGGGTTATGAAACCTATCTGCGCGCCGTCGCCGATCCTCTGCATCTCAACCACGAGAGCATGCGCGAGTGGGAGCCGGATTTCGATCCGCGTGTCGTCGACGAGGCGGCAATTCGCACCAACCTCGCCAATCTGAGAAAATATCTGGGCCGCCGCAAACGGCAGCCGTAATCCCTATTCCGCCGGCTGCGGGTGCGGCGGCGACAGCGCTGCGGTCGGTTGTCGCCCCCAGATCAGCGCGTCGATGCTGTAGGGGCCGGCGCCGAACGCGACCACGTAGAGCATCCCGCCCATCATCGCTACATGTTCGAAGAACATGATGTGTTGCGTATGCTCAGCCGCGCCGATGAACGTCCAGTACGGATGAAAGATAAAAGCCAGCGCGACGAGATAGCAGAAGTACGCGGCGGCCACGAGCCGAGTGAACAGCCCCAGGATCAGCATGATGCCACCGCCGAGCTCGATTACAACAACCCCCCATACCAGGTCGTTCGCATAGGGAATTCCATGCGTCGCCATTTCGTGCGAGGTGGCGGCGATGGTGCCAAGCTTGGCAATGCCGGCAAGAACAAAGATCAGAGCCAGAAGGAGCCGACCGATAGCCGGCAGCGGATTTGTCGCAGAGTTCATGTATTTTCCTTGTTCCAGTCAAGCATGTCGCTTTGGCGCGGATATAGCGAACACTCAACGGCGGATGCTAGGTGATCGCGAGAAAGTGAAGCGCAGGACATAAGCGACATAAACGGGGCGTAAATTTCCGGATTCGAAATTATTCTGCCTCATCGAAACTCGAAGCGATGCTGGCCGGAATTATCGGCGTTGATTGTCGTGCTCAGCCAAATTCGGGACCGGCAACAACGAATGTGCGCGCAGGATCGCCGAACGGCGCGGACCGGTCGAGCGCCATGCGCAGATATGGCCGCTGCATCGTAAACTCCTTTTGCCGGAGAAGATCGGCAACAGCTTTCCAGCGATCCGCGATATCAAGGAACACGGGACCGTGCGCCATGCCCAGGGCGGCTCTCAACAGAGCCATGGCGTCCGCTTCGTTTGCGGCAATTAGTGGCCCGATTTGCGTGGCGATCCGGCCGGGACGCGCCAGCACGAAGCCGTCCAGGTTTTGGGTGACGAACGCCAAATGCGGCGCGCGTTGGAAGAAGCTTTCCAGCAAGAACTCCCGGTTCGCGCCGAAGGCAGCGGCGTCGATCGCCGCGACGCCGCGAATATCGCGTTCGGACATGAGACGGGTGTCGGCGGATAGTTCGCCGTCGACGCGGCCGGCGACCGCGCCCTGCCAGCGGGTGAGGCCGAACATCGGCTCGAATCCGAGCGGCCGATAAACGCGTTCACCGGCCGGCGTTGCATCGAGCACGGCGACCAGGCCGCGACGTGTAAGCTCCACGCAGCATGTCTGCAGGATGCGGGTGCCGATGCGCGCGCGGCGCCGGACCGCCGTTACCAGGACCATGCTGATCCAAGCAAAGTCATCGGGGTAAGGCAGTATGGCGGCGGTCGCGACCGGACGCCCATCACTGTCCGGCAACCCGAACACGGTCCCATGACGCATGAATAACGCCCAATCATCGGGCGTCTGATTCCAGCCGGTCTCCGCCGAAAGGGCCATGCAGCCCGCGACATCGCTTTCCGAAAGCGCCTTGAGCTGCAGGGCGTCAGTAGACGCCATCGCGGACCTCGAAATGGGTCGGCTTGTTAAAGCTCGCGCGATGGCTGCCAACCCAATCGGCAATCCAATCGATCATCTTCGCCAGCGGCACGCGCGGTTTGCCAAACAGCCGCACGGCTTGCGTCGTATTGGTAAGCCACGCCGTCGGCGACTCGTCGCCAACGACGCGCGGCTTTGTCCCGAGCCGTCCGGCAAATTCATCAGCGAGCCCGCGCACGGAAATTGTTTCCGGCCCCGATATATTGATCGGCGTGGTCGGCGCAGTCGCATGACGCAGACAGCGCAAGGCCAGTGCATTGGCATCGCCTTGCCAGATCACGTTGACATGGCCCATCGACACGTCGACTGGTTGTCCGTCGCGCACCTTGCAGGCGACATCAAATAAGACGCCGTAACGCATATCGATGGCGTAGTTGAGCCGGAACAGGCGGCCGGGCGTTCGATATGACTGAGAAAAATACTCGAACATCCGCTCGCGCCCGACGCATGACTGCGCATACTCGCCGGGACCGGTGAGCGGCGCGTCTTCGCTGGCGCCGCCGCTGTCAACGGGCACGAACGGATAGACGCACCCGGTCGAGAAGGCGACGATGCGCGAAGCGCGAAAATGTTCGGCGACGATCGCCGGCACATGCACGTTCATTGCCCAGGTCAGCGCCGGATTGTCCTGCGCGCCGAATTTGTGCCCGGCCATGAAGATGACGTTGCGGATTTGCGGCAGCTTTTGCACCGCGTCGCGATCGAGCAGATCACACGCGATGGTTTCGACGCCGGCAGCGTTGAGCGCCTCGCGCATGCCGGGTTCGGAAAAGCGCGCAACGCCGAGGATACACTTGTCCGGCGCGGCATTGCGCGCAAGCCGCGCCAAGGTCGGCCCCATCTTGCCGCCAACGCCGAGCACCATGATGTCGCCGTCGACCGCGGCAAGATCGGTGGCGAGCGCGCGGCTCGGCCTGGCCAGAAACTCGTCGAGTTTATCCGGGCCGTCGAAACGGATCGGCAACGGCGCATCGTCGAGCCAAGAGGTCATACACTAATGCGAGGAATCGCCCTATTCCGCCGCCTGGCGCGGTGGCGCGCGCATCGATTCAAGTCCGTCCGCGGCGGTGGCGGATATCGTCGTGCGCACCATGTAGCGCGGCTCGTTGGCCGGCCACGGCCGACCGCGGTGCATGGTGGCTCGGTTGTCCCACATCACCATGTCGCCCTTATGCCACGTGTGCACGTAACTTAAGCCCGGCGCTGTCGCGGCCGCCATGAGTTCGGCCAAAAGCATCTTGCCCGCCGCATCCTCCATGCCCTCGATCGCATAGGTATGCGAGGCGATGTAGAGCGCTCCGCGCCCATTGACCGGATTCTTCCAGACCAGCCGCCAGCATTGCGGCGGCAGCGCCGCGCGTTCCGCCGAACTGGCGAGATCGGGCGCGATCTTGCCACGCGAATAGGCGTAGTCATGCCAAGCGAACATGTTCTCCAGTCGCTTGCGCAGCACAGGATCGAGCCGCTCGAAGGCAAGTCTCGTGGAAACGAATTCGGTCTCGCCGCCGCGTCCAGGGATGATGCGCGACGACAGCACCGAGGCAAGCGCCGGCAACCGCTTGAATGGACTATCGGTGTGCCAAAGCTGATTTGCCTTGTTGCGCAGCGCGAGGCGATGATCCTCCGGTACGATGTTGCCGTTGTCGTCGAGCGTCTTGAGGATGACGAGATTGGTGCCGAAACCTTCGGAGCCCACCTTGGTCACCTCGAGCGGGCCGAAACGCCGCGAATAAGCGAGCTGCGCTTCGTCGGTCACGTCCTGGTCGCGAAACACCAGGACCGAATGCTCCTCGAAGGCCGCGCGCACTTTGCCGTAGGCCTCGTCGCTCGCCGCCACGTCGGCAACCGTCACGCCGCGCAATTCAGCAGCAAAACCCGGTCCAATCGGGATGATGTCCATCCGCGCCTCCATCCTTTCAATATTCCCCTTCAACCCTGCGTCAGATCAGTCTTCGAGGCTTTGGCCCTTGGTCTCTGGCGTACGCAGTATAGCGATGATCGCCGCGACCGCGTAGAGCATGACATATCCGCCGATGTACGGATAAGCGTCTTTGACGCCGTAAGCAGTAAGAACGTGTCCGGCGACGATGGGAATTAACCCGCCGCCGTAAACCTGGGCGATCTGATAGCCGGCGCTCGCTCCCGATGCGCGATAGCGGGTCGGGAAATTCTCGGTGTAGAAGGTCGGAATGGCTCCGTAGCCGAAGCCGAAGACGAAACCGAAGCCGACGATATCGGCGATCGCCGCGAGAACGACATTACCGGTGCTGACCAGATAGAAATACGGAATCGCGAAGATTAAAAACACGATCGCGGCGATCAGCAAAATGGTACGCCGGTTGATGTAGTCGGCCAGGATCGAGCCGATCAGCATGAACGCCAACATGAAGCCGGCGGCAATGAGCCCGATATATTCGGGCGTGTTTCCGGCGAAACCGACGGCTTTCATGTAGCTCGTGCCAAAGACGAAATAGAGGAAGAAAGCGCCGCCAAACATGGCGTTGACCAGCGAGGTGCGCAGAATGGTAAGCGGCATTTCGCGCCAGACCTGGCTGGCCGGGTGTTTAAGAACCGTCACCTGCTGCTTGTGCTGCTCGAACACGAAGCTGTCCATGGTGCGCGTACGGATGACAAGGCCGACGACCGCCACCAGGAAGCCGATAAAGAAGAAGATGCGCCAGCCCCAAGCTGTGAAATCCCCCGGCGTCATCAGCGTTTTGACAAAGATCACGGAGCCGAAGCCGAGCAATAGCCCGATCGGAATGGCGAAGCCGACCCAGGCGCCCCAAAAGGCGCGGAATTTCGATCGCGCTGCTTGCTCGACCACCCAGGTCGAGGCGGTACCGAATTCGGCGCCGAAGCTGATGCCTTGCAGCAGGCGGAACACAATGAGCAGTACCGGCGCGATGGTACCGACGCTGTCGTAGGCCGGCGTCAGCCCGATCGCCAACGTGCTCAAGCCCATCAACACCAGGGCATAGACCATCGCGTCCTTGCGGCCGTAGCGGTCGGCAATGTGACCGAAGATAAAAGCGCCGACAGGCCGGATGATGATGCCGAGACCGTAGATCGTGATCGACGCCGCCACCGCCGCGAGGCCCTTTTCCTTGAAAAAAATGCCGCCCCAAACGGTCGCCGCGATCACGCCAGTGACCAGAAAGTCGTATTGCTCGATCACCGAGCCGATGATGCTGGCGAGCGCAACTTTATAAATCTGTTGCTGGCTCGGACCCGCGGCTGCGTCAATCATTCTTGCCTCCTCGACGGGTTCTTTTGGGGATTTTCCGTGCGATTGCCGGCAAGTATCGCAAATCCCGGCCACTGCCGCCAGCTTACCTTGACGCGCCGGCTTGGCTTGTTCGCATCGCGTGCGTGCGATAACAATTTCAGCGCAACAAGCAACCGGCGAATTTCATCGATGAATCTGGACCTATCACGCTTCGTTCAGCCAGGCCGTGTGCATCGGCAAATCTACACCGATCCGGCCATTTTCGACCTGGAGATGGAGCGCATCTTCGGCACCGCTTGGATCTATATCGGCCATGAAAGCCAAGTGAAAAATTCCGGTGACTATGTCCGCAGCTTCATCGGTCGCAAGCCGGTCGTGCTGGTGCGCGACGCCGAGGGCGAAATCCGCGTCATCCACAATCAATGCGCCCATCGCGGCTCGCTCGTCGTCGCCAACGACAAGGGCAATACAAGCGAATTCCAGTGCTGCTATCACGGCTGGACCTATCATCTTGACGGCAGGCTCAAGGCGGTGCCGCTGCAGCACGGCTATCCGCGCGACTTCGATCCGAAAAATCCGCAGACCGCAATGGTGCGGCTGCCGCGCGTTGCGAGCTATCGCGGTTTTGTGTTTACCAGCGAAGCCGCGGACGGCCCAAGCCTCGAAGATTTCTTAGGCTACATGACAACATCTTTGGACGACATGGTCGATCGCGCGCCGGATGGAGAGATCGATGTCGCCGGCGGTGTCTTTCGCCATGCCTACGATGCCAACTGGAAACTTTATCTGGAAAACCTGTGCGACGCCGCTCATCCGTGGTTCACTCATCGCTCATCGATCGACGCTGCACAACGGCAATCAGATGATGTTTACTCGAACGGCTCAGGCGAGATCGCCATCCGCCAGATGCGACAAAACGGGGCGCCCTACAGCTTCTGGGAATCCCAGGTCGGCATCTGGACCTATCCGAACGGACATTCGTATCTTGGCGATTATCACGACGACGCAAAACTTGTTGCTGCGCTCAAAGACCCGCTGTTTCGCGAGTACATCGCCGCGCTGGAAAAGAAAAAGGGCAAAGAGGAAGCCCGTCGCGTGCTGGAAGTACGGCGCTGGAACAGCAATGTTTATCCCAATCTATCGTTCATGAGCCAATTCCAGCAGCTGCGCGTGGTGCATCCGATCGCCGTCGACCGTACCGTCGTCCATACCTACAATTTCCGTCTCAAGGGCGCGCCGGAGCAGATGTTTCGCAACACGATCAGCTTTGCCAACACCGTCAACGGCACCGGCTCGCTGGTGCTCACCGACGATCTGGAAATCTACAATCGTATCGGCATGGGTCTCGCGAGCAAGGGCGCCGAATGGATCGAGGTCGGGCGCGGGCTCACCAGCGACGTGCCCGATGCGCATGGCGGCCACCGCGGGACGAATTCGACCAGCGAGATCTACATCCGCAATATGATCGAAGCCTGGCTCGGCTACATGGCGAACGGCCCGGTCGCCGCCGTGCGCGCGGCATCGTGACGGTTCATGGCGAGGCGGCCAAAGCGCGCGAAAAAACCGGCGGCGCCGCGACGGCGACCGTTGCTCTCGACTTTGGCCGGCGCGGCGCGCCGTCCGGCGCAGCAGCGACTCGACCTACACCGTTGCGAGCAGTTTTTGCTCCACGAAGCGCGGCTCCTCGACGAGGCCAAATTCGACGATTGGCTGGCGCTTTTCACGCCGGAAGCCTGGTATTGGGTGCCGAACGAACCGGACCAGGCCGATCCAGCCGAGACGGTATCGCTGATCTATGACGACCGCCGCTTGCTCGAAACACGCGTGCGGCGGCTGGTCAGCCCGCGCATGTATTCGCAGGAACCGCGCTCACGCACCAGCCGCATCGTCGCCAACGTGACGATCGAGGACGCCGACAGCACGTCCTGCACCGTGCGCTCGAAATTCATGATGATCGAGTATCGCCGCGAGCAGCAGCGGCTGTTCGGCGGCACCGCGCTGCACCGCCTCGTTCAAAGCAACGGGCACATCATGATCGCCTGGAAGCGCGTCAACCTCGTCAACTGCGACGCACCGCTCGACGGCATCACCGTGCCATTTTGAACACACGGATTATAGGGCGGCCCTCGTGGCTGCCTCATCCATGCCGTATGGCGGTCGCCCGCGAGGGGCGCCCCTACGAGGCTCGTGTCACGTCCCGGTCGGCCGATGCAGCGCGGTGCGGGTGCGCTGCGCGATGAGCCATTTCGAGCGGCCGATCATGCCGAGCGTAAGAGCGCGCACCGCCGGCGGCCACGTGGTCGGCAGACCGAGAAAATACGAGACACGCTGGGTGTGCTCGGTGAGTGGCCGCTCGTTGCGCTCCCATGCGGCTAGCGCAGACGCAACGTCATTCTCGCGCTCCAGATAGACCGCAAGCGACAGCGCGTTCATCATGGCGCAGCCGCCGCCCTGCCCGATATTCGGCGGTAGCGCGTGCGCGGCGTCGCCGACAATGGCGACGCGTCCAGCCGACCAGCGTTTGAGCTTGATCACGTCGAAACGGTCGTAGCGGCCCTGCTCGCCGATGCGATCGATCAGTGCCTCGATATGGGGAAAGGCGCGTTTCCAATCGTCCTTGCGCACCGGCACCGCTTTGGCGGCCGTGTCGGTATCGAGCATGGTCAGTGCGATGTAGATGTCGGTTTCGCTGCACGGCGTGTAGAGCACGCGCCGAGTGCCCGACCAATATTCGATGGTCGTCGCCCCGTCCGCCGCCGCGCGTTCGGCCGCGGTTTTCTCCATCAAAAGGCGCGTGCAGCCGTCAACCAGATATTTGCGCTTGGCCAATAGCCCGAGTGAGTCGCGCAGCCGCGAATTGCTGCCGTCGGCGCCAACGATGAGGTCGGCCGGAAGCCGCTGCCCATTCGCCAAGATGAGTTCACCGCCGGGCGTGGCAGCGACCGCCGCCGAGTTGGTCACAATCTCGACGTCGGCGCGCGCCGCAGCGGCGGCGAGCGCGTTAATGACGTTTTGGCGTACGATGCTGAACACTCGGCTCCCCACCCAGCGGTGCGTCGAAATGAGCCGATCATTGCCATCGCGCACTTCGCGCGTATGCGCGAATGGCGCGCCCTTCACCGCAGCCTCGTAAGCGCCGAGCGCTTCGAGCACGCGCAGACCGTTCTCGTAGATGTAGATGCCGGCGCCGGCGGTGCGCAGTGCCTCGGCGCGCTCGTGCACGCGCACGCTCCAACCGCGTTGCGCCAGCGCGCATGCCGCCACGAGCCCGGCAAAGCCCCCACCGGCGATTTCCGCGTGGCGCTTGCTCAACGGTCAGGTCACGAACTGATTGGTGAAGAGCTCGTCAACCGGCGTTTTCTTCTGGATGATGCCCTTGGCGAGGTAAAAATCCTGGAGTTTTTCCACGCGCGCAGGATCGACCGCGCCGAGCACTTTTTGTCCCGGATAGACCAGCTTGTCGTAGTAGGCGAACGCTTCTTTCACTTGGCCTTCTTTGCCCGTCCACTGGGGCACGAATTTCACAAAATCGGCGGCAGCCTTGTCGGCATCGTCCATGATATCTTTCATGCCGTGCAGAGCCGCCTTGACGAAGGAGCGAACGAGTTCCGGCCGGTTCTTGATTGTATCGTCGGACGCGGCCACCGCTTGCGCCATGTGCGGGAAATATTCGTCGGTCGGCAGCACATTGACGGCGACGCCCGCCGCTTCGACCGGCGGAATCCAGTCCGGCACTCCGGCCATGCCGGCCGATTTACCGGTCGCCACCATCTGCCACACCCCGACCGGGCCTGCAGATTCGATATTGACATCGTTCTGTGTCAGCCCGGCGCTCGCCAACAGGCCAAGCAAGGCATAAAAGGTCGTGTCCTGATACGACATGACCGTGATGGTCTTGCCTTTGAGATCCGCCGGTTTTTCGATTCCTGAATCCTTGCGCACGACGAGCTGCATAAAGCCCTTGCCGCCGAACAGGCAGACAATCTTTACCGGAACGCCGTTCTGCCGGACGACGATGGGGGCGTCGGCGACGATGCCGCCGAGCGGGGCGTTGCCGGCGCCGACTTGTTTGGCGACATCGACGCCGCCGCGGCCGACCGCGTAACTCACGTCCAATCCGGCTTGCGCAAAATAGCCTTTGCCCTTGGCCAACTGGATCGGCCCGAACGCCGGCAACAACGGCGGCGCCGGGAACAGATAGGTGATCTTCTCCGCCGCCCGCGCCGGCGAAATCAAGCCGCCAAATCCCGCCGCCACGGTGATCGTGGCCGCGCCTCGTAGCACGCGTCGACGCGTCAGATTTTTCGTTTCAAGCACGAGCATTCACTGACCCTTTCCCGTGCGAGCAGCGCAGATAAAGTCGCACCACTCTGCCCTATCGGCGATCCCGGCATTTGCCGCTATACTTCTCATATCCGGGCGGCGATAAGGGCGCAATCGGCCCAAACAGAGGGACTAAGCGGTCTATCTGCCCAAAATCCGAATGCCCGACGCAATGCTCACGCCACCCGTCTCAAGCCTCACACGGCTTGAATACCGCGCTGTGACAATGCGATTTGTCGACCGTCACGGCTCGGGACTGACTGCCGTGCGCGATGTGAGTTTCAGCGTCCGCGACGGCGAAGTCGTCTCGCTCATCGGCCCGAGCGGCTGCGGCAAAAGCACCCTCCTGAATATCGGTTCCGGACTCACCGCGCCAAGCGAAGGCGTGGCTCTGGTGGATGGCTCACCTGTCGCGGGGCCAAACGCACAAGTCGCCTTCATGCTGCAAAAGGATCTGCTGCTGCCGTGGCGCACCGTTACCGAAAACGTGATGTTTGGCATCGAAATCCAGCGCGTGCCGCCGGTAGAGCGCAAGGAGCGGGCGCGGACGCTCTTGGAAAAATTCAGTCTCGCCGAATTTTCCAGCCACTATCCGCACCAACTGTCGGGAGGCATGCGGCAGCGGGTGGCGTTGGCGCGTACGCTCGCCATCGATCCGCACGTGCTCCTGCTTGACGAACCATTTTCGGCCGTGGACGCGCAGACGCGGATCGTGCTGCAGCGCGATCTGGCGCGCACCCTCGCCGAAGCGCAAAAGACCGCGCTGCTCATCACCCACGATCTTCTTGAGGCGGTCACGCTGTCCGATCGTGTCCTGGTGATGAGCCGGCGGCCGGGCTCCATCGTCGACGAAATCGCGATCGACATGGGACAACGCGACAGCCCGCTGGCGCGGCGGGCCGATCGCAAGGTCAACGATTACGTCGCGCGGCTGATGGATCGGCTCGACATCGCCCACGCCTCGCTCGATCACGAGGAGGCGGGAGGCACCGAATGAAGAAGAGCGCGTCTCTCTCTCCCGTGCGCAAGGGGGTGGCCGCCAGCGCCGGATTGCTCGTGGTTTTTTTGGCGGCATGGCAATGGGGACCCGGCCTTCTCGGCGTGCCGACATTCATCGTGCCGCCGCTCTCCATGGTCGCCCGTGAGTTCGTTTACGCTTGGCAATTCGACCATTTGCTGCTGCACACCGGCGTCACCATCGCCGAAGTGCTGGCCGGTTTCGCTCTCGGCAGCCTGCTTGGCTCCTTTGTCGGCTATCTGCTGGGCATGTCGCCCACCGCCGAGCTGGCACTCTCTCCCTATATTCTGGCGCTGCAAATCGCGCCCAAGGTCGCGTTCGCCCCGCTGTTCATCCTGTGGATGGGCTTTACCGTCTATCCCAAGATCCTCGTGGCCGTCCTGATCGTATTTTTTCCAGTGATGGTCAACGTGCTGACCGCGCTGCGCACGATCGATCCCGATCTGATCAATCTTGCCCGCTCGTTCAAGGCGACGCGGGCGCAGATTTTCTGGAAAGTGGAATTTCCCACCTCCATGCCGCCGATGTTCGCAGGACTGCGCATCGGAGCGACTCTGGCCGTCGTCGGCGTCGTGGTCGGCGAACTGGTCGGCGGCAATGTGGGCTTGGGTTATTTGCTGACTTTCGGCGAGGGGCAAGCGGATACACCGCTGGTTTTCGTCTCGATCGTGATGCTGACATTGGTCGGCGCTATCGCCTATCTCGGCGTTATCCTCGTCGAGCATCGCGTGTTGCACTATCTGCCGGAGCGGCACGTTGACGGAAATATTTGATAGTTGCTAGTTTGGAAAATGCTCGGCGTGCCAGTCAGCTTCGAGAGCGGGGTTGATCTTGCCATCAATGACGAACACGCCCGGACAGCCTTCAGCGATCCAGGCCTTCACCGGTTCGAGATCGGAGAGCGTGCGCACTGTGATGCCGCACGCGCCGTAGCCGCGCGCGATTGCCGCAAAGTCGTTTTGCGGGAACTGCACGATATCGACGGAAAAGCCCTGGCGACGGAAGTAGTGCACCTCGGCTGCGTACGAAGCGTCGTTGTAGACCAGGATGCAGAGCCGCAGGCCGAGACGAATGGCGGTTTCGAGATCGGCAATCGACATCAGAAATCCACCATCACCGGTGCCAAGGACGGCGAGTTTTCCCGGATGCGCGATGGCCAGCCCGATGGCAGAAGCAAGCCCCAGGCCGACCGACTGGAACGAATGGCTCAGACACGAGGCGCGGGCGTTCGGCACCCGCAAGTATCGCGGCACCCAGCCGCAGAAGTGCCCGGAATCGGAGGCCACCACCCGGTCCTCCGGCAGGATGGCGTCGACGGCCTTGCTCAGGCTGCGCGGATCGATGAAGTCTTTGCTCGACCGATCGGGCCACGGATAGTGATGATTGTCGCCTGCGCGAATACGCTCGCGTATGACATTCGTTCGCCGGCCGGGACGCCCCGTTCCGCGCCGGGCGAGTTCCGCCAACAGCGCTTCTGCGGTCGCTTTGGCGTCGCCCTGCACCGCGATCTGAACCGGCATCTGATAGCCGAGCTTGGGGCTGTCGATATCGACCTGCGCCGCGATCGCGTCAGGTGCGATCAGTTTGCCCTTTTTGGTGGTCCACTGCGTGAGGCCGGCGCCGAAGGCAAGAATGAAATCGCTTTCCGAAATCAACTCGTCGGCGACCGGCGATGAAAAACCGCCGCTGATGCCGACGGACCAGAGATTGCCCGCGAACAGGCCGTGACCGCAAACCGACGTGGCAAGGAGCGCGCCAGTACTGTCGGCAAGCGCAACCAACGCCGCCTCTGCACCAGAAATAACCGCCCCGCGGCCGCCGAGAATGAGCGGGCGCTGCGCCTGCAACAGCGTGTCCGCAAGCCTGGCCACGTCGCGCGGATCGGGATGCAGTCGCCCGGGCGGCGGCGGCAATTCGCGCGGCGGTTGATTGGTCGGCAGCGGCGTATGCTGCACGTCGAGCGGCATCGACAGCACGACCGTCTGCCGGTCGCGTAGCGCGCGCGTCGCCGCGCGCAGCGTGTCTTCACGCGCCGAATTGACCGTGTACAGCCGCTCCGACACCGCACCCACCGCACGGACCATGTCGGCCTGCTCGATGTAGAAATTGTTCTTCACGGCGCCGTTCGGCACGTCGCCGGCAAGCACGAGGAGCGGCGTGCGGCTTTTGGCCGCCTCGCCAATGCCGGTGAGCGCGTTGGTCAAGCCCGGGCCCGAATGCACGCTGACCAGCGTCAATTCACCCGTCGCCTTGGCATAGGCATCAGCCATGCTCGCGGCGTTGCATTCGTGACGGGCGGAAATCAGTTCGACGCCGGACTGCACCAACGCATGCGACACTTTGAAATTTGCAGTGCCAAGGAGACCGAAACAACGGCGGGCGCCATAGCCGGCGAGGTCCGCGGCGATCACCGAAGCAACACTTGGAGTTCCGTTCATGCCTTGTCCCCACCTGCCGATGCAGCAAAAAGTATCAGCAGTACAAGATCATATGGCACGCGGCCTGCAACTCCGGAAGGCAGGCAGCGGATGGCCAAGGCCCGTCTCGCGCATGGCGGCCCGCGCTGCAGTGGATATAACTTTCAAGCTTAAATGTTTAAGCTTGAAATATTATAACCGCCATGCCATTTAGCGGTGCAGTTCGAGCATAAAGGTGGCAACACATGAAGATCGCCTGCCTCGGCGGCGGCCCGGCCGGGCTCTATTTTGCCATCAGCATGAAGCTGCGCGATGCGGCGCACGACATCACCGTGTTCGAACGCAACCGGAGCGACGATACATTCGGCTGGGGCGTGGTGTTTTCCGACGAGACGTTCGACAACATCGCCGCCAACGATCCGCCGAGTGCCGCGACCATCCGGGGCCACTTCGCCTTTTGGGACGATATCGCGGTCTATTACCGCGGCGCGCGTGTCGTTTCCGGCGGTCACGGCTTTTCCGGCATCGCGCGTAAGAAGCTCCTCATCCTTTTGCAAGAACGGGCGAGCGAGCTCGGCGTGACGTTGCGCTTTCAAACCGAGATCAAAAGCGTCGCCGATTTGGCGAAGAATTACGATCTCGTCGTTGCCGCCGATGGGCTGAATTCGAGGACGCGCAACGAGTTCGCCGAATACTTCAAGCCCGCCATCGACCTGCGCAAGAACAAATTCGTCTGGCTCGGCACACGGCAAAAATTCAACGACGCCTTCACTTTCATTTTCGAGGAGACCAAACACGGCTGGATGTGGGCGCACGCCTATCAGTTTGACGCCGACGCGGCGACCTTCATCGTCGAGTGCTACCCTACAACATGGCAGAAATTCGGCTTCGGCGCCATGAGCCAGCGCGAATCCGGCCACGCCTGCGAAAACATTTTTGCAAAATATCTCAGCGACCACCGGCTGATGTCGAATGCGGTGCACATTCGCGGCTCGGCTTGGCTGAATTTTCCGCGCGTGCTGTGCAAGAAATGGTCGCACAACAACATCGTGCTGACGGGCGACGCGGCAGCCACCGCGCACTTTTCCATCGGCTCGGGCACCAAGCTCGCCATGGAGAGCGCGGTCGCGCTTGCCGATTACCTACATAGCGAGCCGGATATGCCGGCAGCGTTCGCGAAATACGAGGATGCGCGCCGCACCGAAGTCCTGCGTCTGCAATCTGCAGCGCGCAATTCGATGGAATGGTTTGAAGATGTCGAGCGCTATTTGCATCTCGATCCGGTACAGTTCAATTATTCGCTGCTGACGCGCTCGCAGCGCATCAGCCACGAGAATCTGCGGCTGCGCGACAAGAAGTGGCTGGAGAATTACGAGCGCTGGTTCGCGGCGCGCGCCGGCATCAATATCGATCCGGAAGGTCCGCCGGTGCCGCCGATGTTCACCCCCTACCGCGTGCGCGGGCTGTCGTTGCAGAACCGCATCGTCATGTCGCCGATGGCGATGTATTCCGCCGAGGACGGCGTGCCGAACGACTTTCATCTCGTGCATTTCGGCAGCCGCGCGCTCGGCGGCGCCGGCATGATTTTCGGCGAGATGACTTGCGTTTCGCCGGACGCGCGCATCACGCCCGGCTGCCTCGGTTTGTGGAATGACGAACAGGCGGCGGCCTGGAAGCGTATCGTCGATTTCGTCCACGCGACGACCGGCGCGAAGTTCGGTCTGCAACTCGGCCATGCCGGCCGCAAAGGCTCGACCCGCGTGGCCTGGGAAGGCATCGATCAGCCGTTGGACGCGGGCAATTGGCCGCTGG
>JASHRW010000368.1 GCA_030037065.1 Xanthobacteraceae bacterium
TGGTCCGATTCCAACATTCGCATCCGGGTTCGGCAGGCTCTCATGCGAATGTTGGAATCAAAGGACCACTAGCAACTATAAGTTCTAATGGAGGCTTTTGGATTTGACATTCGCTATCGGAGTTCGCGGCTCACGGGTAGCGAATGTCAAATCCGCTCTACTAGGACGCTTGGTACGATCCCATTGCTACAGAAATAAAAAGGGCGCTGAGGCAAGCTCAGCGCCGAAGTTTTGCATCGTCAATACAATGCCGGGAGGATACGCGGACGCTACGCCGAATAGTACATTTCGAATTCGACCGGATGCGGCGTGTGCTCGAAGCGGATGATTTCCTGCATCTTCAGCTCGATGTAGCTGTCGATGAAATCGTCATCGAACACCCCGCCGGCCTTGAGGAAGTCGCGGTCCTTGTCCAGATTGCCCAACGCCTCGCGCAGGCTGCCGCATACGGTCGGGATCTTTTTCAGCTCCCTCGGCGGCAGATCGTAGAGGTCCTTGTCGGTCGGCTCCCCCGGATTGAGCTTGTTCTTGATGCCATCAAGGCCGGCCATCAGCATCGCGGCGAAGCCCAGATAGGCATTGCACAGCGGGTCGGGATAGCGCACCTCGACGCGCTTGGCCTTCGGCGATGAGGCAAGCGGAATGCGGCAGCTCGCAGACCGGTTGCGCACCGAATACGCCAACAACACCGGCGCCTCGAAACCCGGAACCAGACGCTTGTAAGAGTTGGTCGTCGGATTGGTGAAGGCATTGATGGCGCGAGCGTGTTTGAGGATGCCGGCGATGTATTGCAGGCAGGTGTCCGAAAGGTCGGCATATTTATTGCCGCCGAATAGCGGTTTGTCGCCTTTCCAGATGGATTGGTGGCAGTGCATGCCCGAGCCGTTGTCGCCGTAGATCGGCTTCGGCATGAAGGTCGCGGTTTTGCCGTACACCTGCGCCACCTGATGGACGCAGTATTTGTAGATCTGCATCTGGTCCGCCATGCGCACCATCGGGCCGAACTGAAAGCCGAGTTCGTGCTGCGCCGAACCGACTTCGTGGTGGTGTTTCTCGACCTTGCAGCCCATTCTGGCCATCGCCGCAAGCATCTCCGAGCGCATGTCCTGGGCTGTGTCGAGCGGCGGCACCGGGAAATAGCCCTTCTTGAAGCCGATGTGATGGCCGAGATTGCCGCCTTCGTATTCGGTGTCGGAATTAGTGGGAAATTCGATCGAATCGACGCTGTACCCGACCTTATAAGGCGTGGCGGAGTACTTCACGTCGTCGAAAATGAAGAATTCAGGTTCTGGCCCAAAGAAGACGGTGTCGCCGACGCCCATCGATTTGACCAAGCCCGCGGCTTTTTTGCAGATCGAACGCGGATCGCGATTGTACGGCTCGCCGGTGAGCGGTTCGAGCGTGTCGCAGATCAGCACCAAGGTAGTTTCGGCGAAGAATGGATCGATGCACGCGCTTTCCGGATCTGGCATCAACTGCATGTCCGACTCGTGAATCGCCTTCCAGCCGGCAATCGAGGACCCGTCGAACATGATGCCCTCGGCGAACGTATCTTCGTCGACGGTCGTGATGTCGGTCGTGACGTGCTGCCACTTGCCGCGCGGATCGGTAAATCGGAAGTCGACGTACTTCACGTCGTTGTCCTTGATCGTCTTCATGACATTCTTCGGCGTCGTCATGGCAAGCGTACCTTTCGTGGTGCTGGTGGAAGGCTGCGGGGTGCTGCCCGAACTGTGCGGTTCCAGGGGAGCAAGCAGTCAGTTTGAGGGTTCAAATAGCATCGAGTCCGGATTCCCCTGTCCTGATCCGGATGGCCTCCTCGATACTTGAAACGAAGATTTTGCCGTCGCCGATCCGTCCCGTTTGGGCGGCACGGCGGATCGCCTCGACGGCTTTTTCGACCATATCGTCACCGAGCACAATCTCGATCTTCACCTTGGGCAGAAAATCGACCACATACTCGGCGCCGCGGTAGAGCTCGGTGTGCCCCTTTTGCCGCCCGAACCCCTTGGCTTCGGTGACGGTGATCCCTTGCAAACCTACTTCCTGGAGCGCCTCCTTCACCTCATCAAGTTTGAACGGCTTGATGATCGCCTCTATTTTTTTCATCGCGTTGCGTCTCCGGAGGCGTGCACTCTGAGGCTCGGAACCGTCGCCAGGTTTGCAGGTCCCGTGCCATAGCCACAATGATCCGAATAGCTTAGTCAGATCAGTGAGCTATGAGGTGTAGTCGAGCCTGCGTCGAAGGTCGCCCGAGCGGCGTCGGCGCTGAAATAGGCATAGTGCCTATTATCTCGTCAATAGCAGCACATGGGCAATGGAGAATGCTGCCCGGTATGCACCGGGTGCCGCTTTCGTTATCCTCGCTGTGGCATGATCGAGCTTCTCAATACCGCCGAAATGGCAGAGGCTGATCGGCTGACGATTGCCTCGGGGATGGCAGGCATCGAGCTGATGGAGCGGGCAGGCGACGCAGTCGCCGCCGCCGTCGCCACTCACCATAGAACCGGTAGCCGCGTCGCGGTGATGGCTGGACCAGGCAATAACGGTGGTGACGGTTTTGTCGCCGCGCGCCTCCTCGCCGAGCGAGGCTATTCGGTGCAAGTGCTCTTGGCGGGGGAGTTAGCCAAGCTCAAGGGCGATGCGGCCATCGCCGCAAAGAGATGGAGCGGTCCCGTTGCAGCCGCCGAACCGGGCGGCCTAGCCGGTTCGCACGTCATTGTGGATGCCCTTTTCGGAGCCGGGCTCGACCGGCCGATCGAGGGCGCGCCGCGGGCTATGATCGAAGCCATCGGTGCCCAGAACATGCCGGTGGTCGCCGTCGATCTGCCGAGCGGCATTAATGGCAACTCCGGGGCCGTGATGGGCGCCGCCGTCAAGGCTGCGCAGACAATTACCTTCTTTAGGAAGAAACGCGGCCATCTGCTTCTACCGGGCCGCCTTTATTGCGGCATGACGTCCATCGCCGATATCGGCATTGCGGACTTGGTGCTTGAGCGGATCAAGCCAAAGACGTTCGAAAATACTCCCGATCTATGGCGTCCACGCTTTGCGGTACCGCGCCTTACCGGACACAAATACGATCGCGGACATGCCGTTGTCGTATCAGGCCCGTCATGGTCCACAGGGGCGGCGCGGCTCGCTGCGCGCGGCGCGCTACGCGCCGGCGCCGGCTTGGTGACCATCGCCAGCCCGCGCGAGGCGCTCGCGATCAATGCTGCGGCGAGTCTTGCGGTCATGGTCCGGCCTGTCGATGGCGCCAGCGAGCTCTCGGCCTTCCTCGCCGACCGCCGCTTTAATGCGCTTGCCATCGGGCCAGGTCTCGGCGTGGGCGAGGATACGTGTGCGCTGGTCCTGGCCGCGCTTTCCGGCGACCGTGGTGTGGTCCTTGATGCGGACGCCATCACGAGCTTCGCGGGCGATCCGCCCCGTCTCGCGCAAGCGCTGCTTGGGCGTCGCGACCGGAGCACCATTCTCACCCCGCATGAAGGAGAGTTCTCCCGGTATTTCTGCGCCTTGGACGAACGAACAAAGGTCGGGTCGAAACTCGACCGCGCGCGGTTGGCGGCGACGATTACGGGCGCGACCGTCCTGCTCAAAGGCGGCGATACGGTGGTCGCAGCGGCCGACGGCCGCGCCAGCATCGCGGCGAATGCTCCCGCTTTCCTCGCAACCGCAGGCTCAGGCGATGTGCTGACCGGCATCGCGGCCGGGCTGTTGGCGCAAGGGATGCCATCCTTCGAGGCCGCCTCAGCCGCGGTGTGGCTGCATGGCGAGGCCGCCGCTACGTTCGGACCTGGGCTCATTTCGGAGGATCTGCCGGAAGTGCTGCCACGCATCTATCGGGCGCTGTTCGGCTAATTGTATGGGTCATCCGCGGGCTGCACGCGCGTTGCGGGCGACGATTCAATGGCTATTTTGTAGTATCCAGCGTGGACTTGCGTGATATAAACCGCGCCGCCGGGCCGCCTTGCGTGTAGCGGGCGTGGCGGAATTGGTAGACGCGCGGGATTTAGGTTCCCGTGACGCAAGTCGTGGGGGTTCGAGCCCCTCCGCCCGCACCAAGCTGGGCGGGATTCTTGGGAAAACAGGCGAGGAAGCGCTTGATCTCGCGCCTTGAAGAGTAGCTGCAATGCAGGTGACTGAAACTTCGGCCGCGGGTCTTAAGCGGGAATACCGCGTGGTTTTCCCCGTGACCGATCTTGAAGCGCGGGTCAACGAAAGGCTCGATGATCTCAAGGACCGGGTGCAGCTCCGCGGCTTTCGTCCGGGGAAAGTGCCTGTTGCGCACCTCAAGCGCATCTACGGCAAGTCCGCCATGGCGGAGGTTATCGAGAACGCCGTCCGCGAGGCCAACGACAAGATTGTCAGCGATCACGGCTTTAAGCTCGCGACCGAGCCCAAAGTGGTCCTCCCCACCGAAGAAGGTGCTGTGGAAGGAGTCATCGCTGGCAAGTCCGACCTCGCTTACACCGTCGAGATCGAGATCGTCCCGCCGATTGCGTTGACCGATTTCAAGACAATCAAACTGGAACGGCTTACTGCCGAAGTCACCGACGTCGAGATCGATGAGGCACTGCAGGCGCTCGCCGAACAGAACCGCCCATTCAGCGCCAAAGCCGAAGCCGCCGAAAAGGGCGACCGCGTGACGATTTCCTTCCAAGGCACAATCGATGGCCAGCCCTTTGAAGGCGGGGTAGCAGAGGATGTGCCGGTGCTGCTTGGCTCGGGGCGATTTCTTCCCGGCTTTGAGGACAACCTCATGGGCGCCAAGGCTGGCGAGAGCCGGACCTTTGACGTTAAGTTCCCGGACAGCTATCCGGCGGCAAATCTCTCCGGCAAGGACGCCAGCTTTGCGGTCAACGTGAAGGCCGTGGAAGTTCCGGGCGCGGTGACGTTGGACGACGATTTTGCCAAGACCGTGGGCTTGGACTCACTTGCCAAATTGCGCGATGCGGTGCGCGAGCGCATTCAGCGTGAGCACGCCGCCGCGTCGCGGCAAAAAATCAAGCGGGCGCTTCTCGATCAGCTTGATGAGCGCCACAAGTTCGAGCCTCCGCCGAGCCTGGTCGAACAGGAATTCAACAACGTGTGGTCGACGGTTGAAGGCGACCTCAAGCAGCAGGGGCGCACCTTTGCGGACGAAGGCACCACCGAGGAAAAGGCGCGCGCCGACTACATGGCTATTGCCGAGCGGCGGGTACGTCTCGGCTTGGTGATCGCCGAGATTGGCGAGAAGAACAACATCACCGTCTCCGAGGAACAGATGCGGGCAGCCGTGATGGACCAAGTCCGCCAGCTTCCCGGGCGCGAACAGCAGGTCTGGGACTATTATCGCAATAATCCCGGTGCGCTCGCCGCCCTACGCGCGCCCCTGTTCGAGGACAAAGTGGTCGACTTCGTGCTTGAGCTTGCCGAAGTAACGGACAAGCAGGTGTCGCGAGAGGAACTATTCAAGGAAGACGAGGAATAGGGGCGCCCGGCAACCGGCCGCATGCCGCGCATCTTGTCGCCTCGACTTCCGCGCATATGTGCAATAGCTGCAAGAGAAGCTAGGTAAACGCCGGCTTCGACAGGTTAAGCCCGACTCAGTCACAGTGGCCGGGCAAACGACAGCCCCGACAGGTGATCCATGCGCGATCCGAGCGAAACCTACATGAACTATCTCGTCCCCATGGTGGTCGAGCAGACCAATCGAGGGGAACGGGCCTACGACATTTACTCCCGGCTGCTAAAGGAGCGGATCATCTTCATCACCGGGCCGATCGAGGACGGCATGGCCTCGCTGGTCGTGGCCCAGCTCCTTTTCCTGGAAGCGGAGAATCCGAAGAAGGAAGTCTCCATGTACATCAACTCGCCGGGCGGGATCGTAACCTCAGGCTTGGCGATCTACGACACGATGCAGTTCATCCGGCCGCCGGTGTCGACACTGTGCACCGGGCAGGCTGCCTCCATGGGCTCGCTACTGCTCGCCGCCGGCGCCAAGGACCTGCGTTTTGCGCTGCCCAATGCGCGCATCATGGTCCATCAGCCGTCAGGCGGCTTCCAAGGCCAAGCCACCGATATCATGCTGCATGCCCAAGAAATCCTGAACCTGAAACGGCGGTTGAACGAAATCTACGTCAAGCATACCGGCCAGCCGCTCAAGAAGATCGAGGATGCGCTGGAACGCGACATGTTCCTGACCGCGGAGATGGCCAAGGATTTCGGCCTGATCGATAAGGTGATCGAGAAGCGCCCCGAGGAGCCGTCGCTTAAGGCGGTAGAACCGGCGTCGATCAAGGGGTGAGGGCCGGCCCTAAGCCTGCAACGGCTCAAGCCGTCGCCATCAAATGGGCTGATTCGTCCGCGCAAAGCGGGTCAAAGCTCCCGGGGTCAAGCATATTTTCCATGGTGTGATGCGGAAAACACACTAGTGCAAACTCGCGTTATCGTTAATGGATTCTTGGTTGGCGCGCCGTTAGCATAGCGGCTTGTGCTCGATGGGGACGGTCGCCAGTGTGGCGATCCTTCCCCCGCGTTGAGGAGACGGAAGGCAAGGCGGTGGAGCTACGGAATGTTAGCGCGGCGTTTTGTACAATCTTGAGTGCGGCCCTGGTAGGCAGGAGCTTCTTGTAGCCGAGGCCTAACGTCGAGACGTTGGACTGGTACGGAGACTGGAATGAGCAAGGTCGGCGGCGACTCAAAGAATACGCTCTACTGCTCGTTCTGCGGCAAGAGCCAGCACGAGGTGCGCAAGCTCATTGCCGGGCCGACTGTCTTCATCTGCGACGAGTGTGTCGAACTGTGCATGGATATCATCCGCGAGGAGAATAAGTCCTCGCTGGTGAAGTCGCGTGACGGTATTCCGACCCCGCGCGAAATCCGCAAGGTTTTGGACGACTACGTGATCGGCCAAGACTACGCCAAAAAGGTGCTGTCGGTCGCCGTTCACAACCATTACAAGCGGCTCAATCATCAGAGCAAGCACAACGACGTTGAGCTCGCCAAATCCAATATTCTGCTGATAGGGCCGACCGGCTCCGGCAAGACGCTGCTGGCGCAGACGCTGGCGCGCATCCTCGACGTGCCGTTCACCATGGCTGACGCAACCACGCTGACCGAGGCCGGTTACGTCGGCGAGGACGTGGAAAACATCATCCTGAAGCTGCTGCAATCGGCAGACTACAACGTCGAGCGCGCGCAGCGCGGTATCGTCTACATCGACGAGATCGACAAGATATCGCGCAAATCCGACAATCCTTCCATCACCCGCGACGTGTCGGGCGAAGGGGTGCAGCAGGCGCTCCTGAAGATCATGGAGGGTACAATTGCGAGCGTGCCGCCGCAGGGCGGCCGCAAGCACCCGCAGCAGGAGTTCCTGCAGGTCGATACCACCAATATCCTGTTCGTGTGCGGCGGCGCCTTTGCCGGGCTGGAGAAGATCATCTCCGCGCGCGGCCGTTCCACGTCGATCGGTTTCGGCGCCAAGGTAATGGCGCCGGAGGATCGTAAACAGGGCGAGATCTTCCGCGAGGTCGAGCCGGAGGACTTGCTGAAGTACGGGCTCATTCCGGAATTCGTCGGCCGCCTCCCCGTCGTTGCCACGCTGGAGGACCTCGACGAGGCCTCGCTCAAACGCATCCTCACCGAACCGAAGAACGCGCTGGTCAAACAGTACCAGCGCATGTTCGAAATGGAGACGGTGGATCTGAAACTCACGGAGGAGGCGCTTGCGGCGATCGCCCGTAAGGCCATCGATCGCAAGACCGGTGCGCGGGGCCTGCGCTCGATCATGGAGAGCATTCTACTCGACACCATGTTCGACTTGCCGAGCCTTGAAGGCGTCGTGCGCGTGGAGATCTTCCGCGAGGTTGTCGACGGCAGCAAGCGGCCACTCTACATTTACGCCGACCGCTCGGATCGGGCGAGCGACGCCGGCAGCGCGAGTGCCTGACATGGAATCGGGCCCGCCCCGGCGGCCCGATTCGGTGCGTGGCCCTTCGCTGTGCCTGCGCGGGGTGCTAATTTGTCGCGGAAATTCGGCTTTCTTGACACGCTGGCGGCGTGACGCCACCTATAGCATTGGAATGAAAGTTGGCCACCAAGAGTCGCGTGAACTACTCTCGATTCGGGTCTCGTGCCTGTCCTTCGGGGGTGATAGGTCGCTCTCCATACGACTCTTGTCGGCTCACCGGCAGTCCGTCATGACAGCGCATTCGGCGGGTCGTGAGGGAAGTGCACAACAATAAGGAAATGGGGCCATGACAAGCATCGCCAAGCCCAAACCAGTTCTCACGCCCGGTGAAAGCCGGGCCTATCCGGTGCTGCCGCTGCGGGACATCGTTGTTTTTCCGCATATGATCGTTCCTCTGTTCGTCGGGCGCGAGAAATCGATCAAGGCGCTCGAAGAGGTGATGCGCTCGGATACATTCATCTTGCTGGCGACGCAGAAGAACGCCTCCGATGACGATCCAGCACCTGAGGCCATATACGATGTTGGTACGCTTGCGAGCGTGTTGCAGCTCCTGAAGCTGCCGGACGGCACCGTCAAAGTGCTGGTCGAGGGTGCCGCGCGCGCCCGGGTGAAGCGATATACCGGCCGTGAGGACTATTACGAGGCCGAGGCGGTGGTGCTTGCGGACTCCGCGGGCGATCAGGTTGAGGCTGAAGCCTTGGCTCGCTCCGTCATCAACGAATTCGAAGGCTATGTGAAGCTCAACAAGAAGGTTTCGCCCGAGGTCATTAGCGTTGTCCAGCAAATCGAGGATTACGCCAAGCTGGCCGATGCCGTGGCATCTCACCTTGCGGTCAAAATTCCCGACAAGCAGACGATCTTGGAGACGCCGAGCGTTACCGAGCGGCTGGAAAAGGTGCTCGGCTTGATGGAGAGCGAAATCTCGGTCCTGCAAGTCGAGAAGCGCATTCGCACGCGCGTCAAGCGTCAAATGGAGAAGACGCAGCGCGAGTACTATCTCAATGAGCAGATGAAGGCGATCCAAAAGGAGCTTGGCGACGAAGACGGCAAGGACGAGGTCGCCGAACTCGAAGAGAAGATTAAGCAGACCAAGCTGTCGAAGGAAGCCCGTGAAAAGGCTCAGCACGAGCTGAAGAAGCTGCGGCAGATGTCGCCGATGTCGGCGGAAGCTACTGTCGTGCGCAACTACCTCGACTGGCTGCTGTCGATCCCGTGGAACAAGAAATCCAAAGTCAAAAAGGATTTGGTGCTCGCCGAGCAGATTCTCGAGGCCGATCATTTTGGGCTTGAGAAGGTCAAGGAGCGTATCGTCGAATACTTGGCGGTACAGCAGCGCGCCAATAAGCTCACCGGGCCAATTTTGTGCCTGGTCGGCCCGCCCGGCGTCGGCAAGACTTCGCTTGGAAAATCGATCGCGCGCGCGACCGGTCGCGAGTTTGTGCGCGTCTCGCTCGGCGGCGTGCGCGACGAGGCGGAAATCCGCGGCCACCGGCGCACCTATATCGGGTCCATGCCGGGCAAGATCATCCAGTCGATGCGCAAGGCCAAGACGTCGAATCCGCTGTTCCTGCTCGACGAGGTCGACAAGATGGGCGCCGACTTCCGCGGCGACCCGTCGTCGGCGCTGCTTGAAGTATTGGACCCCGAGCAGAACCACGCCTTCAATGACCATTATCTTGAGGTCGACTACGATCTGTCTCACGTGATGTTCATCACCACGGCGAACACGCTCAACATTCCGCCACCGCTGATGGATCGCATGGAGATCATCCGCATCGCGGGCTACACCGAGGACGAGAAGGTCGAGATCGCACGCAAGCACCTGATCCCGCATGCCGTGGTCAAACACGGTCTGGGACCGAACGAGTGGTCAATCGACGATGAAGCTCTCCTCACCATTATTCGTCGTTATACGCGCGAAGCGGGTGTCCGCAATCTTGAGCGTGAGCTGTCAACGTTGATCCGCAAGGCGGTCAAGGAGCTCACGATCAAGAAGACGGAGTCGGTGCAGGTTACCGCCAAGAACATCGCCGATTATCTTGGTGTGCCGAAATTCCGTTACGGCGAAATCGAGGACGAGGATCAAGTCGGCGTGGTGACCGGTCTTGCCTGGACCGATGTCGGTGGCGAACTCCTCACCATCGAGGCGGCCATGATGCCCGGCAAGGGCAAGATGACGGTGACCGGCAATCTTCGCGACGTGATGAAGGAGTCGATCTCGGCGGCGGCGTCCTATGTGCGCATGCGGTCTGTCGCCTTCGGCATCGAACCGCCGTTATTCGACAAGCGGGACATTCACGTGCACGTGCCGGAAGGTGCGACGCCGAAGGATGGTCCGTCGGCTGGCGTGGCCATGGTCAGCGCGATCGTTTCAGTGATGACTGGCATTCCGGTGCATCGCGACGTTGCCATGACCGGCGAGATCACGCTGCGCGGACGGGTGCTGCCGATTGGCGGGCTGAAGGAGAAGCTCCTTGCTGCGCTGCGCGGCGGTATCAAGACCGTGCTCATCCCGGAAGAGAACGCCAAGGATCTGGTCGAGATCAACGACAGCATCAAGAGCGGGCTCGACATCATTCCGGTCTCGCGCATGGACGAGGTGCTAACGCGCGCGCTCACCCGCAAGCCCGAGCCGATCGTATGGGAGGAACAGACTGCCAAGCCGGTCGATGTTCCGGATCAGGCGGCGGTCGAGGAGGAATCGTCCGGCCTCACCGCGCATTGAGCGAGGCAAGGAATCACAAGAAATGTGTGGCGGCGCCCGCGCGGCGCCGCCTTTTTAATGAGCCGCTGGCGTTAAGCTGCCACAATGGCGCGTAATAGAGGCAGACGATGCGCGCGGAAACGCCGCTGTCGTTTTCAGCGTCATGCATCGCCGCGAGATCGTTTCAAGCGCAGCGACTTGGCCAACTGACATGGCCAACTGACGCAATCAAGGGGCACAAGAGGGGATCGTGATCAAATTCATCGCGGCAAGCACAATCGCGGCTTGCGTCGGGCTCTTCGAAATACCGGCTTACGCCGCCTCGGCCGCGGCCGCAGTCCCCGGCGATTTTCCGTTGGCCGGGACGTACATGCAGAATGTTCCCTGCAAAGGCGACGGAACCGATCAGCCGGCGCTCAAAGTGACGATCTCGGCGCAGCAGATCGTGTCCAATCTCGGGGTGTGCACTATTTTGGAAAACAAGCACGTGGGCAACAGCTATAAGCTCCACGTTGAATGCAAATTTCCCGCGGGCCCGCTGGTGGGCGATCTCACCTTCACGCCGATGCCGGACAACACGGTCAAGTTCGTCGACCGCGACAAGACCTACAATTCGATCCTGCACCGCTGCCCGGGTTGAGCGGGCATACTTTCAGCGCCTGCCGGCTATGGTATTAATGGGCTCGGCAAATGGCGAGACTAGACAACACGGGAGTGCATGATGAGCTATTACCAGGGCCTGCAGGCCGACGTGGTTCCGTTCCGCGGCCACAACGGCGACCAGGGCGAAGCCTACTACGCACGGCCGACGCGGGCCGGCAAATTCCCCGGCGTGGTCGTGATCCATCATCTTCCGGGATGGTGCGAGTGGACCACGGAGGTCGTGCGCAAGCTCGCCCATCACGGTTATGCGGCGATTTCGCCACACCTGTATTTCCGTGAAGGCGACAAAGGAGAAGCACCGGACGATCTCGGCGCGCGCATTCGCGCCGCGGGTGGCGTTTCCGACGCGTCGGTGATGGGCGACGTGACCGGCGCGATGGCCTATCTGCGCGCGCAACCCAATGCCACGGGCAAAATCGGCGTCATCGGCTTCTGCTCGGGCGGTCGCCACACTTATCTCGCGGCCTGCACACTCAAGGGCATCGATGCGGCGGTTGATTGCTGGGGCGGCAACGTCATCGTCGACAACCCGAAGGACCTCAACGATAAGCGCCCGGTCGCTCCGATTGATCTGACAGAGAAAATGAGCTGTCCGCTGCTCGGCATTTTCGGCAACGACGACGCTAATCCGACCGCCGATCAGGTGAACCGGACCGAGGCCATGCTGAAGAAATTCGGCAAGAACTACGAGTTCCATCGCTACAATGGCGCCGGACATGCGTTTTTCGACTGGCGGCGTGCCGCTTATCGGCCTGAGCAAGCGATGGACGGTTGGCAAAAAGTGCTCAACTTCTTCAACCGCAATCTGGCGGCATCGGCCGCCAATATCGCGGCCGAGTGAGCGGAGAGCGGTCATGTGCTCCTATATCGTCGAAAAAGCGGCTCTCACCGGCAGCGCGGCCAAGGGCCGCAAAGGCTGGATGCGGATCGATACCGCCAATGTCTATTACGACCATCCTTATTATTCGACGCTCGACCACGTACTCGCCATCGACTTCACCAATGAGGGCGAGGGCGGGCGCGACCGTGTCGCGGTCGAATTGAGCGCGGATTCCGCGCGTGCCCTCGTCGACCGCATCCTGGCCGCGCTGGCGAGCGGAGAAGTTGCGCATGCCGTAGCTGCGCCGGCGCTGGCGGTTGCTGCGGACTAATGCCAAGCGCGGCGATCCGAAGCGCTTCTTCGTGTAACTCGATCGCCGGTCAGGCTCTGCCAAGTGCGTCCCCCGGTGTTCCGCGCGCGCGAAGACACCGGGAGGCTCATCGCACGCGCGCACCGATCTCCCTTCGACCGCGCGCCGCTTGATGTTGCGCACGACGGTGAAAGGCGCCGTGCGGTCGTATTAAAGCGCTGCAATGCCGGCTATCGTACCCCGCCGGCATTGACGATCGGTCCGCTATAGCCTTCGAAGCGCTTGCGCAGCGCGATCACCTGTGTCTGGTTGGTGAGGAAGTCGCGGTAATCGTTGGCAACGTTATAGGACAGGATCGGCTTATAGCCGGCCGGCGGCGGCACGTCGCTGCGCGGCGACCAGGTGGGCAGCTTCGATTGCTGTTCCGGTTCCAGCAACCATGACATGAACAGTTTGGCTGCGTTCGGATGCGGCGCGTCCTTGAAGATCGCGCCGGTCAGCGGCCAGATCGGCAGCGGATCAACGGTCGGGATATGCGAATCGACCGGCATGCCCTGCCGCTTCAAACCGCTGGTAATGTCGAGGATGGAATCGAAGGTCACGAGGTTTTGCCCGGTGCCAATGCTGCGCTGCTCGCCGAGGTGGCCCTGGATGAAGGTCGGCTTCGCCGCCATATATTTATCCATGTAGCCCCAGCCGTACTTCTGCACGATGTGATAAAATACCCAAAGCGTTACGTCGTCGTCAGCCGGATAGGCGGTGACGATCTTGCCGTGAAATTCCGACTTTAAGAAATCCAATGCGGAGTTCGGGATGTCGTCGTCGGCCACTTTTTGCGTGTTGTACATGTAGGGCACGACGTTGATCATCGTTGCCCAGAACGTGCCGTCCGGGTCCTTAAACGCCGGATCCATCTTATCGAAGCCGGGCGGCTTGAACGTCAGCAGGCGATCCTCGTGCTTCCAGCGCACGAAATCGGCCGCAGTTTGAAAAATCACCGCGTCGACCTCAAGCTTACCGGCAGCGAGTTGCGCGTCGATCTTCTTATCGAGCACGTTCGAGAAGCCCCCGCCGATGGAAACCTTGATGCCCGGGTACTTCTCCTCAAAGGCCTTTGCCCGAGTCTCCCAGGGCGCGGTCGGACCGCCGACATAGAAGGCGAACGCACCTTCGCTCTTTCCCTTGGCATAAAGGTCGTCGGGCGATTGCGCATTGGCGGCCAGCATTCCCGCTGTCATCAAGCCCAGCGCGGCCAATGCCGTCGTGAGCGGATTCGTCATGGTCGTCCTCCCCTGTCTCACGCCGATCATTGCTGTCTGCGGTCGCGAACACAAGCGGGCCCGCGCGAAGTAAAATTGCCATGCGCCGGTCTTCATCTCGCCACCCTTGGCTCGCCAACTCCGCTGCCGTCATGCTAAGTGACGGCGCGCGCGCTGGCGCCGAATTTCGGGAACGGGGGAACATCCAATGCGAATGCTCGCTTATCTGCTGGCTATCGTCTGCGTTATCTTTGCGGTGATGTATTA
>JASHRW010000369.1 GCA_030037065.1 Xanthobacteraceae bacterium
CAGAACAAAAGCTATTTGTCCTTGATTCTACGACGATTTCTGCAACGGCGTTTGGCTGTGGCAACGACAGGCCTGGGAAGAACCGAGCGAATCATACGAATCAGGATCGCCGATCGGGTGCGCCTCTGTGAGCGCTTGGACGGACACCCGCCTTGTCGGCAATCGGCGCATCTTCTAATTTTCCGCGTGCCGGCGTCCGCTCTGGGCTGAGTCAATTCATGACCGAGCACTTCATTCATCGCAGCACGATGGCGTTGTGCGCGGGCGCCCTTGCTTGCCTTGCTCTGCCCCAGCCGGCCCTTGCCGCGAGCCACGAAGAGATCGTGGCGATGTGCCGGCAGGCTCTGCACCCGCAAATACACGCATGCGTGGTGGGCAAACTGGGTGGCCCGGTCAAAAGAGCGGCGGCGGCGGACCTCGCGAGAGCCCGGCAGCAATGCGGACCGCCGCTCGTTCGGCCTTGCGTCATGCGCGAGGAACAGAAGGAAGCGGCTCGTAAGCCGCCGCCGGCTGCGCCGCAAGACAAGACGGCGGCTGCGGAGCCAGGCGCAACTCCCGTAAAGCCTGCATTCGTTCCGCCGCCGCGGACCATCGCCGACATCACAGCGATCCTGACCGCCGAAAAGCCGGACGATGTGGGGATAGCCGCGCGCAAGGCCGCCGCCGATGCCGCGCCGCCGAGCAACGCCTCTGCCACTAAGCTCGCTCAGTTCTATTACGACCGTGGAAACGCCCGCGCGCTGCTCGCCCGCGAAAGGGAAGCACTCGCCGATGGGCTGCAGGCGCTCGCTGTCAACAAAGGCGCAATCGAATTCCTGCTGCTCGCGCGCATCCGACAGTTCGTCGCGTTGCAATACCAAACGTTGGGCGACCTGAAATCGGCGATGACGACATTCGAGCAGATCGTGCGCGCGGCCAGCCCGGCCGGCCATCGCGGCACCATGATCAACGCACTGGCGAACATGGTCCAGATTTCGATCGCCTTGGGCGACGTTGATCAAGCCAATGCTTATGCGCGCCGCGTCGAAGCGCTCGTACAAGAGGCGCGCGGCAGCCCGAACCCAAAATGGCGGGCGAGCTACGCGATCTACGGCCATTCCTGGGAAGCCGACCTCGATTTGGTCCGCGGACGGGTGTTTCAGGCGCGCGGTCAATATGCCGAGGCCGAAGCGGCGTTCCGGCGCGCCGAGGCGTTCCAGCGCGCCTCACTGCAAAACCTGGCCAAATTCGATCATCCGCCGCCGTCGGAGCAGATTACGTTGGGGGCAGACAAGCTTCTGCTGGCCGTAGCAGAAAACGAAGCCAAGCAGGGGAAGCTGAACGAGGCCGAAGTCGACGCGCGCCAAGCCTTGATTGAAATTCTCAAATCGCGCGGCGAATACAGTCCTGCAGCTCCCCAATTTATCGTCGGACTCTCCGGGATTCTGGTCGATGAGGGCCGTTACGAGGACGCCGAGACGCTGGCGCGTGCGGCGCTCGCCGTGCAGCAAAAGATCGGCATCGCCGGCGACGCACCCCAGAGCGCCAGCGTCCTTTCGCACCTCGGCAACATCCTCATCCTGGAGCGCAAAGCCAAGGAAGCCGGCACGGTCTATGCGGAACTGGACAAGGCCACCGCGCAATGGCCGCCTCAGCAGCGCGAAACATTCGAACTCAGCTCCTCGCGCATCGCCGCTCTCTACGCCGCCGGCGAGATTCAACAAGGAATCACCGCCGCGGAGCAACTGGTCAAGCGGGAGACCTCGCGCACCGGTGCCAACAGTTACGATACCGCAACCGCGCGCGGCACCCTTGCGGTCGGCTACGCCCGTGGCGGTCGCGACGCCGACGCCATACGCGAGTTCAAAGCCGCCATCCCGATCATGATGAGCGCCGCGCGTGAGAACGCCGGAAACGATGACCCGACCGTAGTGGCCGCCCGACGTGCCCAGCTACAGCGGATCGTCGAGGCCTATATCGATCTGCTCGCGCGCACCCCGACCGGAGCGAATGACGTTGCAATCGAGACGTTCTCGCTGGCCGACGCCGTTCGCGGCCATGCCGTGGAGCGTGCGCTCGCCGAATCGAGCGCCCGGCTGCTCGCTAAGGATCCGGCGCTGGCCGAGCTTGTGCGCGTCGATCAGGATCTCGGCAAAGAGATCGACGCCGAGCTTGGCACGCTCAACAATCTGCTGGCCTTGCCGCCCGAACAGCGCGACGATCAGAAAGTGCGTGCAGTCCGCGCCGAGATCGACAAACTGCGGGCCCAACGCGTGACCGCACGGCAGGAGATCAAGCGGCGCTTTCCGTCCTACGCCGACCTCGTCGCTCCCAAGCCGCCGTCGCTCGAAGAAATCAAGGCAATGTTGCGGCCGGACGAGGCTCTGCTGTCGTTCTATTTTGGCCAGACCGCGAGCTTCGTCTGGGCGGTGCCAAAGGACGGCCCGATCGCTTTCGCCAAAGTGCCGCTGACCGAGCTCGAACTTTCCGCCAAGGTCCATACGCTGCGGGAAGCGCTCGATCCGCAGGTGGCGCGGGTCGAGGAGATTCCGCCGTTCAATGTGAGCCTTGCTTATGAGCTCTACAGCGCTCTGCTCAAGCCGGTCGAAGCGGGCTGGAAAAGCGCAAAAAGCCTGATCGTGGTGACCAACGGCGCTCTGGGCGAGCTTCCGCTCGGCCTATTGCCGACCGCGCCGTCGACGGTCGATCTCAAGGCGACTCCGTTGTTTGCCGGCTATCGCGCGGTGCCCTGGCTCGCCCGCAGCCATGCCGTGAGCATGATCCCGTCGGCCTCCGCGCTTGTCACCTTGCGGCATCTGCCGCCCGGCTCGCCGCAACGCGACAAGCTGATCGGATTTGGCGATCCTTACTTCAACGAGACCGAGGCGGCCGAAGCGGAAGCCGAGGCGCAAGATCGCGTGTCCGCGGCGCCGGAGCATATTGCCGAGAACGGCAGCGCCGCGATCACGCGCGGCATTCCTCTCAGACTGCGCGCTTCGCCCCACACCGAGGATGTCGATAAAGCCGAAATCGAGATGCTGCCGAGGCTTCCGGATACGCGGGCGGAGCTGACCGCGATCGCCCGTGCGCTCGATGTCGATCCCGCCAAGGCGCTTTATCTCGGCAAGGCTGCCAACGAGCAGAACGTCGAGACGCTCGACCTTTCGCATTACCGCATCGTTGCTTTCGCCACGCACGGACTCGTCCCCGGCGACCTCGACGGACTCACCCAACCGGCGCTTGCGTTGACGGCACCCGAAGTTGCCGGCGTCCCGGGCGACGGTCTCCTGACGATGGGAAAAGTCATGGCGCTGAAGCTCGACGCCGATTGGGTGGTGCTGTCGGCCTGCAACACTGCGGCCGGCGCGGGCGCCGGCGCGCAGGCCGCTTCCGGCCTCGGCAGCGCCTTCTTCTACGCCGGGACGCGGGCTCTGCTGGTCACCAATTGGCCGGTCCATTCGGCCTCGGCGCGGGTATTGATCACCGACCTATTCCGGCGACAGAGCGCCGATCCTGGTCTTTCGCGCGGCGAGGCGCTGCGGCAAGCGATGATGGCGCTGCTCGACGGACCGGGATACGTCGACAGTTCCGGCCAGACTCTCTACACCTATGCGCATCCGCTGTTTTGGGCTCCTTATTCGGTAATCGGCGATGGCGGCGTGCGCTGAGCGAAGAAAAGTCGCGCCCACCGAGGTGAGTAACACCTTGCCGGCGAGGCACTGGTGGCATGCTGCGTCGGTTGCAGGCGCCGTCGTTTGTCTCGCGAGCGTGCTTGCGGCGGCGAGACCGGCTTTTGCGCTCGAACTCATCACACCCGCCGAGGCCGCGCTGCCGCCGGCTCCAATGCCCACATTCGAGGTGCGCGGCAGTCCGACGCGCGGGCCGCGCATCACCGTCGTGTCGCCGCCGCCGGGCGCCGGCCTCGTCCATTCGCCCATCGAGCTGAAATTGCGCTATCGCGCGTTCGGCGGCGCCAGCATCGATGCCGACACCGTCGTGATCACCTATCTGAAAAAGCCGGCCGTCGACATAACCCAGCGCATCAAGCCGTTCATCACCGCTTCCGGCATCGACGTCAAAGACGCCGTCGTGCCTCCCGGCCTGCACCAGTTCTGGATCGAACTGAAGGACAATGACGGCCGCGTCAGCGGAACCGAATTCAGTTTCCAGGTTGCCAAATAGGCCGTCGCGCCGATGCCGAAAATCGCGATCTCCTACCGCCGCGCCGATACCTCAGCCATCGCCGGACGCATATTCGACCGGCTGGCGGGTCATTTCGGCGAGAGCGCGGTGTTCATGGATATCGACAATATTCCGTTCGGTATTGATTTTCGCACTCACATTCAGGAGACGCTGCAACGCACGGACGTGCTCATCGCGGTGATCGGCGGCAATTGGCTTGGCGTAGGCGCCGACGGCTCGGCGAGAATGAATGAGAAGGCCGATCCGGTCAGAGTCGAGATCGAGACGGCACTGCAACGGGATATCCCGATTATTCCGGTGCTGGTTGACGGCGCCAAGATGCCGGATAGCGCCGCGCTGCCTGTGGAATTCGGCAATTTCGCCTTTCTCAACGCCGCTGAAGTATCGAGCGGCCGCGACTTTCGCACGCACACCGACCGCCTGATCGGCGCCGTCGATCGGCTCACGGCGTCTGCTGGATCGGCGGAACGCTCGCCGCCGGCAATCGGGGGAACCCGTGCCGCGGTCGCGGCGCCGAGTACACCGGTTCGCGAGCCCTGGTACGCCGACATCGTTCCGTACTTCGTGGCCCCGCTCGTGCTGCTGCTCGCCGCCCACTACGTCATCCTCGTCAACAATTTCAATAACGATTATTTGTGGCTTGCCGCGACGGCGATTCCGTTCGCGTTCGGCTTCGCGCAGTTCTGGGTCGGCAGGAGCGGCGCGGCGGCGGCGACGGCCGCAGCCATCGCTCTGGGCGTGATCGGCGTCTGCGCAATGACGGTCTCGGAGAGTTTCATCTCCGGCGATCCGATCCTGCCGCAGGACCGCTTCGAATGGCGCGACAATATCCAATTCGCCGGCGCCATCGCGCTCAGCCTCCTGGCCGGCTACGTGCTGGCACGCGCCGTGCGAGCAGCGCGACATCACAGGGTGCCTAGCTCAGGCGGTGCGACGCCGCTGTAGAGTCCCTTGTCAGCTGCAATCCCGCCGTAGTGCATCAGCCCCGTTGTGCATCACTGCTAATCGCGATGCGTCGGCGAAATCGGGCGTGCTGGGTCGGAGCCCGGGAGGGAGCACGTGATCGGCGGACACTCCAACGGGCGATCAAACGATAAGCCCTTAGGGCAAAACGGCCGCATCTCTCCGTTGACGCACTTGCAGTAACATTCAGCTTTGGCTTCAAATGTGAGCGCGGCCAGGAGAACGAAAACCGGCAGGCAAAGAAATAGCCTTCTTACAAATCGCTTTGGTCCGCCACGAAGGCATTCGCCAAAGACGCAACGACTCGTGCGGGCGGCGGCATCAGTATTCATCTACTTCCATCCGTGGTGAGTTGGCGCAATCATAAGGTCTCCTGCGTGCGAATGATCAGTCTCACCCGATTCCGGCCGTTTGAAGCCCTGGGCGTCTCAGCTTGGGACCGATGTCGCTCCGGGTTGTTTGCGTCGAACGCACTCTGCCCGCGTCGGGTCCGCTCATCTCCCGATACCCGCCGCAAGATCGCACGCGGCGTCGGCCGCGGCAGAGCTACATTTTCGGGATGCCGGCCTGGTCGATGATTTGTTTGAACATGGCAATCTCCTTGGTGACGCGCGCCCACGCGGCGTCGGCGCCCTTGGCACGAACCAGGAAGCCTGCCTGATACAGCTTGTCCTTCATTTGCTCGGTCTTGAGAACCTTGAGGGTCTCCGCCTCCAGCCATTTGACGCGATCGGGCGGCGTCTTGGCCGGCGCCAGCAGCACCGTATCGGTGGCGAAGACAAAGTCGTTGTAGCCTTCCTCTTGCATCGTCGGCACCTCCGGCAAACCGGGCCAGCGCACATCGCCGGTCACCGCGAGACATCGGCAGGTCCCGGCCTTGATGTGCGGTGCCGCCGGCGGCAGCGAGCCCGAGCTCATTTGCACGGTGCCGGAGAGAAGCGCCGCAAAGGCGTCGCCGCCGCCCTTGAACACCACGTCGGCGAGCCGCGGCAGCTTTTCACGGATTTTCAAAACCGCGAGCTGGATCTGCGGCGTGGTGCCGATCGGCGGCGTCGAGCAGTTGTATTGGTCCGGATTGGCGCGGGCCAGCGCGACGAAATCGTGGATGGTCTTGGCCGGCAGTTCGGACTTGACCACGAAGGTATTCGGCGACGTCGCCAGTTCGCTGACGCCGACGAAGTCCTTGTAGGGATCGTAGGGCAGATGCCGATAAAGGCCGTAATTGACCGAGTACGCATTGGTCGCCAGCAGGATGGTGTAGCCGTCCGGGTCGGAATGGGCGGCGTATTCCATGCCGATATTGCCGCCGGCGCCGCCGCGGTTTTCGACGATGAAGGTCTTGCCGGTCGATTGGCCCAACGCCGCGGTAACGATGCGGGCGACGATGTCGGATGGGCCGCCCGGCGTATTGGCGACCACGAATTTGACCGGACGGTTCGGATAATCGTCGGCATAGGCCTCGCCCACGCCCAGCACAGCGGGCCCGGCAATGCCGGCCGCAAGCGCGGCCCCGCCTTTGACGACGGTGCGGCGCGAAGGCGTCGGTCGTTCGGTAAATTTCGTCATCGAGGCTTCCTCCCCCGTCCCAGGGCTTACTTTATTGGCAATGGAGCGAACGCTGACGTGGCCGAAGCTGTCGAGGACTGCTTCGTTCACCAGGATTTTGTAGGCGAGCACGAGATCGGCGATCGCCTCGGCGTCAAGGTCCTTTGCCATCTTGAGTTCCGTCTGGGCGCGGCGCAATAGCGCATACGATCGATCATAAACGCTCAATAATCGAACGCATAGACGCGGCCGTCGGCGCCGACGTAGAGGCGATTTTGCGTCGCGATCAATGTCTGAAAGTGACGCAAGCCCCGCATCGGCTCGCTCTGAAAGATCGGCTCGCCGGTATCGCCGCGGAACGCATGCAGGCGATTGTCGCCTTCGGCGCCGAGCA
>JASHRW010000370.1 GCA_030037065.1 Xanthobacteraceae bacterium
AAGCTCGGATGCCGGCAGCATGCGAACGTGCGACGGATCGCGCAGCCGCTCGATGGCATTGTGCAGTCGCGATTCCTCGGCGTCCTCCGATGAAATAACATCGGCGAACACCGCGACGCCGCCCGGACGCAACACGCGGAACATTTCGGCGATCGCGCGCTGCGGGTCGGCGAAATGATGCAGCGCGGCACGAGTCACGGCGCCGTCGAACTCCCCCTCCGCAAACGGCAGGTGCTCGGCATCGCCGCTTTTGAATTCGACATTGCGCAAGCCCGCCTTGACGCAACGCGCCCTGGTCTTCTCCAGCATTTCGTCGGTTGCATCGAAGGCGACGATCGAGGCGGCATTCGGCGCCAGCGCAGCGGTCACCACGCCCGGCCCGCAAGCGACGTCGATCAAGCGTCCGCGCGCGGCCCGGCCGAGCGCGCCGCCGAAGCGCGCAGCCACGTCGGCGTCAACGTTCTCCGCCCAGACCTCGAAGGTTTGCGCCTGTCGGGTAAACTCGTCGGTGACGCGTTTGAGATGATCCATTTTCTGTTCACTCCCTGGGCAACGCGCTTACATCCTTGCCGTCCCGATACGCCGGATGGGTCCAACCATCCTCGTCGTAATCGGCCATGCATGCTTCGGCGAGCCCGATCATCTGCTTGAACTCACCATTGAACTGCGCCTGCTGCAGCGGAAAGATGCGCACCAGTTCGTGGCTGCCCGAATAGTTCATTTCATAGAGCTCGTGGCGGGCGCCGAATTCGCTGCCGATGGCATCCCACAATAGCTTCATGGTCTTGATGCGCTCCTTGTAGTCGATGTCGTTGGAGCCGCGTACGTATTTGGCCAGATATTTGTCGATATCCGGATTCTTGAAGTCGAGGGCATTGGACGGCAAATAAATCAAGCCCGAGGCGACCACTTTCTCGATGATGTTGCGCACCGCCGGATAGGCTTCGGTCATGAACAGCCGGTAAGTGCTTGAGGCGCGGCCATTCGGCAGCACGTGACCGTTCACCCAAGGCTCCGGATTGTAGGCCATGGCGTCGGTCAGCGACCAGAACAGGTTGCGCCAGCCGACCACTTCGCCGATCTGCGCCTGCACGCCGCGGAACGCTTCGACTCCGGTGGCGCGCGCGGCCTTGTAGAGCAGGCCGGCGAGAAAATCGAGCTTGACTGCGAGCCGCACGCAACCCTGCATGGTGAACCCATTGAAAAAGCCGGACTTCGGATAAAAGCTTTTTAGCCGCTCGACGTCGCGGTGAATGAACACGTTTTCCCAGGGGATGAAGGCGTTGTCGAATACGAAAATGGCATCGTTCTCGTCGAAGCGCGAGGACAGCGGATAGTCCCACGGCGTGCCGGCCGCAGCGGCGGCAAACTCGTAGGATTGCCGGCAAATGAGCTTGATGCCCGGCGTGTTCATCGGCGCGATGAACATCACCACCATGGCCGGGTCGTTAATCTCCTGGCCCATGTTCTGGCCAAGGAAATTGTAGTGGGTGAGCGCCGAATTGGTGGCCACCACCTTGGCGCCGGACACGTAAATGCCGGCGTCGGTCTCCTTTTGGATGGTGATGTAGACGTCCTTGACCTGCTCGACCGGCTTGTTGCGGTCGATCGGCGGATTGACCAGCGCGTGATTGAGGAAGAGCACCGCCTCCTGCGCGCGCTTGTGCCAGGCGCGCGCGTTGCCGGCGAACTTGCCGTAAAAATCGGCGTTGGCGCCGAGCGTGTTGAGGAACGCAGCCTTGTAATCGGGGCTGCGCCCAAGCCAGCCATAGGTGATGCGTGCCCAGGCGGCGATGGCGTCGCGCTGCGCCACCACGTCCTCGCGCGAGCGCGCCGCCTTGAAGAACTTCATCGTGTAGCCGCCGGAGCCGGTGTCGGTCGGCGCCGTGAGCACATCCTTGGTCTTGGCGTCGTGCAGCGCGTCGTAAAGCAGCGCGATCGAGGCGGCGGAATTGCGGAAAGCCGGATGAGTGGTGACGTCCTTGACCCGCTCCCCGTAAATGTAGACCTCGCGGCCGTCGCGCAGCGATTCCAGAAATTCGGCGCCGGTAAAGGGCCGGTTCTTGCCAGCAAGAATGTCCTCGGGATGCTGGGCCATAGTCGCTCTCCGTTTTCCTTAAGGCAGCGCTTGCTTCCGGGTCAATTCATCAGCATACTGACGATATCGTCAGTGTACCGATAATTTCGCAGTCACGTCAACGCGTCAATCCAGGCCACCCATGTCCGACGACGACAGCCGCCTCATCGATATGCCGGGCCATCTTATTCGCCGGCTGCAGCAGATCGCGTCCGCTCTGTTTCTGGATCAGGCCAAAAGCTTCGATTTCACGCCCGTTCAGTACGCGGCACTGGTCGCGATTAAAAATCATGCGGGCCTCGACCAGACTACGCTTTGCAACGTGATAGCGCTCGACCGTTCAACCATCGGCGACGTGGTCGGTCGGCTGGAAAAGCGGGGACTCATCAGTCGAACGAACGGGACCACCGACCGCCGTACCAAAGCGCTACGCGTCACCGCGGCCGGACGCCGGATGATCCGCGATATCGAGCCGGCCGTCATGGCAACGCAGCGACTGATCCTCGCGCCGCTCAAGGCGAATGAGCGCGTGACGTTCATGCAGATGCTCAAACATCTCGTGCATCTGAACAACGAACACAGCCGTGCGCCGCTGCGGCTGCACGCATTGCAGCCTAACGCTGGCGTTCGCGGACGAGCGTCCACTGCGCAAGTGGTACGACCACGCCGACGGGAGGCAACGCGCCGTTGACCGCTGCGGCGGCAAAGCCCACCGCGCCGCCGGCCGCCCGGGATAGAGCGTCAGGCGGCGGCAGCGCGCCGACAGGCTTCCCACAGCCGTGCCGCCGACGCAGGCATGTCGAGATGGGCGCCGGCGCCGTTCGGAAGGGCGTCAGCCACCGCGTTCATGACTGCGGAGATTGCCGCCGTCGTCCCCGCTTCGCCCACACCCTTGACGCCGAGCGGATTGGTCGTCGCCGGCACGTTCAACATGGCGTCGCGGATCGGCGGAATGTTGTCGGCGCGGGGCATGGCGTAGTCCATGAACGACCCGGTGACCAACTGGCCATTGCCGGAATCGTAGACGATGTTCTCCATCAGCGCCTGCCCCAGTCCTGCCGCCACGGAGCCGTGCAATTGGCCCTCGACGATCGTGTGGTCGAGCGCGCGGCCGCAATCGTCCGCCGCGGAATAGGCGGTGATCGTCATAGCGCCGGTCGCCGGATCGATCTCCACCTCGGCGATGTGCACGCCGTTGGGGAAGGACAGTGGCGTCTCAGTCGTGGTCTTGGTGTCCAGGTCTTCGGCGATTTCGCCGCGCTTTTTCATCTCGGCGGCGCGGGCCGCCACGTCGAATAGCGACACACGCCGGTCGGTGCCGACGACCTCGAAGCGCCCGTCCTTGAAGGTGATGTCGGCCTCGCCGGTTTCCAACATGGCGGCGGCGATCGGCTTGCCCTTGCTGATGATGGATTCCATGCACTTGACCAGCGAATGTCCGACCGTCATCGCCGAACGTGAACCGACCGATGCGTAGCCCTTGAGCTCCATCGCCGAGTCGCCGTGCCGGTGCACGATCTTGCCGGCAGGAATGCCGAGGTATTCGGCGATCACCTTCGGGAACACGGTCGCGTGACCTTGCCCGGTATTCTGCACGCCGAGTCCCATCAAGAGCGTACCGTTGCCGGGGAAAGTCAGCATGGCGCTTTCGATCGGCGCGCCGCCGGCATGTTCGAGCAGGCAGCAGATGCCGAAGCCGCGATATTTGCCGCGCCGCGCCGCTTCGCGCCGGCGCTGCCTGAAACCGTCGTAATCGGCAAGCTTAAGCGCCTCATCGAGCAGCGGCTCGAAATCGCCGCTGTCGTAGGTCGTTCCGACCGCGGTCTTATACGGCATCTGCGATTTTTTGATCAGGTTGCGCCGGCGCAGCTTGATCGGATCGA
>JASHRW010000371.1 GCA_030037065.1 Xanthobacteraceae bacterium
CAAGCCGCCCGGCCCCTGCGACGCAATCGCCCGGATCGGCCGCGACGGATAATTCTGCGCGGCGGCCGGCATAGCCGGCGCCAGCAGCGCAGCGAGAGCGACAGCACCAATCCACCGGCACATCATCTTCTCCTCGTGGGCATTCGTTCTTCGATCGGATAACAATGCCGCGCCGGCGGTGAGGCAGCAAGGTGCGCGGGAGGAGCGAAGTGACGCAATACGCCATGAAGGTCGAAAAGGGCGTCGAGGTCGTCATGCGCGACGGCACGCGCATTTCGCTCTGCGTTTACCGGCCGGACGACGAGGGCCGCTTTCCAGCCTTGTTCGCCGCCTCGCCTTATCAATACGAAATGGACGAGGTGCCGGCCTATCCGCTGTTTCTCTGGCGCGAGACCGGCCCGGTCGAATGGTACGTGAGAAACGGCTACGCCTACGTGCATGCCGACGTGCGCGGCTCCGGCCAATCCGCGGGCGAGTTCGAGTTCATGGGGCCGAACGAGCAGCAGGACTATCTCGAACTGATCGCCTGGATCGCGCGGCAGTCTTGGTGCAACGGCCGCGTTGGCGGCATCGGCCAGTCCTATTACGCGATGGCGCAGTGGCTGATGGCGACCTACAACCCGCCGGGCCTTGCCTGCATTGTGCCTTACGATGGTCTCGTCGATCAGTACCGCTGCTCGAACTACCACGGCGGCATCTACTGCTCGTACCGTTCGGTCTGGTACACGACGCTCCGCGCCGACAATCAGCACCGCCTCGCCGGACGCTACGGCCGGCCGCCGATGACATTCGATCTGGTCGGCGCCATGATCGATCACCCGCTCGACGACGAATTCTGGCGCGTGCGCTCGCCGTACTGGCGACTCGACCAAATCAGGTGCCCGGTATTGTCGGTTGGCCATTGGGGCAAGATGGGCCTGCACCTGCGCGGCAATATTTTGGGCTACGAGGAGGTGAAGGCGCCGAAGAAGCTCGTGGTCACCGAAGCGCGCAACACATTCGAAGCGCATCGCATGTTCGATCAGGTGGAATTTCACGAAAAGGAATTGCTTCCGTTCTACGACCTGCATCTCAAAGGCAAAAATAACGGCTTCATGGACGCCGAACCGGTGCGGCTTTACGTGCGCGGCGCCAATGTGTGGCGCGCGGAGGATGAATGGCCGCCCAAGGCCGCCATGCCTGTCGTTTATCATTTGCGGAAAGGGCCTTCGAACAGCGTCACCTCGCTCAACGACGGCGGCTTGTCGACCGCACCGCCTGCGGCAAACGAAGCGGCGACGAGCTACACCTATCCGGATTGGCAGTGGGTGAACGGCGTCGCCGTGATCGGGCCTGACGGTCGGGTCGATCCGGTACGGCGCGTGCTCACCTTCACCAGCGCGCCACTCGAAGCCGATCTCGACGTGACCGGACCGATCGTGCTCAAGCTTTACGCCTCATCGACCGCGATCGACACGCAGTTCATCGTCAAGCTGACCGACCAGCATTTGCAGGATGCGGCGGCCCGGAGCAGGGGAGAGCAGCCGGCCTACACGCCGGTGTCCAAAGGCTGGCTGAAAGCATCGCATCGCGAGAAGGACGCGATGCGCTCGATGCCACAGCGGCCGTTCTACACGCACTTAGATCCACAGCCGCTTGCACCCGGCGAAATTTACCAGTTCGACATCGAGGTGCTGCCGATCGCCTATGTCTTCAAGAAGGGCCATCGCATTCGATTGGAAATCGCCAACGGCGATTCGCCCGCGACCGACGGTGTGTTCTCGCATCCCTACCATCCATGCCTGATGGGCACCGATACGATCCATCACGACGGCGCGCACGCCTCGTGTCTCATTCTGCCGGTGATGCAAACAAAGTAGCGTGGCGCGGACGCGCCTTGGCAATGCAGCGCGTCCGCACATACCCTCTCCCGCAAGGGGCGAGGGCAAGGCCCTCGCCGCAGGGTTACGCCCTTGCGTAGCGGCCGCGGTTGAAGAAGCGGTCTTTCTGATCGTCGGTCGCCGTCTCGCGGTTCGATTTGATGGCGCCGACTTTCGCCAGCGCGGCTTTTACTGCGGGCCGCTCCTCGATCGACTTGAACCAACGCGCCAGATTGGGATTGTCCTCCCACTTGACGCCTTGGACGTCGTGATTGCGCGTCCACGGGAAGGTGGCGATGTCGGCGACCGAGTATTCGTCGCCGGCTATATAGCGCGACTTGGCCAGCCGCTTCTCCATCACTTCGTAGAGCCGTTTCACCTCGGTCTGATAGCGCGCCATGGAGTAGGAATTGTCCTTGTCCTTCGGCGCGAACATCTTGAAATGGGTAAACTGGCCGAACATCGGTCCGACGCTACTGGTCTGGAAGAACAGCCATTGCAGCACGTCGTATTTCTTCGCCGGGTCCTTGGGCATGAAGTGCCCGGTCTTATCGGCGAGGTAGATCAAAATCGCGCCCGACTCGAAGATCGTAATGGGTTTGCCGCCCGGGCCATCGCTGTCGACAATCGCAGGAATTTTCGAGTTTGGATTGATCTTGATGAAATTCGGATCGTATTGGTCGCCCTTCCACACGTCGACGAAATGCTCCTTGTACGGCAGCTTGGTCTCTTCCAGCATAATGTAGATTTTCTGCACGTTCGGGCTGGTCAACGCATAAAGATCGATCATGACAATGTCCTCGGTTCCTCGCGTAATCAGGGAGCGTGAAACTATCGGGCTGGAAAAGCTCCGGCAAGACGGTCCGGCGAACACGGCGGCCGACCCTTGTATGATGGCATCGATGCCGCTTAGGCTCCGTCAACCAAGATCATGACGGAAGCGAATCTGCCCATGTCCGCGCAAAAGAAAAAATCGCCCGAGGAGCTGCGCAGCCACCGCTGGCTCGGCAAGAACGATCTGCGCTCGTTCGGCCACCGCTCGCGGCTCCGACAGTTCGGCTACGACCGCGACGACTGGGTCGGCAAGCCGGTGATCGGCATCATCAACACCTGGAGCGACATCAACGCCTGCCACGGCCACCTGCGGGCACGCGCCGAGGACGTGAAGCGCGGCGTCTATCAGGCCGGCGGCTTTCCCATCGAGCTGCCGGCGATGTCGCTCGCCGAGCCGTTGGTCAAGCCGTCGAC
>JASHRW010000372.1 GCA_030037065.1 Xanthobacteraceae bacterium
CCGACATCGGCGACGCCGCCAGGCCCGTAAGGCACGATCAAAACCACCGGGTGGTTCGGGTAGCCGCTTTGGGCGGCCGCCGGCGACTGGCTGCCGATGCAAAACAATCCGGCGCCAACCATGCCGGCCACAAGCAGGCCAAATGTCGTAACTAGGCGGCGTCCGGCCATGAGCATTCCCCTTACGGTTTTGGGGCAACGTAGCGTTCCGGCGCGGGCCGTCAATCGCACGCAAGAAAATGGATCAGCGCGGCCGCCGGGCCAAAAGTAGCCGACGATGATCGACCGGCGTATAGGGGCGCATCATCGATTCGGTTGCGACCAAAGCCATTGAGGCCAGATCGACCAAGACCATGTCGACCCACCACCTGATCCCGGACCTCGATGGCTTCAACGACAACATCGACGACGTCGATCGCGGCGTGCACGACTACATCTGGCACAAACGCCGTGCGCTCTTCCTCGGGACCTGCGCGGGCAGCGCCGCCATCTGCGCCGGACTCTGGGGACTTGAATTCGCCTATTACGGCGAATCCCTGCGCAACCTCGGCCCGCGGATATTCTGGTATCCGGCCGCCGTTCTACTCTGTCCGGTCTTCCTGTACGCCCATTTCACGACGCAGATGCAGCATTTGTTCATGCGGCAGCTCGCGCAGGCGCTCAATTTCGAATACGCGGCGACGGGCAGCATGAATACCGTCAAGGGCAAGATTTTCGAACTCGGCGGCGCGCGCAAAATCGAGGACGTGCTGTCGGGGACCTATCAGGGCCAGCCGATCCGGATCTTCAACTACGCTTTCACCATCCAGGAAGGCCGCAGCTCACACACCGAACACTATACGGTGTTCGCGCTGGCGTTCGATTGCGCCATTGCGGACATCGCGCTGGCGCCGAAGTCGTTTCTATCCGCCAGCACGCTGAGCAAGGCGCCCGACGACGGCATCAAGATCAAGCTCGAAGGAGACTTCAACGAGCATTTCAATCTCTATGCCCCGCGGCTCTTCGACGTTGAAATCAGGGAAATCTTTCAGCCCGATTTGATGGCGGAGCTGATCGACAAATATCGGTCCTACCGGATCGAAACCGCCGGCAATACACTCTACGTCATTGGTCCGCTGATCACCAACAAAGCGAAGTTTCTCGCCGCGCACGAGCTGACCGACAAGCTGTTCGCAAGCCTGGTCCCGCGCTTGCGGGCGGTGGCGCAAACGCCCGCGGCGGTGTGATCCTTTACGGCAGGTGGTCGTAGCCCTCGCCGAAACCTTTCAGGCTCATGGGAAAGCCGATGCCTTCCTCGGGCGACTGGAAAATAATGAATGTCGAGGTGTGACCGTTGCGCAATTCGTTGAGCAGATTGTCGTCCATGGTGATTTCGGCGATGCAGCCGTTGGGCAGACATTTGACGAAGCCGGCGCGGCCAACGTCTTTGTCGTCGATCTTCAGGCCGAGCCCCGACGGCAGCAGAATGCCGAGTGGGGCGACCACTCGCATCAAGCGGGTCTTCTGGTCCGCGGTCTTGAGCACGATGACGGTCAGTCCGACATTCGGCCGGTCCTCCGCCGTCACGCTCTGCATCAGCGCACATTGCTCGTTCTGGGCGCCGGGCGGCGTCTCGCAGCGGATTTGCCAATCGCCATAGACCGAGCGGACCACGCCCTGGGCAGCAGCCGTGCCGGCGCCTGCCAGCAGCAAGGCGAACGCGAGAGCGGCGCCCGTGAGCGCCGAAATCATCGGCCGCGTCGCAGGTCGGACGATTGGCCGCAGGTGCCATCGGCGATCGCACATCGGCATGAATATCGTTCCCTCACCAGCCACCCCCAACAGGCCCGCCAAGCGCGAATCACTCGCACGGCGGCCCGCGGCGCGGCAGCTTGCCTACATGGCGAGCCCGGCCTGTCAAGAATGTCGAAATCACGGCATTGTGGCTGCGCCAAGGTCACACGGGTTGCGCCTTCCCGACTGCCGCAAGCACCTTGCGGCCGAGCGCGATGGACCGCATTGCAGCAGCCCAAGATTTGTGGTTTGAGGAAACCGGGATTCCCTCAAGTCCCGCCGACGCCTGCAAGGCTTCACGCCGCAGGCTCCGCCTCGGTCGCTTGCGGCAGATGGCGGAGTGGGAACGAAAGCAGGCAGGCTCACACTGTTGCGGTCTCCGCCGTACGCGGTCGTGCGCTCATCCTCGACGGACTTGTCCGAGCTCAAAACAGGGAGCCGAGAGGCAGATGAAGGTGTTCTCACGCTTGACCGCCATTGCGGTGACGACAGGAGCGCTGATCGCCAGCGCAAGTGCGGCCTTTGCCGGACTCGGGCAGCCGTCGCCGTGGGAAATCGGAATGCAGCAGTCCGCCTCGCCGGTCATGGACGATATTACCAGCTTCAATACATTCCTGTTTTGGATCACCACCGCAATCGCGCTGTTCGTCCTGATCCTGTTGGCGATCATTATCGTGCGCTTCAATGCGCGCGCTCATCCGGTCCCCTCGCGCACCACGCACAATACGCCGCTGGAAATTATCTGGACGATCGTTCCCGTGGTCATCCTGGCGGCGATCGCCGTGCCGTCGTTCCGGCTGCTGTTCATCGAACTCGAAGTGCCGAAGCCGGATATCACGGTGAAAGTGACCGGCAAGCAATGGTTTTGGAGCTACGCCTATCCCGACAACGGCAATTTCCAGTTCGATTCGACTTTCGTCGCCGACAAGGATCTCAAACCCGGTCAACCGCGCTTGCTGACGGTCGACAACGAGATGGTCGTGCCGGTGAACAAGGTGGTCCACGTGCTGGTCACCGGCGCCGATGTGATTCATTCATTCAATGTGCCGTCATTCGGCATCAGGATCGACGCCGTTCCGGGCCGCCTCAACGACACCTGGTTCAAGGCGACCCGCGAGGGCATTTTTTACGGCCAATGCACCGAGCTGTGCGGCACCAACCATTCGTTCATGCCGATCGTCGTGCGGGTCGTGAGCGAGGCTGACTTCAACGCCTGGGCCACCAAGGCGAAGCAGGAATACGCCGACACCGAACCGCCGCAGCCGACCACGGTCGCGGCGGCCGACACGCCGGCGCAGTGAACAACCTTTCGGCGCCCGGTCCTCGAACGTAAACGAGGAGCAGGCGGAACGCAGTATGGCAGTATGACTGAGCCGATGACGGACGACCGCTAACGAGGAAAATGGCAATGGATGCGATGGTACACGCGACACACGGCGGACATGGCGACGACGGCGGGCATGCGATCCCGCACGGCTGGCGCCGCTTCGTCTATTCGACCAACCACAAGGACATCGGCACGATGTATCTTGTGTTCGCGCTGATTGCCGGCTTCATCGGCGCCTGTGCGTCGATTCTGATCCGCGCCAACCTGATGTATCCCGGCCATCTGCTTTTTCCAGAAACCCACTATTACGACGTCGCCGTCACCGCCCACGGACTGATCATGATCTTCTTCGTGATCATGCCGGCGATGATCGGCGGTTTTGGCAACTGGATGATCCCGCTGATGATCGGCGCGCCCGACATGGCGTTCCCGCGGATGAACAACATCTCGTTCTGGCTGTTGCCGGCCTCGTTCGCCCTGTTCATCGCCTCGTTGTTCTTCGGCGGCGAGCCGGGCACCTACGGCGCCGGAACCGGGTGGACGCTTTATGCGCCGCTGTCGACGTCCGGCCATCCGGGCGCGGCGATGGATTTCGTCATCCTGTCAATCCATCTCGCGGGCGCCTCCTCCATCCTCGGCGCCATCAACTTCATCACCACCATCTTCAACATGCGCGCGCCCGGCATGACCATGCACAAAATGCCGCTGTTCGTATGGGCGGAGCTGGTGACCGTATTTCTGCTGCTGTTGTCGCTGCCGGTGCTCGCCGGCGCCATCACCATGCTGCTCACCGACCGCAATTTCGGCACCACGTTCTTTGAACCGTCGGGCGGCGGCGATCCGCTGTTGTTCCAGCACCTGTTCTGGTTCTTCGGCCACCCCGAAGTCTACATCCTCATTCTGCCGGGTTTCGGCATGGTGAGCCAGATCGTGGCGACGTTCTCGAAGAAGCCGGTGTTCGGCTATCTCGGCATGGCCTACGCCATGGTGGCGATCGGCGGCATCGGCTTCGTCGTCTGGGCGCACCACATGTACAACGTCGGCATGTCGGCCTCCGTGCAGGCCTACTTCATCGCCGCCACCATGGTGATCGCGGTGCCGACCGGCGTGAAGATCTTCTCCTGGATCGCCACGATGTGGGGCGGCTCGATCGAGTTCAAGACGCCGATGCTGTGGGCGATCGGTTTCATCTTCCTGTTCACCATCGGCGGCGTCACCGGCGTGGTGCTGGCCAATGCCGGCGTCGATCGCGAATTGCACGGTACGTACTACGTGGTGGCCCATTTCCACTACGTGCTTTCGCTCGGTGCCATCTTCGCCATCTTCGGCGGCTGGTACTACTGGTTCCCCAAGATCACCGGCTACATGTACAGCGAAGCCATCGGCAAGGTGCATTTCTGGCTGACCTTCATCGGCGTCAACATCGCATTCTTTCCGCAGCACTTCCTGGGAATGGCCGGAATGCCGCGCCGCATCGCCGATTACCCTGACGCGTTCGCCGGGTGGAACTTCGTCTCCTCGATCGGCGCCTACATATCGGGCATCGGCATGCTCGTTTTCTTCTACGGCATTTGGCATGCCTTCCTCCGCAAGGAGCGCGCCGCCGCCAATCCCTGGGGGGTCGGCGCCACCACGCTGGAATGGACGCTGCCGTCGCCGCCGCCCTTCCACCAATACGATACGCTGCCGCTCGTCCGATGAGCCTCACGTTTGCACGTGCCGAGCCCAGCGTCGCGGGGGTCGGCGATTACATCGAACTGATGAAGCCGCGGGTGATGTCGCTCGTGGTGTTCACCGCGCTCGTCGGCCTTTTGGTCGCGCCCGGGCACGTTCATCCGGTCATCGGCCTGACCGCTTTGCTGTGCATCACCGTCGGCGCCGGCGCCGCCGGTGCGCTCAACATGTGGTACGACGCCGATATCGACGCGCGCATGGCGCGCACGGCCGGGCGGCCGATTCCGCGCGGCCGCGTCACGCCGGGCGAGGCCGCCGGATTCGGCTTCACGCTGGCGGTGTTCTCGGTGGTTACGCTCGGGCTTCTGGTCAACATCCTGGCCGCAGCGCTGCTTGCCTTCACGATCTTCTTCTATGTCGTGATCTATACGGTGTGGCTGAAGCGCTCGACGCCGCAGAACATCGTCATCGGCGGCGCCGCCGGCGCGCTGCCGCCGATGATCGGCTGGGCGGCGGCGACCGGCACGCTGGCCGTCGAGCCGGTCCTTCTGTTTCTCATCATCTTCTTCTGGACGCCGCCGCATTTCTGGGCGTTGTCGCTCTACCGGATCGAAGACTACGCGCGTGTCGGCGTGCCGATGCTGCCGGTGGTCGCCGGCGAGCGGGAGACGCGGCGGCAAATCCTCATCTACACGCTGATCCTGGCGCCGCTCGGCGTCGCGCCCTGGCTGCTCGGCTATACCGGGCCGGTCTACGGCGTCGCGGCGTCGATCTTCGGCGTAGCCATGATCGCGCTCGCTTTGCGCGTGCGCGGGGAGCACGGCAGCCACCGCGCCAGCAAGCAAATGTTCGGTTTCTCGATCCTCTACCTGTTCTTGTTGTTCGCCGTGCTGTTGATCGATCAGATGTCGGGAGGGCTATTCGGCCATTTCGCGGCATGACCACGGTCAGTGAGATCATAAAGGAGGCCACGAAGCCGCCCGCGGATGACCGGCCGTATTCCTACCGCCCGGCGCCGAGTGCGGAGGGCTGGCAGGGAGCCGGCATCCGGCTTACCGAGCAGCAGATGCGGGCTCGCCGCGCCCGCTCGATCGCGATCGCGCTTGCGCTGGGCGCGTTCGTCGTAGTGATTTTCGCCGTCACCATCGTGCGGCTGGGTTCGGCCGCACTCGAACGGCCCACCCTCATGCAGCCGCCGGGTGCGGTCGTGACGGGCAAATAGACGACAACCATGGGCCCGACCGGCAACCCCCACTCGCTCGATCGCGTACGCAGCCGCGACCTCTTGGTCGCCTTCCTGTGCGGCAGCTTCGTCGCGCTGATGGTGGGCGCGGCCTATGCGGCGGTTCCGCTCTATTCCTGGTTCTGCCACTCTACCGGTTTCGGCGGCACCACTCAGGTGGCGAAATTGCCGCCCGGGCATGAAACAGCTCGTATGATCACGGTCCGCTTCGATGCCAATCTCGCCGCGGGACTGCCGTGGTCGTTCGCGCCGGAAAGAAACACGCTCGACGTGCGGCTCGGTCAGGTGGTGACCGTCTATTACCGGGTCACCAACCAAGCCGCCCGCGTCACCGTCGGACAAGCCGGCTATAACGTCAGTCCGCCGACGACAGGCATCTACTTCGAGAAGATCAACTGTTTCTGCTTTTCCGCGCAGACGATGCAGCCCGGCGAGACGCGCGATATGGCGGTGGTGTTCTACGTAGACCCGAAGCTCGCCAGCGATTCGGAACAGGATCACGTCAGCACGATCACACTCTCCTACACCTTTTATCCGGTGCGCGAGCCGGACCTGCCGGTGAGGGAGAGTGCGGTTCCGGATAAGTCCGGCGGTATCTAAACGAGAGGCAAGGAAGGCGCCGACCGCAACGGGCAGCGCCAAAGTGGAGACGATGACGATGGCCGATGTTGCACACGCCAAGCCGCACCACGACTACCATCTGGTCAACCCCAGCCCGTGGCCGGCGGTCGGCGCCGCGTCGGCATTCATCACCGCCGTCGGCCTGATCCTGTGGATGCACGACATCGTCACCTTTGCGCCGCTGGTTTTCGGCGTCGGTCTTATCGGCATCGCCTACACGATGATCGGCTGGTGGCGCGACGTTATTCATGAGGCCGAGGTGGAAGGCGATCACACCCGCGTGGTGCAGATCTCGCACCGCTACGGCATGATTCTGTTCATCGCCTCGGAAGTGATGTTCTTCGTCGCCTGGTTCTGGGCCTATTTCAACACCGCTTTGTTTCCCAACGAAATCAAGGACGTGGCCCGGATCGCGGTCACCGGCGGCGTGTGGCCGCCGAAGAGCATCGAAACATTCGACCCCTGGCATCTGGCGCTGCTCAATACCCTGATCCTGCTCACGTCGGGCACGACGGTGACCTGGGCGCACCACGCGCTTCTCGAAAATCACCGCAAGGGACTGGTCTGGGGGCTCGTCTGCACCATCGCGCTCGGTGTGAGCTTCACCGCGTGCCAAGCCTGGGAGTATATGCACGCCGCGTTCCACTATTCGGGCAACATCTACGGCGCCACGTTCTTCATGGCGACCGGGTTTCACGGCGCGCATGTCATCATCGGCTCGACATTCCTGACAGTCTGTCTGTTCCGGGCGGTCGCTGGACAGTTCAAGCCAACCCAGCACCTCGGCTTCGAGTTCTGCGCCTGGTATTGGCATTTCGTCGACGTGGTGTGGCTGTTCCTGTTTGCCTGCATCTACGTCTGGGGCGCCGGGCCCACCGTCGGCTAGCGCCGATCAACAAGGCGTTACGCCAAGTTACTCCGTGCGGATAGCTCGACTCTTCCTCCCTGAAAGGGGGAGGAAGAGTGACGGCATGCAGCCATGGTGATTCGACATCAGCGGAATACGGCCTAAATGTCAGGCATGCCTGGGCCAGCCGTCACATCGTTGTCGGACGCAATCCGTGCCGGATTGTCCTGCCGCTGCCCGCGCTGCGCCAAGGGAAAACTGTTTCAAGGTTTCCTGACTTTGCGGCCGCGCTGCGAGGTCTGCGGTCTCGATTATAGCTTCGCCGATTCCGGCGACGGGCCCGCTGTCTTCATCATGTTTTTTGCCGGCCTCATCGTCGTCGCCGCGGCGCTGGTCACGGAAGCCGTCTATCACCCGCCCTATTGGGTGCACGCCGTGCTGTGGCTGCCGTTGATCCTGATTCTCACGCTCGGCCCATTGCGGCCGATGAAGGGGCTGATGATTGCGCTGCAATACTACCACAAGGCCGAAGAGCACCGCGCCGACGGGACCGGCGCACCGTGACGACACACGCGAGGAAGCGGCCGCCGTGGGTCAGTCTGCTGATCCCCGTCGCTCTGGCCTTTATTGCTCTGATCGGCCTCGGCACCTGGCAGATCCAGCGCAAGGCCTGGAAGGAGGGCTTGATCGCCGCGCTCGATGCGCAGCTCGCCGCGCCGCCCATCGCCTTACCGCCCGCCACCGCATGGTCCACGCTCGATCGCAGTCGCGACGAATACCGGCGCGTGACATTCAGCGCCACCTTTGACAACGGCAAGGAGGCACTCCTCTTCGCCGCGCCGAGCACATTCCGTCCCGACGTATCCGGTCCGGGCTACTGGATTTTCACGCCGGCTAAGCTTGTCGACGGCGCCATCGTCATGGTCAACCGCGGCTTCGTACCCGACGGCCGGCAGAATCCGAAGACGCGTCCGCAAGGACAGATCACCGGGCCCATCGCCATCGTCGGCTCGATGCGCTGGCCCGATACCCGTCACTGGTTCACGCCGGCCGACGAACCTGAGAAAAATCTCTGGTTCGCGGCCGACCCGCAGGCGATGGCCAAAGCCAAAGGACTGGGCGCGGTTGCGCCGTTCTATGTCGAGCAGGAGAGCCCGGTGCCGCCGGGCGGCTTGCCCAAGCCGGGCAAGCTGATGGTGACCTTGCCCGACAACCACCTGCAATATGCGCTGACCTGGTACGGTCTCGCCCTGGTGCTTGTTATTTGGTTCGGCGCCTGGGCGTATAGTTCGGGCCGCGAACAGAGGGCTGACGCCTAGACCGGCTGCAGGGCCTCGCGTCCACCCGATGGGCATCTCGCCTTCCTTGTGAAGGCATCCGTTTTCCTATTAGTGTGACACCCGTCGGCGCCAGGCGGCTGTTCCGCCGTGCGCCAAAACGTTGTGAAATCAAAGGCTTAATAATCCGCGCCGGTGGCCGCGTCGGCGCGAAGGGAAGCTCAGTGCGCTACGTCTCAACCAGGGGCGAAGCCCCGCCGCTCGGCTTTGCCGAGGCGATGCTCGCGGGTCTTGCCCGCGACGGCGGCCTCTATGTGCCGGAATCGTGGCCGCACATCGAGCCGCTGACGATCGGCTCGCTTGCCGGCCGTCCCTACGCGGAAGTCGCGGTAGAGATCATCCGGTGCTTCGCCGGCGATTCCATCCCCGAAGCCGATCTCGCCCGCATGGCGCGCGAAGCCTACGGCACGTTTCGTCATCCGG
>JASHRW010000373.1 GCA_030037065.1 Xanthobacteraceae bacterium
GGCACTGTCATGCCGTGATCGACCTCCATCTTGTTGCAGACAGTGAGGTCGAATTCATCAAGGATGACGGACTGGGCGATGTGCGAGGCGAGCGCCGGATGGCCCTTGACCACCGGTACCGGGCGCGGTCCCCAACCCTCGTCGGCGGGCGGGAATTCCGCGGCGCAGCCGAGCGCGAAGGTCGGGATCAGGTCGACCGAGAACGCCGAGGCGTGATCGTTATAGACGATGATGGCGACATCAGGCTTGGTCTCGCGCATCCATGCTTGCGACTTTTCGAAGCCCGAGAACACCCGCTTCCAATACGGCTCCTCGGTCTTGTTGTTGTCCAGTGCCGCACCGATGGCGGGCACATGTGACGAACCTACCCCTGCAATGATCCTGGCCACGGCTTACTTCCGTCTTGCTGATTTGGATTTCGGTCTAGCTTTCGCCTTCGGTTTGGCGGCGGGCTTCCTTGTCGCCTTCTTGACGGCACCGGCTCCAATGAATTTCGACGGCGCGTTCCTGCCGGAGCGCGAGCGGTTACCCTCGACCGAGCGGCCGCCTTTGAGCATCATGTCGGCATAATCCTGCTGCGTCGAGCCGGTCATGACCGCGGCGAGGTGCTGGAACGAGTGGCCGTCGGTGGCGCCGAGCTTGGCAGTGAAATAGATGTTGCCGCCGAGTTCGAGCATGCGGTTGTAATCGCGCTTGAGGATGGCGTCGGTCTGCTCGGGGGTGAGATTGAATTTCTTCAGGTATTCGGCTTCATTCGCCTTGAAGGCTAGGCGGTTCTCGTCTTGCATCAGCGACATGCAGAACATGTTGATGCCGTAACCCTGGCGCGAGCGTTCGGCGTCGAAAACGAAAGTGCCCGGTATATCGTCATAATCGTGCTGTTCGCGGGCCATAGGCGTCACTCCGTTACTGAACTCGTCATATATAGCGCAGGGAGGCTTGGCAACGTAAGCGGTCGTCGCAGTCTCGAACCGTTCTTAACTCCAATAAAGCCGCATCGGATTGTCGACCAGGAGCGCCTGCTGCAGCGCCGGCGTCGGGGCGATCTTCGGAATGCAGTCGACCAACAGACCATCGTCCGGCGCTTCCTTCGGCATGTTGGGGTGCGGCCAGTCGGTGCCCCAGATGACGCGGTCCGGGAAACGCTCGACGATGGCGCGCGCAAACGGCACCACATCATCGTAGGGCGGCCCGGCGACGGTGAAGCGCTCCGGGCAGGTGACTTTCGTGATCCAGCTCTTGTTGGCGTCCAGCGCCCTGAGCCAATTTTGGAAGTGCCGGCCCTGGACCCCCTCCCTCACGTTCGGACACGCCATGTGGTCGAACACCAGAGTGGTCGGCAGCGACTTCAAGAACGTACCCATCTCGTCGAGATCGGCGTGTTCGAAATAAATGACGACGTGCCAACCGAGCTTGGCAATGCGCGTCGCGATCCGCTGCATCACGTCTTTCGGCGTCGAGTCGACCAGGCGCTTGATGAAATTGAAGCGTACGCCCTTTACGCCGGCCTTGTCCAATTCACTCAATTCCGTGTCGGTGATCTCCTCCCCGACGAATGCAACCCCCTTGGCCTTGCCGTTGGAATGCACCAGCGCATCGACCAGCGCCCGGTTGTCGGTATCGTGGCAGGTCGCCTGGACGATGACGTTCTTGTCGAAACCGAGGAAGTCGCGCAGCGCGAACAACTTTTCCTTGGGCGCGTCGCATGGCGTGTATTTGCGCTTGGGCGCAAACGGGAACACCACCTCCGGTCCGAACACGTGGCAGTGCGAATCGACTGCGCCGGCCGGGGGCTTGTATCTCGGCTTCGACGGGTTGGGATGAAACGGAACATAACCGGGACTCATCGGCACTGCGGATTCTCCAATTCGCCATTTCGAAACGGGCGCGATCCCGCTTTATCGGACCGCCGACCGTAGCAACGAACTACAAGGGGCAAAAGCAAGCGGCAAACTGCAGGATAACCCAACTAGGACGCAAGCCGCTGCGAAAACTTCCAATCCGAGATCGAAAGCGCAGCGGCGAGGCGTTCGCGGTCGAGCGGTTTGATCAGAAAGCTGTCCATGCCGGCGGCGAGACAAGCCTCACGGTCCTCGGACGAAGCGTTTGCGGTGAGCGCGACGATCGGCGTGCGCGCGGTTTCTTCCCTGGCTTCGGCGGCGCGGATGCGGCGCGTCGCCTCCAATCCGTCCATTCCGGGCATATGCAGATCCATGAGCACGCGGTCATAAGGCGCACCGGCGGCACGCGCAGCGAGCCAACTGTCGACTGCGGCAGCGCCGTTGGCGGCCATGGTCGGACGGTGACCGAGCTTTACGAGCAGAGCGCGCGCCAACAAGGCATTGATCTCGTTGTCCTCGGCGACCAGGATCGAGAGCCGACTTTCGGGCGCCATCGCCGGCGGCGCATCGGCAGTCTCGGCGTCGGGCTCGAAAGCGTCGCCGGCGGAAAAGCGCGCGGCCAGCGAGGCGGCGCGCACCGGCTTGATCAAATAGCCGGAAAAGCCCGCCGCCTTCAACACCGCAAGTTCGCCGCGCATCGCCGGCGTCACCAGCACGATGCGACGCCGTACCGCAGCCGCCGATCGTGCGACAGCTTCGCTCGCCGGCGTGCCCAACGCGTGATCGACCAAGACCGCGCTCCACGGCTGCTCGGGCAGCAATGCCGCGGCCACTCTTTCATCGGGAACGATTTTTGTGCGCGCACCCCAGCGTTGCAGGTACCGCGCCAACAGCGATGCTTCGAGTGCCGCCGGTGCGACAATCAGGATATCTTCGCCGGCAAGGTCGGGCACGGCGAGCCGTGGCTGTTCGGTATCTCCGGCAGGCGGCAGAGCCATCGTGACAGTGAAAGTCGAGCCTTTGCCGGGCGCGCTTTCAAGCGCAATCGAACCGCCCATACTTTCGACGATCCGCTTCGAGATGGTGAGCCCGAGGCCGGTACCGCCGAATTTTCGCGCCGAGCCGCCGTCGGCCTGTTCGAATTCGAGAAAAATCCGCGATCGGTCATCGGCCGAAATACCAATGCCGGTATCGCGCACCGAGATCGCGACCGCGTCAGGCTGCGCGGCCGGCTCGACGACGATCGAAACGCCGCCGCGTTCGGTGAATTTGATGGCGTTGCCGGCGAGATTGAACAACACTTGGCGGAGCCGCGCCGCATCGCCGACGACGCGCGCCGGCAATCGCTCGTCGACATAGCAGCAGATTTCGAGTCCCTTGGCCTGGGCGCGCGGCCCCAGCAGCTCGATCGCCTCCTCGACGAAACCAGCGAGCGCAAACGGCCGCGCCGCGAAATCGAGTCGTCCGGCTTCGATCTTGGAAAAATCGAGAATCTCGTCGATCAGCGCGAGCAATGTCTCGCCCGATGTCTTGATTGCCTTGAGGTAGGCAGCCTGTTCGGCCGAGAGCGCAGTATCAGCAAGAAGACCGGCCATGCCGAGAATGCCGTTCAACGGCGTGCGTATCTCGTGCGAAACCATGGCCAGGAACCGCGATTTGGCGCGGCTTCCCGCCTCCGCCTGATCGCGTGCCTCGGCCAGCGCCTGCTCGGCCTCGACCCGATCGGTGACGTCACGACCCACGCTCTGCGTCTCGCTGCCGCCGTTGTTGCGCACAGTGACTTCACGCCAAGCGATCCAGCGCGGCCCGTCAGGCGAAGCGATTTTCTGGTCGTAGACGCGGGTGCCGTCGGGGCGCTGCGCTGTGTCGCTTTGCTCCAATGCAGGCAGCGCGAACGCGGTTGCCAGTAGATTGCTTCGGTGGCATCCGGCGAGCGCGCAAAATGCGTCGTTGACGTAGGTGATCGCGCCGCTGCCGTCCCGGCGCACGATGACGTCATCCTGTGCTTCAAAAAAGCTTTTGGCGCGCTCTTCGGCTTCCTTGATTTCCCAATTGCGGTCGGCCGCTTCATCGAGCCGAAGTTCGAGCGCGCGCAGCTCCCGCTTCATCTGCCGGACGCGGGAAATCAGCAGACCGATCGCGCCGCATGCCGCGCCGAAGAGAGCGGAGACGCCGACCGCGAACGAATACGGGTCATAGTGCGTGGATGGCGCCATGCTGCCGGAAAGAAATCCGAACGCGATGCCGAACGACATCGAGGTGATGGCGAAGCCGCGAACGATGAGGGATAGGATGCGGCGGGTGACGATGGCGGGCTTTCTGAGGATGGCGCGTTGTTGGCGCATGGTGCCGGTCCCGCTCGGCACGCGCGGCCGGCTGCAGGCCATGTCCGTGCTCGGTTTCATCAACGTTTCACACGGATTTTGGCCTATGAACCTTGCGCATCCCTTGCATCCGGTAAGCGCGATTGGAGCGAGGGTTGCCGGTTTGTTAACATCGTGCTGCATATCCAGCGGGCATCTGCCCGATGCATTGGGCGCGGCCGGAGAGATCGAATGGACAAACCAGTGGACAACAAGCGCTCGCGCTCGGCAGCGGCAGGCAGGCTGGAAAAGCCGACGCGTGAGGAGGCGGAGGCGGCCGTGCGCACGCTGATCCGCTGGGCCGGCGATGATCCGGACCGTGAGGGGCTTCGCGCCACCCCGTCACGCGTCGTGCGCGCCTACGAGGAATGGTTCGCCGGCTACGCGGCCGATCCGCGCGACTACCTCAAACGCACGTTCGAGGAGACCGGGGGTTACGACGAGGTCGTCGTGCTGCG
>JASHRW010000374.1 GCA_030037065.1 Xanthobacteraceae bacterium
GGTATGAAATCCGCTGGAAACAGACGATTTTGGTGCCGAAGTCTTTGGCGCCGGGCCCGATATGGTTTGGACTGACATGGGTCGCTCCTCGTGCTAAATTTTGACCAATTTACCGAGCGGCCGCAGTCTCGCTTTGATTTAAGTCAAGGACGTCAAATCAAGTCTATCGCGCTTTTCTGCGACTGAAGATGGCTACCGCTTTTTGTCACAATAGCTTTGCGTAACGGCGCCGACTGCGGATGGCCGAGGTATCGGGGCAATTGGCCGATAGGGTCGCCGAGGTGCTGCAAATCACGATCAAGAACTGGCGCGAAGCAATTTCGCGGCGACGGTCACTCGAGCGATTTGCGAAAGCGCAGGATGCTGGTGGTGAGTAGCACTGTGGCGATGGCGGCCATGGCGGCCAAGGGGGGCCAAAGCACGCCCAAACCGACGCCTTTGAGAAACGTGCCGCGAATGACCACGAGATAGTAGCGCAGCGGATTGACGTAGGTCAGCCACTGCAAGAGCTGCGGCATGCTCGATATCGGGTAGGCGAAGCCGGAGAGGATAAAAAACGGATTGAGCAAGAAGAAATTCATCGAGAACGCCTGCTGCTGTGTCAAGCAGAGCGTGGAGATGAGCAGGCCTAGCGCCAGTGAACTGAGAAGAAACAAGGCGCTCCCCAGGAGCAGTACCAGCGGGTTGCCGACGAACGGCACCTGAAACCACAAGATCCCGACCGCAACGATGAGCGCGACTTCGCCCAGGCCGACGACGAAGAACGGCACCGTCTTGCCAAGGATGAACTCGGCGGGCCGGATCGGGCTCACCATGATCTGCTCGAGCGTGCCCGCCTCGCGCTCACGAACAATGGCGAAAGCAGTGAGGTTGACGATGATGACCAGCGTGAGGGTGCCGATCAGCCCTGGAACAAAAAACCATCGACCATTGAGGTCCTCGTTGAACCAGGGTCGCTGCTCGAGCGTCACCTGGATCTGTTTCATCCCCCGCACGCCTTGAACCCGCTCCGCCAGATCGGAGGCGTAATCCTGCGCAAAGCCCTGTGCGATCGTGCCGACATAGCCGAGCGCAATCAATGCAGTGTTGGAGTTGGTGCCGTCGACGATTACCTGCAGCGGCGCATTTTGGCCCTTGCGCAACAATTCGGCGAAGCCGGCGTGGATCACCAGCGCCACTGCCGCGTCGCTCCGATCGATGGCCTCGGTGATCTCGCGCTGCGACTGCGCGACCTTGACGACGTCGAAGCGGCCATTTGAAGTAAAGCGAGAAATAAGCTCGCGGCTCTCCTGCGAATGATCGAGATCAAGCACGGCGGTAGAGACGTGATAGACCTCATAGGTTGCCGCGTAGCCAAACAACAGCATCTGCACGAGCGTCGGCACGATCAGCCGGAAGCGCGCCCACTTGTCGCGCTTGAGCTCGAGGAATTCCTTGATGACGATCGGAATGATGCGCGCGAACATGGCTCAACCCAGACTCTTGCGTAAGGCGCGCGCGGCCAGACACATGACCGCCACCGCGTAGACGATCAGGAAGAGGATCGGCGTCATGAGCTCTGAAATGCCCGACCCTTTGAGGAAAATGGCCTTTATGATGGTGACGAAGTATCGCGAATACAGCAGGTAGGTGAGGGCTCGGATGAATTTCGGCATCTGATCGATCGGGAAGATGTAGCCGGAAAGGAGCGTTGTCGGCATCATCGTGACCAGGAGCGCAATCTGGCTAGCTCCCACCTGGCTGCGGATCAGCACGGAGAGCAAATAGCCGAGACTGAGAACGACGGTCAGGAACAGGGTCGTGGTGAGGAACAGCGTCAGCAGCGTCCCCTGAAAAGGCACGCCGAACCATAGCGTTGCGATTCCGACGCAGAAGGCGGCGTCGACCCAGCCGAGCACCAGATACGGCGCGAGCTTGCCGAACATCAATTCGATCGGACGCACCGGGGTGGACACCAGCAGCTCCATCGTGCCGCGCTCCCACTCGCGAGAGATGGTCAGCGACGTGAGCTGTGCGCCAATCAGCGCCATGATGACGGCGACGAGGCCGGGAATGATAAAGTTCCGGCTTTCCAAATCCTCATTGAACCAGACCCGCGATTGCACCGACATCGGCTGAATTTGCTGCAACTGGCGGCCCTGCCGGTCCAGCCAATTCAACTGCACGTCAGCCGAATACGATTCCACCACCGCCGCCGCGTAACCGAACGCAATATTGGCCGTATTGTCATCGGTGCCGTCGAGGATCGCTTGGACGGGCGCGGTACCGGTTTCGTTGAGGCGCTCGGAGAAATCCGGCGGGATGACGATGGCGAGCCCGCAGGTTGCGTGATCGATCGCGCTGACAAGTTGCGGATACGAAGCAACATTGCGCACGATGGCGAAATACTGCGAGGCCTGAAAGTGCTTGAGCAGCGCCTGACTGAGCTGGCTGCCTTCGCGATCGAAAGTGCAGACCGGGAGGTGTTTGAGATCGAGATTGACGCCATAACCGAGAAGAAACATCTGCGTGAACGGCAGCAAGAGTGCAATCATCAGGCTGCGCGGGTCGCGCCAAATCTGCAGAATCTCCTTGATGGCAATGGCTCTGAGCCGACGAAGTTTCATGCCGCGGCACTCTGCTTGGCCGAATCGACGGCGATCAGTTGCACGAACACGTCCTCGAGTGATGCATCGATGCGCTCGAGACGATCCGGACGCAGGTGCTGTTGCTCAAGATACGCCGGCAGCTCGCTCAGGCTTCTCTCAGCGTCGCTGACCAAAACGTGCAACGCGTTTCCGAACACGGAACAATCGAGAACGCCGGGCGCATGCGCGAGGGCGGCCAGCGTCGGTCCCAACGACTCGCATTCAAGCAGCAACACTTTGCCGCCGAGCGCGCTGTGCTTGAGCTCCTGCGGGCTGCCGACGGCGATCAGGCGACCCTGGTTGATCAGCATGGCGCGATGGCAATATTCGGCTTCATCCATGTAATGAGTCGAGACGAGCACGCTGACGCCGTCGGCGGCGAGCGAATGGATCAAATCCCAAAACCGCCGACGCGACGTCGGCTCGACCCCGGAGGTCGGCTCGTCGAGAAACAGGATGGGCGGACGGTGCAACACGGCGCAGCCGAGGGCCAGCCGCTGCTGCCAGCCGCCGGCGAGCGTCGACACAAGCGCCTTCTCGCGTCCGCCGAGACCGGCCATGCTGATGGCGAAGCGCATCCGCTCGGGCAACTCGCTGTTCGGCACGCGATAGATGCCGCCAAAGAAGCGCAAATTTTCTTCGACGCTGAGATCGCGGTAGAGAGAAAACTTCTGCGACATATAGCCAATGCACTGGCGGACCCCCTCGGGATCGCGCGCCACGTCAATACCGGCCACCAGGGCGCGGCCCGAACTCGGCCGCAGCAATCCGCAGAGAATGCGGATGATGGTCGATTTGCCGGCGCCGTTTGGGCCGAGGAATCCCAAGACTTCGCCACGCCCCACTTGAAAACTAACGCCATCGACGGCGACGAAGCTGCCGAAGCGCTTGACAAGGTTCTCGGCGACGATTTGCGGCTCGGCCTGTCGATCGCCGCTCATTGCGTTTTTCCGGTATTTTCAAGGAGCGACACGAACACGTCTTCGATGCTCGGCTCACCGGCCACGATCCCGGTGAATGGCACGCCGGCGCGTTGCAGGGCGTCGCCCAACTCGGGAATGCAGGTGTGAGGATCATCGACGACCACGTGAACGCCGTCACCGACCAGGATGACGTTGCTGACGCCGGCCTGGCCGACGATGGCCGCACGCACCTTTCGGCCCGCGGGGGACGAAATGACGAGCAGCGCTCCCGGCATGCGCTGTTTGAGCGCGACAGGAGTGTCGCAATAAAGGATTCGGCCGGCGTGCAAGAGCGCCAAGCGGTTGCAGCGTTCTGCCTCGTCTAGATAAGCCGTCGTGATCAGAATTGTTACGCCCTGCTCGCGCAGTCCATAAAGAATGCGCCAAAAATCGCGCCGTGACACCGGGTCGACACCGGTGGTCGGCTCATCGAGCAGTAAGATTTTCGGCGTATGGACCAGTGCGCAGGTGAGCCCAAGCTTCTGCTTCATCCCGCCGGAAAGCTGGCCGGCAAGACGGGAACGGAACTGGCTCATCCCAGAAGCCGTCAGCAGCCGCTGCGCGCGCTCCTCGCGCACGCCGGCCGCGACCTCGAACAGATCGGCGTAAAAACGGATGTTTTCATCAACGGTGAGATCCTCGTAGAGACCGAACCGCTGCGGCATGTAGCTGATATGCTGTTTGCCCTCTTCCGGCTTGGACACAACGTCGATGCCGTCGACGACGATGCTGCCGGTATCAGGCGGCAACACGCCGGCGAGCATGCGCATGGTTGTAGTTTTTCCGGCGCCGTCGGGGCCGACCAAGCCGAAAATCTCCCCGCGATTCACGGTGAAACTCAAACCATCGACGGCGGCAGTCTCCGCAAACCGCTTGGTCAGCGCTTTGGCTGAAACGATAGGGGCGGCGGCGTTCATGACCGGCCCGCGGGAAGCGCTTTGAGCACCGCGTCCGCCGGCATGCCGGGCACGAGCTCATGAGTGGGATTGGCGATGTCGATGCGGATGCGATAGACGAGCGTCACGCGCTCGGCGTGGGTCTCAACGCTTTTCGGCGTGAACTCGGCATTGGCCGAGATGAAAGAGACGCGACCCTTATAGGTCTTTCCTGGATAAGTGTCTGTGGTGACGCTCGCCTCTTCGCCGTAGCGCACCTTGCCGATATCGGTCTCGTTGATATAGGCCCGTAGCCAGACGTGGTCGAGGTCAGCGAGGGTCACCACCGGCGTGCCCGGAACCATGATTTCGCCGAGTTCGGCTTGACGCACCTGAATGACGCCTGAGAATGGCGCGCGCAATTCCGTGTAGCCGAGCACGATCTGCGACATTTTCAATGTTGCTGCGGCGCTTTCGATCGAGGCCTTGGCCAGTTCGACTTGCCGCGCGGCAGCATTATTCAGTGCAACGTCTCGCTCGTGGACAGCGGTCGATTGCCGTAAGGCGGCATAGGTCTGATCGCGCTGTTCGACCGTGCCAGATCCCTGCTTCAGCAGCATGGCGGCTCGGGCGTACTCCTGTTGTCGAAAGGTCAGATCCGCGGCATCGCTTTCCACCGTCTGTGCAGTGGCCATTAGATTCTGCTCAGCGGTGGCAAGCTGGCGCTCCTGCACGTCAAGCGTGGCCTGGTTAATCAAGACTTGCTGGCGATAATCAGCGTCATCCAGCCGCGCGATCAACGTGCCTTTCTCGACCCATTGCCCTTCGTCGAACGGAAGCTCGACTATCCGCGATTGCACGGTCTTGAAGCCAAGCACGCTCTGATGCGCTTCGATGTTGCCGGATACCAGGATGGTCGCGGCGGCTTGCGGACCGGGGAACCAGTCGTAAAGCGCGCCGCGCTCGAAATAGGCTGCCGCCGCGACGGCAACGATCACGATGGCGATCAACCACGGCTGCCGCTTCGTCCAATCGGGCTTGATCCAACTGCGTACGGCCTGTTCGGCCTTTTCTGTCTTCGCCCGTAGAGCCAATGGCGCATGCATTCGGATCGCCTCCTCAGACACCTGGCAATTATGCGGGCGATGACAGGCTATGGCTTTGATCCATGTCAGAATTTTCATCCGACATTTCCCTTAGTAGCACTTTGACGCAAATCAACGTCGCCGTCGGCGCGGTCGACTAGCGATTATCGAGCAAGCTGCTTTTATCCAGCGCGGAGCCCGGCGTGCAGCGATATCCATCCCGTCGTTCGTTCCTTCACGGCTCCGCTCTGATAACCGCTGGAGCGAAAATGTTCAGCCCAACGTCGGCGATGACGGTGGAAACGCAACATCCAGGCGACGACGCGCCGGCGAATCCGCCCCTGGTCACGATCGAACTTCACGTGAACAGCGCGGTGTGGACGCTGTGTGTCGAGCCGCGCATGACGCTGGCCGAGGCATTGCGCGGGCCGTTGCAACTCACCGGGACCAAGATCGCTTGCAATCGGGGCGCGTGCTCAGCCTGCACGGTTTGGCTCGATGGCGTGCCGATCTGCTCGTGCATGATGCTCGCCACCGATGTCGGCACCCGCAGCGTCACCACAATCGAGGGACTCGCCTCGGGCGAAAAGCTGCATCCGGTGCAGCAAGCCTTCATCGATCACGACGCCCTGCAATGCGGCTTCTGCGCGCCCGGCATGATTATGAGCTGCGCGGCGCTTCTTGAACGCTCGCCGCAACCGAGCGCCGACGACGTGCGCGCCGCCATCAGCGGACACTATTGCCGCTGCGGCACCTATCCGCACGTTATCGCGGCGACCCTCGACGCGGCCAAAATGCGCAGGGCGTGAGCATGGCAACGAACAACAGTATTCGCACGGAGACTTTTCCCTCGGGTATCGCCAGCGTCGGCCTCGATACGGTCGAACGGCAGATACCAGCCGACGAGCCGCCGCCGCTGGCTCCCAACGGCGAGCTCAGCGTCATCGGCAAGTCGTTCCCGCGACCGAACGGCCGCGCGAAGGTGACCGGCGCAGTCCGCTTCACCGTCGACATCAAATTACCAGGTATGTTGCACACGCGTGTGCTGCGGTCGCCTTGGCCGCACGCGGTCGTGCGCACGATCGACACATTGGCGGCCGCAAATCATCCCGGCGTGCGCGCGATCCTGACGATTGCCGATCCAGCCAAGCCGCAGACCGCGACATTGCATTATATCGGCGAGCCGATCGCCGCCGTCGCCGCCGATTCGATAGCGGCGGCCGAAGAGGCATTGCATCTCATCCGCGTCGAATACCAAGCGCTGCCGTTCGTTGCCGACATCGACAAAGCCCGCGATCCCGCGGCTCCCCTGGTCCACGACGACACGACGGCTCCGGCCGGCCATCCGTCCGGCTTTCCGGCCGCCGCCGGCTTGCCGCTGAACGGCAATGTGCGGGGACCGGCAATCTCGCGGCGCGGCAATGTAAGCAGAGGCTTTGCGGAAGCCGATGCAATCGTCGAAGCCGAATACAGCACGCATGTGCAAACCCACTGCTGCCTCGAGCCCCACGCGATCGTCGCCGATTGGCGCCCCGACGGGCTCACCGTATACATGTCCACCCAGTTCACCGCCGGCGTCCGCGACGAAATTGCCGCAGCGTTCGGCTTACCGCTCAATCGCGTCCGCGTCATCGTCGACGCCATGGGCGGCGGCTTCGGCTCGAAATCGCAGCTCGGCAATTACGGACGTTTTGCTATCGAGCTGTCGCGCCAAGCGAAAGCGCCGGTGCAGCTCTTTCTCGAGCGCGAGGAGGAGCAAATGGACGCCGGTAATCGACCCGGAACCTGGCAGCGCTTGCGTATCGGCGCTAAGCACGACGGTTCGCTGACGGCGATCTCGCTGGTGAGCTACGGCACCGCTGGTGTCGGTCTCGGCGCCGGCGTCGGCAACAATGCCGAAGCGCTCTATTCCTGCCCGAATTTCGAGGGCGCCCAGCACGACGTGTTCATCAATGCCGGGCCGGGCTGCGCGATGCGCGGACCGGGAAATACGCCGGGCGCTTTCGGGCTCGAACAGACAATCGATGAGTTGGCGGAAAAACTCGGTACCGATCCGCTCAGGCTGCGCGATCGCATCGACCCCTGTCCGGTGCGGCGCGAAGAGCGGCGCATCGGGGCCGAACGGATTGGCTGGCACCGCCGGCACGCCCCTGGCGCAAACTCCGGCCCTGTCAAGCGGGGCCTTGGTATGGCGCAATCGCTGTGGGGCGCCAACGTGCAGACCAACGCCGCCTGCGAAGTTCGAATCATGCGCGACGGTTCGGTCGAGGTGCTTTCGAGCGTGCAAGATATCGGCACCGGCATCGCGACCGTGCTAGCGCAAACCGTCGCCGAAGTGCTTGGGCTTCGTCCTGACGAAATCACAGTCCGTATCGGGGACACCGAATTTCCGCCCGGCGGGCCGTCCTACGGCAGCCGTACGACCGCATCGACAACGCCCCCGGCTCGCACCGCCGCTTGGCGGGTCCAACAGCAGTTGCTTCGCGAGGCGGCACTGATGCTCAACGCATCCGTGAACGAGTTGATTGCAGTCGAAGGAAAAATCCTGGTCGGCAGCGATCGAAGCCGCTTCCTTACTTTCAGGGACGCCGCCGCGCGGCTGCGCACCGATCGCATCGCCGCGGTCGCTTCGCGCAGCGACGATTATGGCGGATTCCGCCGGCGCGCCGGTGAAGACGCCGCGCTCGCACAGCAGGACTTGGGCGGCGTGCAGTTCGCCGAAATATCGGTCGATACGGAGATAGGAATCATACGCGTCGAGCGGGTGGTTGCGGTGCAGGATTGCGGCCGGCCGATGAACCCGCGGCAGATCGAAAGCCAAGTGCAGGGCGGCGTGCTGATGGGAATTTCGTACGCACTGCTGGAAGAACGAATCATCGATCAGGCAACTGGACGCATGGTCAACCCGAATCTGGAGCAATACAAGCTCGTCGGCCCGCGCGAGACGCCCGAGATCGATGTCATCGTTTTGGAAAACTATCAGGGGCGAAGCGCGACTGACGCCTACGGCATCGCCGAACCGGCAAATATCGCTACAGCGCCGGCAGTCGCTAATGCCGTGTACAACGCGCTTGGCGTTCGTCTGCGTAGCCTGCCCATGACTCCAGCCGCCGTGCTCGCCGCGGTCGGCAAGGTCCCACAGAGGAGCTGACCCCGTGAACCGCTTCGCTCTTGCCGGCGCCAAAACGATCGCCGAGGCCGCCACGGCGGCGTCCGCGACCGTCGCCACTGCAATGACCACTCCGCCCGAGCGGATGGGCTACGCCGACCTCTCGGTTGTCAAGGCGGGCGGCATCGATCTCCTCGATCTCCTCAAGGAAGGCCTGCTGGCGCCGTCCAAATTGGTGAATTTGCGAGACGTGCCGGGCCTCGACGCGGTCGCCGAAGAAGCTGACGGCTTGCGCGTCGGGCCGATGGTCACGCTGGCATCGCTGGCCGCGCATCCGCTCCTTCAAGAGCGCTATCCAGCGCTTGTCGATGCGGTTGCCGGCTCGGCCAGTCCACAAATCCGCAACGTTGCCACCCTGGGCGGCAACCTGTTGCAGCGCCCGCGCTGTTGGTATTTCCGCTCACACGCCTTTCATTGTTTGCGCAAAGGCGGGGGGCATTGCTTCGCCATCCAAGGCGAAAATCAATATCACGCGATTTTCAACAACATGCCCTGCGCGATCGTGCATCCATCCACTACGGCTACGGCGCTCGTGGCGCTCGGCGCAACAGTGGAGCTTAAGAATGCCGCCGGCGTGACGCGTCGACTCATGCTGGAGGATTTTTTCGTTCCGCTCGAACGCGATTTGCAGCGCGAGAACGATCTGGCTCCCCAGGAGATCCTAACCGCCATCCGTCTTCCCAATCTGCCGCCGGGCGCGCGCATGGCACACATCAAACAGGGCGAAAAAGATTCCTTCGACTGGCCGCTTGCCGACGTCGCAGTTCTCCTCGATCTAGACCCCGGGGGCAACTGCACCCGCGCGTCGGTCTTCCTTGGTGCTGCCGCACCAGTGCCGCATCGCGCGCGGGCCGCCGAAGCTGTTTTGACCGGTAGGCGAATTGACGAGGGCGTCGCCGTACAAGCCGCGCGGGCGGCACTGCAGGGCGCCACGCCGCTCAGCAAAAACGGTTACAAGCTGCTGCTGTTCGAAACGCTTGTGCACCGCGCAGTTCTCAAAGCCATTGTTTGAGAATCGAGCCTGCGTGTTCTTGTTCGGCAGCTTGGTCTCCTCATTAAGGTTGGGAAATCCAGCTGCTGCCCACCTTGACGTACGTGCGTTTTACCGCGGCCCAGGCGATACGATGCGCCGCTTCTTCCTGGCGGGCTTCGCCGGCATGCGCGGCATAGGCGTGGTTGAAGGCCTCCCGATAAATGTCCTGAGCATGCGGCGGCAGGTGCGCGCTCACTGAAAGCGGCAGATCGTCGTTGGTTCGATATGGCATGGCGCAGACGCTATATGTCTGATCAGGAGTTGTCCTGACAGCCCAGATAACCAGTAGAGCCAAAACTCGCTGTTGCCGCTTTGATTTGTGTCAAGTGAGAGGCCCTACGATAGGTCCGCCTACCGTTAGGAGATCGACAGTGTTGCGGCGATCGCGTCCGATGCGGTTTCCTCCAGTCCTGCACCGGTGCTGAGAATCCAGCGGGCGATCTCCGGCCAAGCCTCCCGCAAATTGCGAGATCCCATGAATAGACCTATATGACCGCCGGGAACAAGCTTCTTTACAACTTTGCCAGCTGGGATGCCGAGATACTTATCAGCGTCAAAGACCTGCTCCTTGGTGGTAATGTCATCGGATTCGCCGGCAAGGAGAAAGGCGGGACACGTGACATCCTTTAGGTTCAGGGTCCGTCCGAGCCCGACGAAGGTGCCCTTGGCAAGCCGATTTTCCTTAAACAATTGCGTAATCGCCTGAAGATACCAACGGCCCGGCAGATCAATGGGATTTTCATACCAGCTTTCGAACGCCTCCTCTTTCTTCAGATACGCGGGATCGTCGATATGCTCGTAAAGATCGATATATTTCTCGAAATAGTGCTGCTCCGGATGCATGTTCTTCCAGCCCTGAAGCATGAATTTTCCGAGCATCAGTCCGCCACCGAGCTCGACCAGCTCCCGGTAAAATGAAAGCGGCGTCTCGTGCGCCATGCGTTTGATCGGTCCATTCCCTGCGTCAGTATCGATAGGCGCTCCAGCCAGCACCAAAGCCTGCACTTTAAGCGGGAAGCGTGCTGCTATCATGGCCGCAGCCCAGCCACCTTGACACAGGCCGACAAGATTCACGCGCCCGCCGAG
>JASHRW010000052.1 GCA_030037065.1 Xanthobacteraceae bacterium
CGCCAGGCTTTCGCCACCATGCGCGAAGCTTTGCGCAGTTCGCCGCCCTCGGCGAGCATGCGCCCGGCGGTCGCCGCGGCCGGCACCAGAGTGGGGGCGAGTTTGGCGGCTTCGAGCGCCATCACTTTGGCCTTGTCGCGGTCGGTGTCCGCGACTGCCAGCGCGTGGGCGGTGAGCATGACCGCACGCTGGCGGCGGTAGGCGTCCTTGTCGAGCGCGGCTTTGGCGCCGTCGAGGAGCGCGAGCGCGCCGATCCAGTCGCCGGTGGCACAGCGGAATTCAAGCGCAGCCCGACCGGCCCAGCTTAACTCCGGTGCCGTGCGCACCGCCTCCTCGGCGTAGGCCCGGGCGCTCGCCGCGTCGTCGCGGCGCTGCGCCTCAACGTAGAGGCCGTGCAGGCCGAGCGTCTTGGTGTCGGCGCGGCTTGCCATGGTGCGGAAGGCGCGCTCGGCGGCTTCGCGGTCGCCTGAAAGCTGCGCCGATTGCGCGGCGAGCAATAGCGCCAGCGGCTCGCCGGCGGCGATGCGGTTGACTGCGGCGGCATGCTTGCGCGCGGCGGCAATATCGCCGGCGCCGACCGCGATCAGCCCGCTCGAAATCGCTTCGTAGGCGCGCAGGCCGCGGCGATGCCGCAAGCGGCTGGCGAGCATGGCCGGCGAGCGAAGGAGGGCGATAATAACGCCAATGACCAGTGCCAGCAGCGCCATCGCCGCCAAAATCGCCGCGAGCAGAACCATGAGCGACGTTTCGATATGCAGGCCCTGCCAGGTGATGAGCACATCGCCCGGACGGTCGGCGAGCCAAGCCACGCCAAGCGACAGCGCGCCCACGACAATCAGGAAAAGGACAACGCGGATCATTGGGTCGTGTCGCTGGTCAGGGCAGCGAGCGCGACGGCGGCGATGCGCCGGCTCGCCGCGATGGCGGCGTTGCGCGCGTTCGCTTTCTGCACCCAGGGTTCGAGGCGGGATTGTGCTTGTGCCGATAGCGGCAGGCGGGCGATGTCGGCGAGGGCTGCCGCGATGTCGGCACGTTTGGCGTCGGCATCAAGCTGTGCAATGGCCGACGAGGGGTCGTCGCTCGGCGGCGCGCTGACGGGCGTGATGCGCACGAGATTTTTCGCGTTGTCCTCAAGGCGCCCGAGAAAAGTGCCGTGGCTCGCCGGGGCGCTGGATGCTTGCCGCAGGGAAGGCGTGATCTGCAAAAGTTGTTGGGCAAGCTCCGCTTCGGTCGGAACGCCGCCGGCGGCAAACGGTTCGAGCGGCGCGACCGCATTGTGGTCCGCGCCGAGCGACTTCATCGCGGTCAATTCGGCCTGATAGGGCGCGCCACGTTCGACCACGGCACGAAGCGCCCCGGCGGCGACGGCCGCTCGCGCGGCACGGTCCTGCATGCTCGATGTCCGGCTTGCCGTCGCAGCGGAGAGTGTTTTGATCGAAGTCTCCAGCGTCGCGATGCGGGCCGCGAGCGCATCGAGGTCGCTCCGCTGCACTCCGGTCTGTGCGGTGCCTTTGGCCGCGTTGGCGGCGATCGCAGCGTTATGGGCCGCGGTCGCGGCAGCGTCGGCGCGTCCGAGCGCGTCTTTCGCCGTCACTGCGACATCGTCGACACGGCGATTAAGCGCCGCGAGCGAATCGTTGAGCAACTTTAGTTGCGCTTCCGCGCTCGACATGCGGGTGGTGAGGCCGGAATCCGGCTGCGGCGCCCGCAGCACAGCCTCTATTTTGTCGAGCCGCGCATTGATTTCCTCAATGACGGCGTTGCTCGGTCCACGCGTAGCTTTCGGCGCCGTGGTGCTTTGGGGTGGCACAACGCCGGCGAACCACAGGCCAGCGCCGAGCGCTGCCGTCAGTACGGCTCCTGCGAGTGCGGCAAGAGCGGGCGCCACCAAGCGCCCGCCGAAATTCAAACCCGCGCGCGCCTTGGCGTCGCCCTGTTCCGCCTGCTGTCGGGGCGCGTCGGTCTCGACTTCGGTCGCCGTCAGATCGATCGTCGGCGGCCGTCGGCGCGATGTACTGTCAGGCTCGCTCGTCATGCTTTTTCCAAGGCGCCGTCTCCGAATCGATCATCCGGAATTGATCGCCGCCACGGCATAGTACGAGGCAAAAGTGGCGGCAACAGATCGCCAACGTTCGTGCGCAGAGCCGGTTCAGGCCCTGTTCGCCCCGATTAGATCGAGCAATTCGGCTTCATTTGGCCGCGCTGCAACCTTGATCGTGATCGCGCCGGCGCGGACGAGCGACTCGGCGACTTGCGCAGACAGGCAAAAATGCGCGGGGCGGAGCGCGCTCGCCAGCATATCGCTCGCTCGTGCCGCGTCGACATAGGCCTCGGCGCTGCGACGTGAGTAATGCAACACGCCGTCGATGCCGCCCGCCAAGGCGTCAGCAGCCGTTTGCGGCAGTTTTTCCGCGGTGACGGCGCGGTAGACGACGATCGTCTCGACCGCAAACCCCTTGGCACGTAGCGCGCCGGCAAGGTCACCGGCTCGGTCCTCGCCGGCGAGATAAAGGAGGCGGGCGGGCGCCTGCAAGCGGGCTGCGACAAGTTTGGCGAGATCGTTCACGCCGCCGTCCGCCGAAGTGACGTCGCTGAATCCGCGCTGGCGAATCGCTGCCGCGGTCCGTTCACCCACTGTGAACACCGGGACGCGGAGTACCTCATCGCCGAGTGTACGCTCAACAAAACCGCCCAAAGCATTGACGCTCGTGAGCAAAAATGCCGCCCACGGTCCGGCGCTGGAATCGACATGCTGCAGAATCTCGATCCGCATGAGCGGCGCGACGATCGGCTCATGGCCAAGAGCGCGCAGCGCGGCGGCGGTATTCGCGGCGCCCGGTTGCGGGCGAGTGATAAGAAGACGCATCGACTAGTGTCCCGATTCCGAAGTTCGCATCATTGGGCGGCAAGCTCGTTTGCGAACTTCGGAGTCGAAGCACACTAGCAACTTATTGATCTGGTGTGGCCTTGGTTCAGAAGTCCGCATAACGAGTTCGCGGCAACATTGATGCGGACTTCTGAACCGCCACACTAGGCCCGCGTGAAAAAGTCGCTGCCGGCTCGGCTCTTCAGCTCACGGCCGGCATCGGCGCCCAGCGCCGCGGCGTCTTGAGCGGAGCCCTCGCACGAAACGTCGAACGCTTCGCTGCCGTCCGGCTTCACGACGATGCCACGAAAGCGGACGACGCCGTTGTTCACGCGCGCATGTCCGCCGATCGGCGTGCGGCAGGAGCCGTCGAGCACGGCGAGAAAAGCGCGCTCGGTCGCGAGTGCGATGGCCGTATCGGGATCGTTGATCTTGTCGACGAGCGCGCGCGTTGCGTCGTCATCGGCGCGAGTCTCGATTCCGATTGCGCCCTGGCCGACGGCCGGGAGAAATTCATCGATCTCGAGTACGGTGGTAGCCGCCGAGAGGAGACCGAGGCGCTTGAGGCCGGCCACCGCCAACAGTGTCGCATCCGCTTCACCGGACTTTAGCTTGCGCAGCCGCGTCTCGACGTTGCCGCGCAGCGGCACGACGTTGAGATCCGGCCGCAGGCGCTTGGCCAGCGCTTGCCGGCGCAGCGAGGCCGTTCCGAGAATTGCGCCGCGCGGCAGATCGTGCAGTTTCTCGGCCTTGCGGCTGATGAAGGCATCGCGCGCATCCTCGCGCGGCAGGAAAGCCGATAAAGCGAGACCGGGCGGCAGGACGGTGGGCATGTCCTTGGAGGAATGCACGGCAAGATCGATGGCCCCGGAAATGAGCGCGTCCTCAATCTCCTTGGTGAACAGCCCCTTGCCGCCGGATTCCGCCAACGGCCGGTCCTGGATCGCATCCCCCGTGGTGCGGATGGTTTTTATCTCGATCCGGTCCGTCGCGAGGCCGCAGGCAGCGGCAAGCCGGCGCAGCACTTCGCGCGCCTGCACCAGCGCCAGCGGCGAGCCGCGCGAGCCGATACGCAGCGTGGTCGAGGGAGATCGGGCCATTACACCTTCAGGCATTACGGCGCTTATAATACACCCATGGTAATCCTCGGCATCGAAACCACCTGCGACGAGACCGCGGCCGCCGTCGTCGAACGCAATGACGACGACCGCGGGCGGATCCTCTCCAACGTCGTGTTTTCGCAGGTGAGCGAGCACGCCGAATTCGGCGGTGTGGTGCCGGAGATCGCCGCCCGTGCCCATGTGGAGGCGCTCGACCACATCATCGCCACGGCGATGGCAGAGGCGAAGGTTTCCTTCGCCGAACTCGATGGCGTCGCTGCGGCTGCCGGGCCCGGGCTGATCGGCGGTCTTATTGTCGGCTTGACCACTGCCAAGGCGATCGCGCTCGTACACGACAAACCGTTGATCGCCGTCAATCACCTCGAAGCCCACGCGCTGACGGCGCGGCTCACGGATGCGACGCCCTTCCCCTATTGTCTCTTCCTGGCCTCCGGCGGCCACACGCAGATTCTCGGTGTGCGCGGTGTGGGCGACTATTTGCGGCTCGGCGGCACGGTCGATGACGCTATCGGCGAGGCCTTCGACAAGACCGCGAAGCTGTTGGGGCTCGGCTATCCTGGAGGGCCGCTGGTCGAGAAAGAGGCGGCCAACGGCGACCCGGCGCGCTTTTCGCTGCCGCGGCCGATGAGCGGCCGCAGCGATGCCGATTTCTCACTCTCCGGGCTTAAAACCGCGCTCCGCCTCGAGGCGGAAAAAATCGCGCCGCTGAGCAATCAGGACGTCGCCGACCTCTGTGCCTCGTTCCAACAGGCCGTGGCCGACGTGGTGACCGACCGGCTGCGCCTCGGTCTGCGCATGTTCGTCGAGCGGATTGGTGCGCCCAACGCGCTGGTCTGCGCCGGCGGTGTCGCCGCCAATCAGGCCATTCGCAAGGTCCTGCACCGCGTCGCCTTCGAAGCCGGCACCATGCTCGTCGCGCCGCCGCCGGCTTTGTGTACCGACAACGGCGCCATGATCGCCTGGGCCGGCGCCGAGCGGCTGGCGCTGGGCTTAACCGATACGCTCGATGCCGTTCCGCGGCCACGCTGGCCGCTGGCGCAGGTGACGAAGG
>JASHRW010000053.1 GCA_030037065.1 Xanthobacteraceae bacterium
CGCCCCGAATTAATCGGCACAAGCTATGCGTCAACACGTTTTTTTGAAGTTAAGAATGACTGAACTATGTCTTAACAAGAACTGAGCGGGCGGCTTCGGCGGCAGTGGGACCGGGCTTTGCCAGCCGACTTGTCGGCGCGAAGCCGCGAGACGATTATGGCATTTCATGCTTCCGACATTTTCCTGACGGAAAGGTCACGCGACGGGGGGAGTTTCATGATCCGGCCATCGGCCGCGGTGCTCGGCGGCGTCGTCATCGGCATGGCGGCGCTCGCCGGCTGCGCCAGCGATAACAATCCGCCCGCCGGCGTGCCGAGCCTCTATCAGAGCCTAGCCACCGCCGACGCCAAACTCGACGCCGGTGCCGCACAATCGATGATCTCCGGCTATCGCACCAATAACGGGCTTAATGCCGTTACCATCGATCCGGAATTGATGAAGCTGGCGAGCCAACAGGCGCACGCGATGGCCGTGCGCGACAAGCTCGACCACAACGTTTGGCGTCCGTTCCAGGAGCGCATCCAAGGCTCGAGCTTCGACGCCGCCGTTGCGGTCGAGAACATTGCCGCGGGCTATGACACTCTGGCCGAGGCCTTCTCCGGCTGGCGAGATTCGCCGCCGCATCGCGCCAACATGCTCAACCCGGCCGTGACCAAGATGGGCATCGCGGCGGTCTACGCGCCGGCCTCGAAATACAAGGTTTTCTGGTCGCTCATACTCGCCAGACCGGATATGCGCCCCAGGGCCGATGGCCCTTATCCGCAGCGTTCACTTATCGTGCAATAGCGCGAACATCTCGCGCCCGTATGTCTCTCGCGCCTCGTCCAACAGCGGCACGACGGCGGCGCGAAATTGAGCGTGCTCGTCGGCCGTCAGTTCGGTGATCGCGCAGCCCTCCGCCAAAATGGCGGCGCGCGCCTCGCGGTCTTCGTCGATGGCAAGCGCGCGCTGGAAGGCGACGGCGCGGCCGATTGCCTCGCGCATGGCCTGCTGCAGGTCCGTCGGCCAAGCATCGAATGTCGGCCGATGCAAAAAAATCGGCCGCGAGATGTAGAAGTGGTTCGTCACCGTGTGGAAATGATGAAACTTGTGCACGCCATAGGTCACGGTATTGGCGAACGGATTTTCCTGCGCGTCGATGGTGCCGGCTTTGATGCCGGCGATCGCCTCGGTCAAGTCGCACCGGATCGGAATGGCGCCGAGAAGTTCGAAGGTTTTTGCCTGCACCTCGCTCGGCAACACGCGGATGCGCATGGCCTTAAGATCGGCCGGCGCCCGCACCCGATGCAGCCGGTTGGAGATATGACGAAAGCCATTCTCGAACCAGCCGAGGATACGGTAATTCACGCGCTCTTCGATTTTTCTTGCGAGAAAATGTCCGAGCGCGCCATCGATCGCCGCCCGGGCGTCGTCCCGTCGCGCGAACAGGAATGGCAGATCGACGAAGCCGAGTTCGGCGACGCGGTCGGTCAAATAGCTCGACGATTGATAGCCGAGCGTGAGCATGCCGTCTTCGACAAGCCAGAGAATCTCTTCGGCGCGATAGCCGAAATCCATGATGTTCCAGACATACTTTACGCGCACGCGACCGCCGAACCTCTGCTCCAGCGTCTCGCCAATGAGCTTGAGCGCACGCGAAAACGAGGTGGTCGGCGGACCGTAGCCGCCCATGCGGACAGTAATCGGAGCATCCATCAGGCGCTTCCCTCAGGCGCCGAGCGCGCCGGCGGAGAAACTACCCGAAGATCGCGCCGGCCTCATCAGCAAAAATGCAGCGACAAGCGCAAAGCAGAGCCCGGATCGCGCCGGGCTCTGCTGCACCAGATCTGCTGCACCAGATCAGATCGCTTGAGCCGGCCGAAGCCGCCATCCTACCTGCGGCGCACGTGTCGCGCCCCGTAACGGTGCATCCCCGACATTGGCGCGTAGTTGTAAAGGTGCCGCGATGGTGCGCCGGATTGGAATCCGCCCTTAGGGCCAGGCACGATATTTCCGCTTCCTACGGACGGGTCGTAAGATTGAGCAAGTGTCGGCGCGATCGTGGCGGCAATGGCGGCTAACGCAAGCGCAATCGGGATAACCTTCTTCATGACAAGTTCCTTCTGTTCCTCGAACCTCAACGGACCAACGCCGGCTCGCGCCACGGCGCTCTACGGTCACTGCATTTCTCGCATGAAGTGTCCGGGATGCTCGGAACTCGCCATGGAACGTTTCGCAATCTTCAAAACGCGCCGGCGGTAAAGTTGAGGCGCTGGGTTACATCGCCCGGCTGCGTAAGAACCGGGTAGGCGTAATCGACCTGCAGGGGCCCGAACGGCGAATTCCAGACCAAGCCGACGCCTATAGATGCGCGCAGCGCCTGCGAGTTTGTGATTTGCTGCGAAGGCGACAGCGAGGCGAGAGCAGCGGCGCTCGATCCGGTGGCCCACAGGCTGCCGACATCGGTGAAGGCGAGCGCCTTTAAATTGGCGTCCGCCGGCACACCCGGTACCGGCGCTTCCAGCTCCGCCGAGCTGGTCCAATAGATATTGCCGCCGACATTATCCTGTGCGGTGCCTGGCGTGATGTCGCGCGGGCCAAAGCCGTTGGGCGCAAAGCCGCGAATGAGCTGCGGGCCGCCGAAGAAATTGTCGAGCAACGGCAATTGCGCCCCGCCATACGGCGTGACGTAACCACCCTGCGCCCGCACCATGCCGACCACATCGCCGACGATCGGATGATAGTAGCTCACGTCCTCGGTGGTCTTGGCGAATTTCGCGGCACCGCCCAGGCCGGCGAACTCGTTGCTGGTCTGCACGCGCACGCCGCTGGTTGGATTCTTCGGATCGTCCAGCGTCGAATAGGTAACGGTCGGGCCGATCGAGGACACCCAGATCGGGCCGGCCGCCGCCGCTTGCTGAATCGGCAGCGAGGATACGCCTTCGGCCGGATCAAGCGTCACAGCTTGGTTATAGATCGAGTAGTTCCAGGTCACGTTGAGCTGCTCGGTCAACGGCGTGCCGAGAGAAAATTTGGCGCCGTAGACCGTGCTGTTGAAGGACTGATTGACGTTGCCCAAGGTCTCGTTGGCGAACAATTCGGCCCCGGCCGGCGTCCGCTGGCCGAGAAAATATGGATCAGTGAGAGCAAGATCGAAGCCTTCGGCATATTGGCCGTAAGTCACCGACACTTTCCCGCTATAGCCGGTACCGAGCAAGTTCCTGTCGCTGACGCTGACTTCGACCATCATGCCGGTGACTGTAGAATAACCGCCGGAAATATTGAAGTTGCCGGTGTCCTGCTCCTGCACATTGATATCGAGCACGACACGGTCGGGTGCCGAGCCGGGTTCGGTCGTGATCTTGACCGATTTGAAATAGCCGAGCGCCTTCAATCGGCGCTCGGCGCGGTCGACCAACGCGCGGTTATAGGCGTCGCCTTCGCCGAAATCGAACTCGCGGCGGATGACGTCGTCGCCGGTCTTGGTGTTGCCGTGAATTTGGATGCGCTCGACATAGAGGCGTTTGCCTTGGTCGATTGTGTAGACCAAGTTGATCAGTCCTGCCGCTGCGCCCGCCGCCGGCGGCACGCGCTCGGGGCGAACAAGCACGTCGGCAAACGGTTCGCCGGCTTTGGCCAGATCCATCGTCAAATCGTCGACGGTCTTGTTCACCGCGTCGGCGTCGTAAGTGTCGCCGGGATGGGTGCGCAGGTATTGCCGGTAAGCCGCCGGATCGACGCCGTTCAACTGCGAATCGAGCTCGACCCTGCCGAAGCGGTAGAGCGGCCCTTCGTCGAGCCGGTAGGTGACCACGACGCCCTTCAAATTTTTGTCGTAGCTCGCAGACGAGCGCACGCGCACGTCGGCGTAGCCGTGGGCGCGATAGAACGTCCGCAGCAGATCGCAATCATTGTCGACCTGATCGGCATTGTAGATATCGTTGTTGAGCAGAAAGCTCAGGAAATTGGTCTTGCCGGTCTTGATCACCCCGGCGAGCTTGTACGCCGGAAAGGCGGTGTTGCCTGTAAACAGGATTTTTCGCACCGCGAGCTTGTCGCCTTCCTTGATCCGGAACACGAGGTTGACGCGCTCGCCTTTATCGCGCCGTCTGCCGGCGTCGGCGCGGTGGCTCTTAGCGGACGGCGCTATCGCCGCGGCGCCGCTGTTGCCGACCTTGATCGTCTCGGGACTGATTTGCACTTGGAAATAGCCGTGCTGGCGATAAAGCTCGACCATGCGCTCGACGTCGGCCTGAACAAAAAATCGCGACAGCGGACCGCCTTCCTTCGATTGCAGCGCCTTTTTCAGGTCGGCATCTTTCAGCTTCTTGTTGCCGTCGAAGGCAATCTTCGCAATCGTCGGATTTTCGACCACCGTCACCAGTACGCGGCCGCCCTCGTGCGCAATCTTCACGTCGGCAAACAGACCGGTGACGTAGAGCGCCTTGAGCGCCGCATCGAGCGCCGCGGCGTCGAGCGGCCGGCCCGGTGCGGCATGGAAATACGAGCGGATCATCGCCGCGTCGGTGTGCCGGTTGCCGGCGACCGCAATCATGGAATCGGTGCCGTCGGCGCGGGCGGCCGCGGCAATGGCCATCGCCAGGGCAGCGAATACGAAGGCGAACAGCGCAATACGCGGCAGCCGCCGACCCATACCCGTCAAGCTCCCCGTTCAAACGGCCGTATGAATTCAGTCGAGCGGCGGGGCGGCAGCGTGACCGATTGTGTCGGATTCTGAGGTATTGTTGGGGCGCCCGCCACAAAGGTTTACGGCGCTAAGGCCGATGGCTTCGTAGGGCCGCCCCTACAATCCGCTTGTTACGCGCCGTTTTCCAGGCAGTGCTTGGCGCGGCGCTCCTCTGCCGCGGTCATCCCGGCCGACTGAGCCATGGCTCTCGCTTGCACCAGTCCGACCTGCGCCACATAGGCGCGCACCATAGCGCAGGTGATGTGCGCACGTGCGCCTACGAGTTTTTCCGCGTCGACGCGCCGATGTGACTTTTCCGCGTCGGCGCGATGACGCCACCGTTCCGCGTAGACGCGATGATGGAATGTTGTCCGATAGAAGTGATGGTGGTGATGCCATTTCGCCATCGCCGGACTAGCGACGGCGACTAACACAAGGGCCAGCAGCGCAGTCTTCTTCATTGATTATCGCTCCCCAACTTTCACAACACGTCGCCCCGAATTCATAATGCCAGCGAGTCGCGTACAGGCGCGCAAAAAAAGAAAACGTTGTCCCCAACAATGCGGACAACGCAGCAAATTGTGGCAAATGGAACTCCGCCGCGGCGGACGAATAACGGGGCCTTTCTTAGGTGTGCCCCCTGTGGGCGCCCTGGGCGACCACGACAGCCGCCCCTACAGTCCGCGCGTGGTGTCGTCGAACAGTTCCTCGACCGAATAACGGCGAGGAATGATCTTCATCTCCAGCGCGTAGCTCGACATCAGATCGAGCGCGGGCTTGACCGCGGCAAAGCCGAACGGCAGCGCGTCGATGGCGCCGGGCTTGGGCAGACCGGCGGCCTTCTTGCTCTCCTGCAGCATGCGGAAGACTTCGCGCACCGCGCCGGGATCGCCTTTCGACAGCGACGTCTTGACCACGACCATGTGATTGAGCGGGACCGTGCCGTATTTTTTGTACCAATCCCTGGCCGCGGCGTCGGGATCGGGGATGACGCTTTTGAGCCGCGGGTCGGCCGGCAATACGGTGCCGAAGATCGCGGCATCGAGCTCGCCGTCGAGCACCATCCTGGTCATGTCTTTGCCCGCGGCGGCGCGTTCGACACCGGGCGGATCCTTGAATTCGGGAACGTGGGCGTCCTCGAAGGTGACCCATTTCACCTTGCTGTTGTCGAGGCCGTAATCCTTCCACAAAATCCCGCGCAGCCAGCAGCCGGTGGTCTGCGCAAACGAACGCACGCCGATGCGGCGTCCCTCCAGCGTATGCGGCGTCACCGTGCCACGCTCGGAATTGTACAGCATGGTGCCGTGCTGGAAGCGTCCCACCATGGTGGCGGGCACAAGCACGATCGGCTTGTCGAAGGCCTTGCTTTGCAAATAGGTGACGAGCGCCATCTCGCTGATGTCGAACTTTTGTTCCCGCACCATCATCGTAAAGGCTTTGTAGACCGGGTTCACCTCGGTGAGGCGAAGCGCCACACGGTCGGACTTGATCTGCCCGCTCTTGAGCGCCTGGGTGTTCGGATAGGTCCCGAAACAGGCGTCGATGGTGTCGATTTTTTCGGCAGTCATACTCATTGAATCTATCTCCCGAGGGCCCACGCTTGATCTTATGGTCTGCCGCAGGGTTAAACCAGCCTCCCCCTCCACGCAATGCAGGGCTATTGCATGTCGACTCCGACTGATCACCTCTCCCCTCCGGGGGAGGGTGGCAAATGCAATTGCTCTGCCGCACGCGGGGAGAGGTAGAATAGACGCACCATGATCACAACAGACACACGTATTCCCGCCGCGCGGCTTGCCGCCTTCGCGGCACGCGCTCTGGTTGCGGCTGGCCTGCCGGCGGCGGATGCCGAAATTGTCGCGAGCCTGATGGCGGAGGCCGATTTGCGCGGCAGCGACACGCATGGCGTGATCCGCTTGCCGATCTATCTGCGCCGCATCCGCGCCGGCGGCGTTAATGCCAGGCCGAACATTCGCGTCATCGGCGACCGGCCGTCGGCGGCGCTGATCGACGGCGACAACGGCATGGGGCATCTCGTCATGCGCCGCGCCACGCAGATTGCCATCGACAAGGCCAAGGCGACCGGCATCGGCTGGGGCGGCGCTCGCATGAGCAATCACGCCGGCCCGGCGGCGCTCTATGCCATGCTGCCGCTCGATCACGACATGATCGGCATCTATTTCGCGGTCGGCAGCAACAACCATTTGCCGCCCTGGGGCGGGGCTGAGACCTTGCTCGGCACCAATCCGATGTGCGTCGCCGTGCCCGCGCGGGACGAGCCGGCGATCGTGCTCGACATGGCGCCGACCGTCGCCGCCTACGGCAAAGTGCGGCTCAAGGCGCAGCGCGGCGAGCAAATGCCGGTCGGCTGGATGATCGACCGCGACGGCAAGCCGCTCACCGATCCGAAGCGCGCCGACGAAGGCTATCTACTGCCGATCGGCGATTACAAGGGCTATGGCTTGAGCCTCATCATCGGCATCCTTGCCGGTGCGCTCAACCGCGCCGCACTCGGCCGCGACGTGGTCGACTTCGTCAAGGAGACCGGCAAGGCCACCAATACCGGGCACGCCATCGCGGCGATCGCGATCGACACCTTCATGCCGCCCGCCGATTTCAAGCACGCCATCGACGGCGTGATCCGCGACATCCGCAACTCGCAGCGGCTTCCTGGTGTCGCGCGCATTTTCCTACCGGGCGAACAGAGCCACACCAAGTACCTCGATCGCCGCGCCCACGGCGTGCCGATGCCGAAAGCGCTGCGCGCCAGCCTCGATGCGGTGGCGCGGGAGTTCAACATTGCGCCACTGGAGTAATTCACCTCGTCCCGTTTGCGGGAAGTGGGAGCGCGCCAGCGGCACCGCATCAAAATCATCCTGCTCTAATACCTGTTGGAGTCCCTCGCCGGCATCATGCCTGTCTCGCAGCAGCGGAGGGTCTCGAATCTCCACCCACTGATATTAAACTCAATATGAGTGTCCAGCATGGAGTCCGCACGGCCGAGGGCTTTTTGAGGCCTCGCGGAGAGAGTCGGCCCATTCACCGCGGTTGGGTCTTTACGATCGTCGCGCTGGCGTTGCTGATGATGTCGATCGACTCGACAATTGTCGCGACGGCGTTGCACGCCTTGCGACGTGGGTTGCATACGTCGATCGACTGGGCCGGGTGGACCATCACGGCCTACGCGCTCGGCTTTGTCGTCATCCTGCCGATCAGCGGCAGACTCAGCGAGCAGTACGGTTGCCGCAGGGTCTTTGTCGGTTCCGTTATCGCCTTCACCATAGCGTCGCTGTGCTGCGGGCTGGCCGACAACATCTATGTGCTGATCGCGCTGCGCGGGTTGCAGGCCGCCGGCGGCGCGGGCTTCACGCCCTCGGCGACCGAGATCATCGTCGATTATTTCGGCGACGTCCGCGATCGCGCGGTCAGCCTGTTTGGCAGCATCTTCTCGATCGGTGCGATGATCGGGCCAATCTTCGGCGGGCTGTTCGTGACGTACTGGACCTGGCGGGGCATCTTTTTGGTCAACGTGCCGATCGGCGTCGCGGTGATCGTGCTGGCCCTGTACTACGTGCCGCGGGATCGAGCACGGACAAGAAATGCCCATGCGAGAATGGATGTCACCGGCATGGCGCTGCTCGGGTGCGGTCTCCTCTCCGGCATGCTTGCTGTCAGCTATCTGGCCGAAAGGAATGCGCACGCATGGTCGTTTGAGTTCGCGATCCCGTCGGCCATCGCGATAGCCGCGCTATGGACGTTCTTTCGTCACATCGACAAATCGGCGCACCCATTCATCGCTCCGCGCTTTATTACCGGGTCAGGCTTCGGCACGGTTAATCTCGTCAATGCACTCTACGGCGGCGTCACCTCGGGCGTGGTGGCCCTCGTCCCGCTCTACGCAAGGAACCATTACGACATCAGCGCCCTCGGCTCCGGCACGTTGCTGATCGCCCAAGGGGCGGCCGCAATCATGTTCTCGATCGCTGCCGTATTCACGTTGCGGCGCACGGGCTACCGGCAGCCGCTCTATATCGGGGCGGTCGTTATCGCCATCGGGATGCTGTTGCTTGCGCTTCGCCCGGTCGCCGGCATCGCACCGTATGCGTGGCTCGCCGGTTCCGCCTTCCTTGTCGGAGTGGGCCGCGGGGCGAACAACCCGGCCAGCCGCAACGCCGGACTGCAACTGGCTCCCGAGCACGCCTCGACCCTTGCTGCACTGCGGACGATGTGCATGGCGATCGGGACGATCATCACGATCTCCATAGACACTGCGATCCTCGCCAGTTCGCATGACCCCGGCCGCACCCAAGCTTGGCTCTTTGCTGCGATAGCGGCTCTGTTCGTCGTGGCGCTACCGTTGATCGCCCGCGTACCGGAGCACCGCGGCTCGTGGTGACCGGCTTCTGAACGATGGCGATCGTGTACTCAGACCTCGGTGGGTACGGGATTACCTCAGCCTGTTGGATGGGTTTGGCGATAGCGAGACACGAAGGCTGCAGCCGAGACGCCGAAGGCGCCGCGCGACAGTCTCGACGCGGTCGCGCAGGAGCTTGGCATTGCAGCGTTGGAGTAAACTCATAGCGGCCCTTGGTCACGGGACGATCACAAGCTTACCCGCCGTGGCCCGAGATTCGAGCGCCCGATGCGCCGCGGCGACCTCATCGAGCCGGTACGTCCTGAAAATCTTTTGGCGCAGCCGGCCGGCGGCGACCCAGGTGAAAATCTCGTCGGCACGGCTGCGCAATTCGTGGCGGTCCGCAATGTAGTGATCGAGCCCGGTGCGCGTCAGATAAAGCGATTTGCGGAACAGAAGTTCGCGCGGATCGATCGGCGGCACGAGGCCGCTGGCTTCGCCGTAGAGCACGAGCATGCCGCGCGGACGGAGCACATCCATGCTGCGCACATACGTGTCAAACCCGACAGCGTCGTACACCACGTCCACGCCGCGGCCGCCGGTGATGCACTTGACTGCGGCGGCGAAGTCCTCTTCGGCGTAGATGACGACCTGGTCGGCACCCGCGCTGTGCGCGATCTCAGCCTTAGCGGCGGTCGATACCGCGCCGATCACGCGCGCGCCGCGGATCTTGGCAATCTGGCAGAGCAGAATGCCGCAGCCGCCGGCCGCCGAGTGCACCAGGCAGCTATGGCCGCTCGCCAGCGGAAATGTCGAACACGCGAGATAATGCGCGGTCAATCCCTGGAACAGGACCGCCGCCGCTGCCTCGAAGCTGATCGCATCGGGCAGCGGCACAAGGCGCTCGGCCGAAACGAGTGTATGCGTGGCGTAGGCGCCGGCAGCGAAGATGAAGGCGACGCGATCTCCCGGCGCGACCTCGCTCACGCCGGCGCCGATCGCCTGCACCGTGCCGGCACCTTCCTGGCCGATCAACAAGGGAAGATCGCGCTTGTAGAGTCCGCTA
>JASHRW010000375.1 GCA_030037065.1 Xanthobacteraceae bacterium
ATGCGCTCGGCGACGAGCGCCGGCGGTCCGTCCGGGTTGTCAAGCACATGGCAGACAAAGCCGAGCCGGGTCAGTGTCGGCGCAATCTCGTCAACCAGATAAGAGCGCAACAGGCCCGCACGCTCCGACTCCTGGCTGGTGCTCGCAATGGCGACGCGGCGCGTAAGATCGGCGAGAAAGCCGCCGTCATCGAAATAGGCGTGGGCGTGGGCGATGGCGGCGGCACGGCTCATGAGAGTTCTTGGTACATCATGGGAATTGGACCGGCGTGACCGGTATTTTTCAGGGAATTTGCCGACCTGACAAGACGCGATACGCCGTCGGGCTGCCGCGCGCGTTGCAGGTCTTTATCTCTCAGATTAGGCTCTGCGCCAAACTAAAGAATCCGCGCTGCGCGGCTTTGCCGGGGACCGCTCAAACCGATGCTGGAAGAGTTTCTACAGCGCAGGCCCTATAACGCCGCCGCGGATTTGATCGACACGCAAGTTGCGCGCGGCCTTGGCGACAAGATAGCGTTTACGGATGGTGACCGCTCGCTCAGCTACGGCGAGCTGCAGCGACGCACGTGCGCCTTCGGCTGCGGGTTGAAAGAACTCGGCTTGCGACCCGAGGAGCGGCTCGCGCTTTTGCTCTACGACACGGTCGATTTTCCGGTGGCGTTTTGGGGCGGGGTGCGCGCCGGCATCGTGGTGCTGCCGCTCAACACGCTGCTCACCGCCGAACAATACGCCTACGTTCTCGGCGACAGCCGCGCTTCGGCGATCGTCGCGGCGGCGCCGTTGGCGAAAACGCTTCTTCCTATTCTCGATCATCTGCCGCGCCTGCGTACGATCATTCTCATCGATGCCGGGGCCGATGAGAAAGCTGCGTTTGCCGGCCGCGACGTCCGCGATTTCGCCGATGTTGTGGCGCACAGTCGGCGCGACGTGTTCGTCGCGCCGACTCTGTCGGATGAAGTTGCATTCTGGATGTACACGTCCGGTTCGACCGGCGACCCCAAAGGCGTCAAGCATGTCCACACCACGCCGATGGCAGCGGCGCAGCTGATGGGTCGACACGTGATTGGCATCCGTGAAGACGACGTGGTGTTTTCGGCGGCGAAGCTGTTCTTCTCCTACGGCAACGGCAACGCCATGGCGTTTCCGCTGTCGGTCGGCGCCACCACCGTATTGTTGCGGGGACGGGCGACCGCCGAGGCGGTATTCGAGGTGATGCGCCGGCACCACCCGACGATCCTCTACGGCGTGCCGACGCTGTTTGCTTCGCTGCTGGCGCATCGGGAGATGCGCCGCGGCGCCGGTTCCGATCGGCTGCGCTTGTGCATTTCAGCCGGCGAAGCGCTGCCGCAGCATCTGGGCCAGCGCTGGCGCGACGCGGTCGGCGTCGAAGTGCTCGACGGCATCGGTTCGACCGAAATGTTTCAAACCTTTTTGAGCAACCGGCCCGGCGCCGTGCGTTATGGCACGACCGGCAAGCCGGTCCCCGGTTACGAGTTGAAAATCGTCGATGACAGCGGCCGCGAGGTCGCCGCCAGCGAAATTGGCGAACTCATCGTGCGTGGACCGACCGCCGGCGAGGGCTACTGGAATCAGCGGCAGAAAAGCCGGCGCACGTTCGCCGGCGAGTGGACCTTTACCGGGGACAAGTATTTTTGCGATCCCGACGGCTACTACCATTACTGCGGCCGCACCGACGACATGTTCAAGGTCAGCGGCATGTGGGTGTCGCCATTCGAGGTCGAAGCCGCACTCGCCTCCCACGAAGCCGTGCTCGAAGCCGCCGTGATCGGCAAAGAGGACGCCGACGGCCTCGTCAAGCCGAAAGCTTTCATCGTGCTGCGCAATGGTTTTTCCGCCGACGAGCGGCTCCTCGAAACGCTGCGCGTGCACGTCAAACAGTGCGCCGGGCCGTGGAAATATCCGCGTTGGATTGATATCCGCCCTGACCTGCCGCGCACGGCGACCGGCAAGCTGCAGCGGTTCAAGCTGCGGGAATTCGATTCACGTTAGTGTCCCGATTCCGAAGTTCGCATCATTGGGCGGCAAGCTCGTTTGCGAACTTCGGAATCGAAGGACACTAGCAACTTATTGATCTGATGTGGCTTTGGTTCAGAAGTCCGCATAACCAGTTCGCGGCAACAATGATGCGGACTTCTGAACCGCCACACTAGCATATTGGTGGAGCATGATCTTTTCGGAAAACCGGTTTCCACTTTTCCGGATCATGCTCTAGCCCGGAATGCGCGAGCCGCGCAATCCGGACTGCCGTCGTTTCAATAGCATCGTAAAGTGGTCGGACCTTTGAAAACATCTTGCGACCGCGCAAAATGCGCGTCGTCGTACGCGGCATTTGCCTCACTCTACCCGCCGCGGCGGAGGTCGGCCTCGATCATAAGCTTTGGATTGTTTTCCAGGCGAGCGCGGTAGACCTGCATGTTCTCGAGTACGCGTTGGATATAATAGCGCGTTTCAGTGATTGGGATGCGTTCGATCCAGTCGATCGGATCGACTTTGGGGTTGCGAGGGTCGCCGTATTGCTCGATCCATTCCTCCGCGCGTCGGGGACCGGCATTGTAGGCGGCGAAGGCCAGCACATAAGAACCGCGGAAGGCTTCGATATCCTCACCAAGCTCGGCCGTTCCGAGTTGAGCGTTGTAGGCCACGTCGCTGAGCAGCCGGTGCTGATCGAACGGCACCTTGAATTTCCGGGCCGTGTTAAGCCCGGCCGACGGGGTAACCTGCATCAAGCCGAGCGCGTGCGCCCTCGAAACGACTTTCGCGTTGAAGGCACTTTCCTGACGCACGATCGAATAAACGACGCAACGCTCCACCGGCGGGCCGATCTGCCTGTAGTCCGGTACGCCGAAATCCGGAAACGCGTAGCGCGCGAAGGGAAAGCCGCGGCCGAGTGCAGTCTTGCCGATCAGCAGCGTCGCCCGGGCGTCGCGATGCCGCGCGGTAATCTCGGCCAGTGCGGCCAGTCCGGCGACATCGGTCGTTTTGTCGGCGATGTCCGCTGCCATGCCGGCAACGATGTCGCTCTGGTCGATGGCGTAAAGTATCTCGAAGGCGCGCCCCAATTCGAGCGGACGGCGCTCGGCGGGCGGCGGCGGCAGGTCGCGCAAACTCACGTCGTCGAGATAAAGCTTGGCGCGCGCGAGCTGGCCGTAATAGGCGGTCGGATAACGCGCAGCCGCCTGGTAATAGGCGTGCGCCTCGGCCGAGCGTCCAAGCGCCTGCGCGGCGCGGCCCTGCCAATAGAACGAGCGGGCGAGCGTAATCGGATTGATCACGCCGTCGGCGATGCGGGCGAAATGCGTAAGCGCGATCTCCGGCTGATGCAGAAACTCAAGCGCGATCCAACCGGCGGTGAATTGCTGCTCGGCGCGGTGATTCTCGTCCGGCGAGGGCGCGGCATCGTTGGCGATCTCATAGGCCGTTCGAAACTCGCCGAGGTCCAGTAGTTTGCGGGCGATGAGCCGCCGTTCGATCCACCACTGATCGAGGTCCACGAGTTTTTGCGGGTCGCGCGGTGCCGCCAGCATCCATTGCGTCGCCTCCTTGATCCTGTCGTTGTGGCGAAGCCATTGAATCAGGCTGAATATGTAGCCCGGATCGTGCTGCGCAGCCGTGGGAACCGCTGCCAGCAAAGCATTGGCGTTGCTGGAGTTTTCGATCACCGCGGCGCGCGCTCTGGCGATGGCAAAATCGGCCGGGTCGAGGTGATGCGCCGCACGCATCGCTGCATCGACATCTCCCGCATAGAGGCGGGCGTCCATACGGACCTTATCGTCGGCCGGCGTGATGAGGCCGACGAACATCTGCCGCGCCTGCGCTTCGACATCCTCGGAGAAGCCGGTCTTGCGCCAAGCGGTACTCACCGCCGCATAGGCGCGCCCACTGTCACCCTTGATGAGCCAGGCTCGCGCCAGCGCGAAATAGCCCTTTGCGCTCAGCGGCGGTTCTTTCGCGAAGTAGGCGATGGTCGTTTGCGGGTCGATCTGCTGTTCCCACAGCGCGGCCTCCGCGTGCCAGCGCAACGTGACGATGCTCGGCCAGGTCGGGTTGGCCGCAATGAACGCGGCGTAGCGGGAGAATTCGACGGTGCTGTCGTCATTGCGCAGGATGACCCACTCAACCAGCTTGCGGGCGAGCGGGTCGGAGATCGCTCTCTCGATATTGGTTGCTTCCTCGGCACGGTCCTTGTGGACAAGCTCGATCGCTTGTTTGACCGCGGTCAGATCGAGCGGCGATGTCGATCCGGTCGGCGCGATCGCCAAGGGCGAGATCGGTCGAGGCGGCACTGCGAAACCGATATGCGGTGGTGACGCGGGAGCGAGTGTTGTGTGCGCAATCGCGGGCGCCGGGATCGGCAAATGGACGTTGGCTGGTCTTTCGCGGTTGGCCACACGGTGCCTGTTCTCCTTGCGCTTGGTCTCCTTGCGCCCTGTCTCCTTCTTGGACTTTGCCTCTTTGCGCTTGGCCGGCTTCACCGCCTTGGCAGTTTTGTCGGCTTTGCTCGCGGATGAGTGTGAGGTCTCTTGGGCGCCCGCTGGGACCGGAACCAGAAATACGCCGGCCAGGAGAGTGACGGCTGCTATGACGGCGATGGGCCGAGCGACAGTCACCGGCAATGACCCTCCTGCGGCAGTGCGCCGAGCCCCAGAAATTACAGTCCCTCTTTGGCTCGGAAGATTAAAATAGTCCTAAACGCCGAAGCCGGGTATGCACGTCCACTCTACACTACTCTATGGCGTTCGCGGCAAAAGCGGGGCGCAATCCACCGGTCCGGCTCCCCGCGGGTTGCGCAAGACCCTTTCAACGCCTGCCCGGACCCGATATTTATGGGCCTTGGTTAGCTCCCTTATCGCGAACGATTCTGTTTGCGCGGGAGGACCGTGCCTCGGGGACCGTGCCATGACAGCCAGGACCAGATTTCGCGGCTCATTCACTGCACTCGTGACGCCGTTCAAGAATGGTTCCGTCGACGAAAAGGCATTCCGCGATCTGGTCGATTGGCAAATCGCCGAGGGCACGAACGGGCTGGTTCCGGTCGGCACCACCGGCGAGAGCCCGACGCTTTCCCACGAAGAACACCAGGACGTGGTCGAATGGTGCGTCGACCAGGTGCGCGGTCGCGTGCCCGTTGTGGCGGGGGCCGGCTCCAATTCGACCAAGGAGGCGATCAGCCTCGCCCAGCACGCCGAGAAGGCCGGCGCCGACGCCGTGCTGGTGGTCACGCCCTATTACAATAAGCCCACGCAGGACGGCCTTTACGCGCACTTCAAAGCGGTCAACGACGCCGTCGGCATACCCATCATTATCTACAATATACCGTCGCGGTCGGTGATCGACATGTCGGTCGACACGATGAAGCGCCTTTACGAACTCAAAAACATCGCCGGCGTCAAAGACGCGACTGCGAATATGGCGCGCGTATCGCAGCAGCGCGCGGCGATGGGCGAGGATTTCAATCAACTGTCGGGCGAGGATATCACCGCGCTCGGATTCATGGCCCATGGCGGACACGGCTGCATTTCGGTGACCTCGAATGTGGCACCGCGCCTGTGTGCCGAATTCCAAGCGGCATGCCTGAAGAGCGATTTTGCCGCGGCGCTCAAGCTGCAGGACAAACTCGCTCCCTTGCACATCAATCTGTTCGTCGAGACGAGCCCGGCACCGATCAAGTATGCTGTCTCGCTGATCGGCAAGTGCGCCAATATTCTGCGCCTGCCGATGGTGCCGGCAACCGAGAAGGCGCAAATCGCCGTCCGCCAAGCCATGGTGCATGCCGGCCTGATCAATTAGGTCGCGCGTCACTGACGGACGCACCGGTAGTACCGCGTCGCTGCGCAGGTGCGACCGCGCAGTCGACCAAACCAGGAGGGGTCGATGCTTGAAGAATTTAAAAAATTCGCTATGCGCGGCAACGTCGTCGATCTCGCCGTCGCCGTCATTATCGGCGCGGCTTTCGGCGCGGTCGTCAATTCACTGGTCGCCGATATCATCATGCCGATCGTCGGCGCCATCACCGGCGGAATCGACTTTTCCAACTATTTCTTGCCGCTCTCGTCGAAGGTGACCGCAGCGGTTCTTGCCGACGCGAAAAAGCAGGGTGCAGTGTTGGCTTGGGGCAACTTCTTCACGCTTGCTATCAACTTCCTCATCATCGCCTTTGCCTTGTTTCTGGTGGTCAAGGCAATCAATAGCCTAAAGAAGTCGGAGCCGGCCGCGCCGGCTCCAGGCCCTTCCCCGGAAGTGCAGTTGCTGACCGAGATCCGCGACGCGCTGAAGAGCCGTTGAGGCTGGGTTGGCCGTATGGCGGCGAAAGCGGAACGGAAACTGCGGGTCGTCGCCGATAACCGTAAAGCGCGCTTCAACTATTTCATCGACGACACCATGGAGGCCGGGATAGCGCTCACCGGCACGGAAGTTAAATCGCTGCGCCAGGGCAAGGCGACCATCGCGGAATCATACGCCGATGCCCGCGGCGGCGAGATCTGGCTGATCAACTCGAATATTCCCGAATACTTGCAGGCCAATCGCTTCAATCACGCGCCGAAACGGCCGCGCAAGCTTTTACTGCACCGGCGCCAGATCAGTAAGCTCATCGGCGCGGTCGAGCGGGAAGGCATGACGCTCGTCCCGCTCAAGCTCTATTTCAACGAGAAGGGCCGCGCCAAGGTCGAGCTGGCGCTGGCGCGCGGCAAGAAGCTTTACGACAAGCGCGAGACCGAAAAGAAGCGTTCATGGGAACGCGAGCGCGGCCGCCTGATGCGGCAAAAAGGATAGAGGGGATTGCCATGCCCATTCCCACCAAGCTCGACCATTGCGTGATTCATGTCACCGATTGGCAGCGATCGAACGCGTTCTACACGAATGTGCTGGGCGCGGAACTGATCTCGCGCCCGGTGGGCTATGCCTATCGCTTCGGCGACAAGCAACTCAATGTGCACGGGCCTGGCGTGCAACCCGCCGAGGTGGCGCGGCTGCCGGTCGCCCCGGGCAACAGCGATCTATGCTTCGAATGGATCGGCCCGATCGCCGATGCCATCGCGCACCTGCAACGCTGCGGCGTGGCCGTCGAGCGCGGCCCGATGCAACGTTTCGGCGCCAAGGGCGCCGGCACCAGCGTCTATTTCCGCGACCCCGACGGATCGCTGATGGAGTTCATGTCGTACGCTTGAGAGCCGACGCGAGGAATGAGCGATTTCCACTAAGCCAGCGCCGGCACCTGCGCATCAAGCACAGCGCGAATCTTCGCGATCAGAGTCGCAAACATTTTGGGCGTAAGCACACCCGTGTTGGTATTCAGGCGCGAGCAATGGTAGCTGTCGAATAGCCGCAGCGCGCTGATCTCGTGGACGCTACCGTGGGCGAATGGATACTCGGACCGGCGCGCGCCCTGCGCCGCGATAAACGAGTCGTGGGCGATGCGGCCGAGCGCGAGCACGGCTGACAGCCGCGGCATGTCGGCGACGGTCGCGGCGAGGAACTGCCGGCAGGTCTTAATTTCCTCAGGCGTTGGCTTGTTTTCCGGCGGCACACAGCGCACCGCGTTGGTGATGCGGCAGTCGATCAGCGTCAGCCCATCGTCGGGGCGCGCCTGATAATGTCCGTGAGCAAATCCGAACTTTGCGAGGGTGCCATAGAGCAGTTCGCCGGCATAATCGCCGGTAAACGGCCGCCCGGTGCGGTTAGCGCCGCGCAGTCCGGGCGCGAGACCAACGATCAGCAGGCGCGCATCGACCGGTCCGAACGATGCGACCGGCGCGTTGAACCAAGCCGGCTCGCGCCGGCGCCAGTCTCGGCGGAAGGCCACAAGGCGGGGGCAGAGCGGGCAGTCGCGGCCGGGTGCGGCGCTGACACGCGGCATTGCTGCGTTCCGCAGGTCTATTCGTCCTCGAACTCGTCGTCGACTTCGACACGCTGCGACGTGGGGCTGCGCTGCAGGAACTGCGGCGTATGTCGCGGCTCGCGGGCTTCGCGTGGCTCGCGCGCCGGACGTTCCGACGGGTCGCGGCCGATCTTGGATTGCAGCTCGATAATATCGACGAACTGGTCGCACTGGCGGCGCAGTTCGTCGGCGACCATCGGCGGCTGCGTCGAGATCGTCGAAACCACGACCACGCGCACGCCGCGACGCTGCACCGCCTCGACCAGAGAACGGAAATCGCCGTCGCCGGAAAACAGCACCATCTGATCGATATGCGGGGCGATCTCCATGGCGTCGACGGCGAGTTCGATGTCCATGTTGCCCTTGACCTTGCGCCGGCCGGTTTGGTCGACAAATTCCTTGGTCGCCTTGGTGACGACCGTATAGCCGTTATAGTCGAGCCAATCGATCAACGGCCGGATCGAGGAATATTCCTGATCCTCGATCACCGCGGTGTAATAGAACGCGCGCAACAGATAGCCGCGCGACTGGAACTCGCGCAGCAGGCGCTTGTAATCGATATCGAAGCCGAGTGATTTCGCAGTCGCATAAAGATTGGCACCGTCAATGAACAGCGCGATTTTCTCGATTTGTGCCGACATGATGTCTCTCTTGAGGGTCTCTCGCGATAAAACCGGATCGCCAACAATGCCGTCGATCGTTCCGGCGCCGTGTTAGAACATTTTTATCGTCGTCCAAAACATTCGTGATGCGAAGTACTGCCGCACGGGGGCGAGCGTACTTTGGCAAATGCTGCGATGGCAAGTCTCGCGCGAGCATTGTTGCGGAACTAGTGCGGCACGCCGTCGCGGAGCTTGAATTGATGATTCCGACGGGCTCGATCAGGTTCCGCACAATTGCGGTAACAGAGCGCAATACGCCCGCCAAGGGAAGTGTCCGGCCGAATACCCTTGCGTTTCGGCCCGCTTGACGATACCTAAGCGCGCAATTGGCAACTTCCATTTGCAGGAACCTCGCCCGCACGCCGGCGAGATGTGCCCCCGAGGAGCTCAAGCCCAATGGCCCGTGTGACCGTCGAAGATTGCATCGATAAGGTCGAGAACCGATTCGATCTCGTTCTACTCGCCAGCCACCGCGCGCGCATGATCTCATCCGGTGCCCAGATCGCGGTCGAACGCGACAAGGACAAGAACCCGGTTGTGGCGCTGCGCGAGATCGCAGAAAAGGCGATTTCGCCCGAGGATCTCAAGGAGGAACTGGTCCATTCGCTGCAGAAGTATGTCGAGGTGGACGAGCCCGAGCCCGAGGCGGTGCCGCTCATCGGTGCCCCCGGCACCGGCGTCGATGCCGACGATACCGACGTGACCACCGACCGCATGAGCGAGGAAGAACTGCTCAAGGGCCTGGAAGGCCTGACGCCGCCTGAGAGCGAGCCCGAACCTGACACCGGCGACGAAGAGGAATAGGACGCTCCGCCGGCTGCCGGCCGTTCCAGCGCATTAAAGAAAACTTGGCTTTTGCCGGCAATTTTGGCCGGAGCGATCGCCTGGAATAGGCGCCCGCGCGTCTTGTGCTGCAGGCGCCACCCCATGATATCCTTGTAATCGGCGCCAGCTAAGCGTGGACGGAGCCACGATCCCGCAGGGTCCCTGCGGGATCGCGCCGGGAATGCCGAGGACCTCGATGCCGCGCACGCCCATCGATCTGCCGCGGATGCGGAAGCAGCCCCGCC